>DASXDT010000005.1:300000-600000 GCA_036490475.1 Candidatus Tumulicola sp.
CGGCTGCATCGCGATCGTCACAGCATATGGCTCGGCACGCGTGCCGCTCACCGACGCGCGCACGCCGCGTTCGTCGACCTCAACGGCCGCAACGTTGCCGTTTCGGGCATACGCGCGCCCGCGGCGCAGACGCGCACCCAAACCGAGCGACTCGAGCACCGCAATCCATCGACGGCTCCACCATCGCTGCGCGAACGCACCGCGGCGCGACTGCGCGCGAACGCCGCCGGCTCTCGGCATGCTAACCCTCCACCGCTTCGGGCGCCAAGGCGACCAAATCGCGAAGCTCGCGGTCCGATAGTTCGGTCAGCCATTGCTCGCCCGTTCCGACCACGCTTTCGGCTACCGCAGCCTTTCGACCGATTAAATCGTCGATGCGTTCTTCGAGCGTGCCGGCGCAGACCAGTTTATGCACCTGTACATTCTTCGTTTGTCCGATACGAAACGCTCGATCCGTCGCTTGATTTTCGACCGCCGGATTCCACCATCGGTCGTAGTGAAAGACGTGGCTCGCCCGCGTTAGATTCAGTCCACTTCCACCGGCCTTGAGCGACAACACGAACAATGACGGGCCGTGCTCTTCTTGAAAACGATTGACCATCTCGTCGCGCGCGGCTTTTGGAACTGCACCGTGCAAGAAGAGCACCTCGCGCCCGAACCGCTCCGAGAGCCGGCGTACCAGCAGCTTGCCCATCTCGGCGAACTGCGTGAAGATCAACGCGCGATCGCCGACGTCGAGCACTTCTTCCAGCATCTCTTCGAGGCGCGCGAGTTTACCCGATCGCTCGGCCGGCGCCGAACGGTCTTTGGCGAATTGTGCCGGGTGGTTGCAAATCTGTTTGAGCTTCGAAAGGAGCGCCAAGATCGCGCCTCGCCGGGCCATGCCATGTGACTCATCGATGCCGGTTTCGAGATCGCGCAGCACGGCCGCATACAGCGTGCCCTGTTCGGGCGTAAGCGTACAATACTCGATCGACTCGCTCTTTTCGGGCAGATCGGGGACGATCGCCGGATCGCGCTTGCTCCGCCGCAATACGAACGGCCCGCTCAGCCGCTGCAGATGTTTGGCCGCATCCGAATCACGCAACGCCTGAATTGGAATAACGAAATCTCGCCGGAAGGCCGTTTGCGATCCCAATAGACCGGGATTGCAATACTCCATGATCGACCACAAGTCGCCAACGTGATTTTCGACCGGCGTTCCGGTCAAAGCGACGCGATATCCGGCTCGCAACGAACGCGCCGTGCGCGCTTGTTTGCTATCGGGGTTTTTGACGTTTTGCGCTTCATCGAGAACGACACCGTGCCAACGCAACGCCGCAAACGTTTCGGCATCGCGGTTCAGCAACGCATAACTCGTGATGACCACATCGTGCGCCCGAATCGCACGAGCGAACTCGCGGCCACGCAAGCGGGCGGCGCCGTGGTGCACGTAGGCCGACAGATCCGGTGTGAAGCGTTGCATCTCGCGCACCCAATTTTCGATCACCGACGTCGGACACATCAGGAGCACGGGACGATGGGCGTCGACGCGTTCGCGATCGTACTGTATTAGCGCCAGCATTTGCACCGTCTTGCCGAGCCCCATGTCGTCGGCCAGGCATGCACCGAAACCGGCCGCGGTCAGAAACTGCAGCCATGCGTAGCCACGCAATTGATAGGGCCGTAGCTGCGCGCGCAAGCCGGCGGGCGGTGCCAGTTCGCCAAGGCGTCCGCCGCTTTCTAACCCGTCGAGCAACGCCGTGACGTCGCTGCCGCATTCCACCGGCGAAGAACCGTCGAGCTGCAAGCGGACCACCTCGGCCAACGTCAGCGTCGAAGCGCCTTCGCGCAATCGAGCGAGAACGGTTCGCACGTCGCCCGGCTCCACGTGCACCCACTGGCCGCGCACGCGCACTAAGGGAACCTTGAGCCGAGCGAGTCGTTCCAACTCGGCTTGCGACAAGCGGTGATCGCCGAGAACGACGTTCCAGTCGACGTCGAGCAGCGTATCGGCACGTAAACCGGCCGACGTAGACGGCGGTTTGACGGTCGCCTTTGCGACGATGCGGCCGGCGGTGTGTTTACCGAGCCACCACGACGGCACGATGACGCCGATGCCGGCTTGTTCGAGTAGCCATGCCGATTCCGAAAGAAACGCGTACGCGCCCGCCGCGTCCGTTTCGAACCAATGCGGCACGGAGTCGACGCCGCGTAACGAGGCATCGACGGCGGGTGAAATTTGCGCGGCGCGACCCAATGCCGCTAGAAACGCACGGCGCGAAGCCGCCGATGCAGCAGCCGCGGCGGCGTCGAGCAACAGCGTCGGATCGGGACGGCTCTGCAACAAATAGACGACGCGCCACACGTCGTCGTCACCCTGCGGTTCTTCCAATCGTAAACACAAACGGTAATCGGTTGCGTCGTCGTCGAGAACCGGCCGGCGCCAAGAGGCAATCTGTGCGGCGAGACCGCGCAGTTCGGCCGGAGTAGCCGCCACCACCCCGTCCGTCGATCGCAATCCCTCGAGCCATCGGTCGTGGATCGAGGTTCCGGCGGCGGATCGTGGCTCGGCCGCGGCATCGCGCACCAGCGCGTCGACCGCGACTGCAAGAAAGCGTTCTAACGACGGAGACGATGCCGGCGACGTCGCCCCCAATGCGGCGGCCAGCTTGCGTTCGCGATCGCCGAGCATCGGGTCCCAAACCGCACGATAGCGCTTCTGGTCGGCTTCATACGAGAGACCGGGCAAGAACCGTTGCGACGCCACGATCTCGGCCGCCAATCGTAATGCATCGCACCAAAACGTGACATCGGCGCCGAGCGCAACATCGGGCGTTGCCATCTCGCGGCCGGCTAGTCGACGCAACAGCGCGACCGCGTCGCGACCGTCGAGCGCGAGCCCTTCGCGCGCGACCCCGCCGGTCGAGGCCGAACCGGCCGCGGCATCGGTCCAGCTCTGCGTGCGGACGTCGCCGCCCAGCCCAGAAAGGCGATCGCGCAGCGCCGACGGACGCGTGAACGGTTCGCTCCATAGAAACAATGCGTTTCCGGCCATTGCGGCATGCAGCGTCACGCGCTCGATACGGCTCGGACGACGGCGCGTCCGCGACGGCTTCGGTGGTGCTAAGGTGCTCAAGGCGAGTGCTAAGATACCCTCATCGCCGGCAATGGTTCCAAACCGTCCGGCGAAAAGACGGCTTTCGATGCAACTCGTGCTACCAGCCGAACCATATCTCGCCAGCTACGTAGACGCGCTTCGGCGCGGCTGGTCGCGGGATAACTTGCGTCCCGAAGCTTACCAAGAAGAACTTGCGGCCATCGAACGCGACGCACCCGCGTTCCTGGCTTCCCTGGACGATCCAGACGGGCGCGGCGAACCGATCGATCTTCCGGACGGTACGCGGGTGCCTCGGCTTCCGGGGTTCCAGCGCTGGATGTGGGACGGGGATTTTTGCGGCAGCATCGGCTTTCGATGGTCGCCCGGCTCGGCTGCACTTCCTGAAACGTGTTTAGGGCATATTGGATACGGCGTCGTGCCGTGGAAACGTGGTCGCGGTTACGCGACCAAAGCATTACGCCAACTCATACCCCACGCTCGGGCGATTGGCTTGCCGTACGTCGAGTTGACGACACGGCCAGACAACATCGCATCGCAACGCGTCATCCTCGCCAACGGCGGCGTGCTGATCGAACGCTTTGAAGCACCGCGCCATCACGACGAAGGCGCGGTGCTCCGGTTTCGAATCCCGTTAACGACGAATGGCTAAAAGGCCGAAACGCCGTTGGGCGTGCCCCATCCGGTCGGGCCGTCGTATCCGGGTCCTGCATTGCAGATATACGGATTCGCTTTGCAGTCACCGTTGCTGCCCGATGTGATGTCGTAAAAACCCGACGACCCGCCGTTCGCCCACAAGCCGGCTGCATAGTTTTGTTTGGAAGCATTTCCGGCTAACGCAAAGACTGCCGCAATGGTCGGTGACGACGCGCTGGTTCCACCCGTCGTGCCCCATCCACCCGACGGATACGTATCGTAAAATGCGAGACCCGGATAGGGAGAGGCGACCGACGACACGTCGGACTCAGAGCGAAACGCACAGCCCTTATCCGTTTGCCAGGTCGGTTTGGCAACCAGTCGCGCACAAGCACTGCCGGCGCCGTTCCACGCCGTCTCGGTCCAACCGCGGCCGCTGCCACCCTTAATCAACGACGTTCCGCCGACGCACACGACCGTGGCGTAATCGCACGGTGACGAAGCGTCATGCCCATAGTCACCCGAACTCGCGGTGATGACGGTTCCTGGGTGATCGTAATGCGAGTTCGACGAGCCGCCACCCGAACCGCCGTACGAGTTGGAAACGACGTTAGCGCCCAACAGCACCGCGCGATCGACCGATTTAGCCAAGCTGATCAGTCGATTGGAGGAGGCCTCGACGACGATAATTTTGCATTTGGGACAAACGGCCGACACCATATCGAGGTCGAGCGACATCTCACCCGCCCATCCCGGATCGGGACGCGGGAATTTGGTGGTCGATCCGCTTTGGCTGACTTTCTTGAAACAGCCGTTTTTCGTGGTGCACGCCGGCAATTTAAAGTACGAACGATACACTGCGAGATCGCTTTCGGCATTGGGATTGTCGTAGGCGTCGACGATCCCGACCGTCTGGCCCTTGCCGTTTTGCGACGATGGCAGATTATAGGCGGCTTGCAAATCCGCCGGCCCATATCCGCTGATCGACGGATGCTCGCCCTGCGTGCGCGGAACGTCGGTGCGGATCCACATATAGCAGGTCGCATACCCCGGCTGCACCGTCTGCGGACAGCCCGGTCGCGTATGTCCTGTATCGATGGCGGCGAGTTGCGCTGGATTCGAAAAAGTGGTGGGCAGCGCCGAGTTCGTCGTGCCGCTCGAACAAGCGGTGACGGCTGCGACGCTTACGATCGTGAGCGCACGAGCGAAGTAACGATTCAAAGCGATCTCCCTCAAAGAGTGACGACTGCGGCTGTTACACGAGATAGACAGCAGCGCCTACTTGTAGTAAGTGCCGCAGGTAGGACGATAACAGAAAATAATAGTCCCCAAAGACCAGTACCGCTGACGCCTCGTAGAACTTGCATTTCTCTTGGAGGAACGTTCGATGAATCGTTTCCGTTGCTATCTTCTCTCGACGCTCGCAGTTTCGATAACCGCGGGTTGTGCCGGCGCCACAAACAATGCCGTATTTTCAGCGTCTCGGACGTTACCGCAACCCGATCGCATACGACCGGCCTTAACGGCGGCATTTTCGCGCTTGTACGTGGCAAATAGCGGCAATAACACCGTTACCATGTATCTTCATCCAGTCCGGAAACTCAAACAAACGATAAGCGATAACATTCAATGGCCGGTGTCCGTTGCCGTCGATTCGTCTGGCACCACATACGTGGCAAATTGCGGTGGCGCGTGCAACGGTAATGGGAGCGTCGCAGTGATCGGTAAGAATGGTAAAAAGGTTCGACTAATCACCGACGACATCAGCCGGCCGGAATCGGTGGCCGTGGATCCGCAGGGGAATCTGTACGTTGCGAGCGTGGGCCGCTTGTTCACGACACACTATAATCGGTCCCCTTCGATCGCGATGTACGCGCCGGGATCCAAGTCGCCCGCGGTTCGAATAACGTCTGGGGTTGCGCAGCCGAGTACGGTGGCGCTTGACGAATCCGAAAACGTCTATGTCGCCAATCATGGCTTCGTTACCGAGTATGCACCGCAATTGGGAAGTGTTATTCGCTATATCAACATCCGTGCACCACTCGCGTTTGCTTTCGATGCAAGCGGCAACCTATACGTCGGTAATAATGGCCGAAATCGGAGCGATGTCGAGGCTTACGCACCCGGCCAAACCAGCCCGTTCGAAACGATTACGGAAGGGGTCAATCAGCCGTACGCGATGACGATGGATCCGGCTGGGAACCTCTACGTCGCCAATACGTTCGGCAACAACGTTACCGTGTACGCACTCGGGACCACGACGCCGTTTGCTACCATCTCGCAAGGCGTCTCGCAACCTCGGGGCATCATCCTCGACGGTGACGGAAATGTCTATGTAGCGAACGCCTCGGCGAACTCCGTCACCGAGTATGCGGCGGGAAACTTTTCATTAATACAAACCATCACGGACGGCGTGAACTATCCCCAATGGCTTGCATTCGGCCCGTAGCCGTTACGTTCGATCGGCAACGAACGATACCAATGCGGCCGCGGCATCCACGGCTAATCTTGCTTGAGCTGCCGTTAGCTTGGCATCTGCGAGATCGTCCAACGAGTCGATCAACTGTGCCAAGTTCCGCAATCCAACGCGGACGACCGCTGCGGTCTTGTTTTTCCCGCCGATGCCGAAGCCGTCGCCGGCGATTCGGCCGGCGGATTCGACGAGTTGCCGCGATCCCGCCACGGCATCACCTGGTCGCTCTCCGGCTAGCACTCGCAGCCGCCGGATGCGGTCGTCGATTGCCGCGATATCTTCGAGACGAGTCAGGGCAAACGAGCTCGCATAGGTGACGGCAACTCGAAACGTGCCGTCCGTCAACGAAAAGCCGTCCCGCTCCGCCGAGTCGATGAGAAAAGCTTTCTTCGAGTCGGCCACCTCGTCGATCAAAGCGCCGAGTGCGTCGCCCAGTTGTTGCAGTTGCCGTTCGTCGTTGCAATCGATCCCTGCGAGATACCGGCGAAATTGCGTCCGGCGAGCGCCGCCCGAATCGTCGCCGGTTTTGCCCGGACGGATGCCGGCGCGTTCGAATGCTCGATCGAGTGGGCGGAGCGGAATCGAAGCGCACGCGTCCGCGAATTTCGAGAGCGTTTCCTTACTGAACGTTGCCATATCGCGTGCTTCGACGTTCTAGCGGAAATTCCGAGCGTGAATGCCGTCGGCGATGCCGCCGCCGTCGAAGGCGTACGCACGCTGTGCCAGCACATCGACGGAACCTAACTCCTTCTGCAGTTTGCCTTCGACGATCAGCATCGACGACGCGCGAATCACGCGGCGATACCGTTCGAAAACGTCCGGCCGAACGATCACGTTGACGAGTCCGGTTTCGTCCTCGAGGGTTAAAAAGACGAAACCCTTGGCGGTGCCGGGGCGCTGGCGCGTGATCACCAAACCGCCGACGCGACAGATCTGATTGCCCTTGAGCTCGGACAAACCGGCAGCCGTCACGACGTTTCGCGCGCGCAACTCCTCGCGAAAATGCGCCATCGCTTGGCTTTGTGGCGTGATACCGGTCGACCATAAATCGAACGCCGCCGTTTGCCGCGGGGCGAGGCCGGCAAACACCGCCGCGGGTTCTTCGACGTCCATCAGCTTGCCGAGTTCGCCGCGCGCCTCGCGCTCGTCGAGCGCGCGCAACGCCCACATCGCTTCGCGACGCTTCGGATACCAGGGCGAAAACGCACCCGCCACCGCGAGATTTTCGAGCGCTTCTTTTTCTAACCGAGTCCGGTGCGCGAAATCGAGCATATCTGCAAAGACACCGCCCGTCAGTGCTGCTTCGAGCCGGTTGCGCTGCACCTGACCGAGACCGCGAATCACGTGGAACCCGATTCGAAGCGCACCTTCGTCGTCGACGTACGACCAGTATTCGCTCGAGTTTACGCGCACCGGCTTGATGACGACGCCGTGTCGCCGGGCGTCGTTGACCAGCACTTCGGTCGAATAGAATCCCATCGGTTGCACGTTGAGAATTGCGGCAGCAAAGATCGCCGGAAACCGGCATTTCACGTAGGCCGAAGCGTAGGCCAGTAACGCGAAGCTCGCCGCATGGGATTCGGGAAAACCATAATCGGCGAATCCCTCGAGCATGTGAAACAACTGCTCGGCAGCGGCACGGTCGATGCCGTTTTCCACCATGCCGTCGACCAGGCGCGGATAGATCTCCAGCATCCGGTGGCGCGAACGTTTGTGGCCCATGGCGCGTCGCAACCGGTCGGCCTCGCCGGCCGTAAAGCCGGCCGCTTCGATCGCCATGCGCATCCCTTGCTCTTGAAAGAGCGGCACGCCCATCGTGCGTTCCAGCACTGGTTTGAGCTTGGGATGGGGATACGTGACCGGTTCCAATCCCGCGCGACGGCGTAAAAACGGATGGATCATGTCGCCTTGAATCGGCCCGGGACGGATGATCGCGACCTGCATGACGATGTCGTAAAAACACGCGGGCTTCATGCGCGGCAGCATCGACTGCTGCGCGCGCGACTCGATTTGAAAGACGCCGACAGTATCGGCTTTCTGAATCATCTCGTAGGTCGGTTTGTCGTCCGCCGGAATCGTGTGCAGCGCCAGCGACGTCCCGTAGCAGCGTTCGTGCAAGGAGAACGCTTCACGCAGCAGCGACAGCATCCCCAAACCCAGCAGGTCGATCTTGATCAATCCGAGGTCTTGCAGATCGTCCTTGTCCCATTGAATGATGGTACGATCGCGCATCGTCGCCCATTCGATCGGTGCGACGCGAACTAGCGGATCGCGCGTTAGCACCATTCCGCCCGAATGGATGCCCATATGGCGGGGAAAGCCTTTGAGCCGCAAGCAAATCGCGTACAGCCGTTTGGCCGTTTCTCCCGAAAGCGCGCCGGTGACGTCTTCGAGCGATTCCAACGCGTCGTATTCTTTGGCCAGCGCGTCGACCTCCGCCAAGCGCAGGCCGAGCGCCTTGCCCACATCGCGCAACGCCGAACGCGTTCGATAGGCGATGACTTCGGCCGTCATGGCGGCGTTGGAGCGCCCGTAGCGCTCGTAGACGTATTGTATGATTTTTTCGCGGTCTTGGTGCGCGAAGTCGATGTCGATATCGGGGATTTCTTTACGCTCTTCGGACATGAAGCGTTCGAACAGCAACTGCATGCCGATCGGATCGACGGCGGTAATGCCGAGCGAATAGCATACCGCCGAGTTCGCCGCCGAGCCGCGACCTTGGCAGAGCACGCCCAATTCGCCGGCCTTCCGTACGATGTCCCAGACGATCAAGAAGTAGCCGGCCAGATCCATGTGCGCCACCATCCCGAGTTCGTATTCTAGCTGACGCTCGACGTCGGACGCTAACGGCGACCCATATCGTTCCGCCGCCCCGCGATAGACGAGTTCGCGCAAATACGATTGCCGCGTTTTGCCGTCTTCGACCGGAAAGAGCGGAAACTGTCCGGTGATGCGTTCCAAACGGAACGAGCAACGCTTTGCGATTTCGACGCTGCGTACGACGGCATCGGGATAGCGCACGAATAAGCGGCGCATCGCGCGTGCCGCTTTAAGATGAAATTCTGCGTTCGAACGCAGTAAGTGGTCTGCATGCGCGGCATCGATGGTCGTGCCGTGCCGCACGCACGTTAGGATGTCGGATAACCGCGCGTCGTCTTTGACGGCGTACACCACCCCATTGGTCGCCACACACGCGATGCCGAGCCGGGCGGCGAGCGCAGCCATTCGTTGGTTGCGGCCGGCGTCGGCCGGCGTTAGGTGATGTTGCAACTCCACATACAGACGGTCGCCGAAGGACGTCTTGAGGGTGCGCAACTCGTGCTCGGCACGCTCCGGGTTGCCGCCGGCCAGCGCCCGTTCCGCGCGGCCTTCGGCACCGCCCGAGAGCGCGATCAGCCCATCGCAACGACCGGCCAGATCTTCGAGACGCAGGCGTGCGTCGCCCTTGGCACCCCGTAGTTGTGCCAGTGAGATCAGCTCGCACAAGTTTCCGTAGCCGGGAGCATCCGCGACCAGCAGCACGATGCGTGCGCCGTCTTCAAACGTCAGCTCGCTGCCGACGATGGCCGGAATGCCGCGCTCCTTGGCTCGGGCAGCGAAGCGCACCATCCCGTACAGCCCGTCGCGGTCGGTCAGCGCGACCGCAGCCAGGCCGAGATCGGCGGCCCGGTCGACCAGCTCTTCGGGGTGCGATGCGCCGTCTAAAAACGTAAAATTCGACCACGCGTGCAGCTCGGCATACATACAGGACCTCGGAGTATAGCGAACGTATGTTCGATATACAAGACCCTTCTGACGGCGGTTTGAGAGGAGCACGGGGTTTGATGCCATTTTGACCGCGCGCCGGCCGGCTCGGTGCTACACTTCGGTCACCTTGCCCCTCGTTCGAACGTTGCTCTATTCGCTGGCCGGATTGCTCCTCGCGTTGCTCGCGGGCAGGGCACAAGCCGTCGCTTCCGTCGGCAGTACGTTCCAGTTCACGATGGCGCGGGCACCGCACCCGTTAGCGCTCGATCCGAGCCTGGCAGATCCGGCCTGGCAGACCGGCGCGGTGCCGAATGGAACTGGACCGTGGCAGAACATGACCACGCGTTCGCCCGCGCAGTTCGCGACCACCGCGTACGTGCTGTACGACGACAAAAATTTGTACGTCGGGTTCAAGGCCGTGCAAACCGGCGTGCCGATCGTTGCGTCGCAGACGACCAACGACATCGGATTCGGTCTCGACGATTTCGTCGGCCTGGGCGTCGACACGAGCGGAGCCGGCAGTCAAGCCTATTATTTCGAAACCACGCCGCGCGGCGTGCGCTACCAACAGTCCAACGAAAACGTCCGCTACAAGCCCCGCTGGAGCGCCGCAGCCACGTCGGCCGATGGCTCGTGGAGTGCCGTGATGATTATTCCGCTGAACGTGTTGCGCGTGCCGCACGGCGGAAAGCAAACCTGGCGCGTGCAGTTCGTACGCGGCGTTGCCGGTCGCGGCGAGCATCTCTCGTGGGTATCGGACCCGATCATGCAGGACTCCGGTGGCGGCAATTGGCCGCAGTTCGCCGACACGCGTTTTTGGGCTGCCGTGGCGATCGACGTAGCGTCCGCGGCCGCCTTACGTCCGCGTCCTCGCGCGGATATTTACGGGTTAGCAAGTATCGGCAACGATCGCAATCTTTTTCAGCAAGCCAATGGGACGTTCTTACCGATGAAGGTGCGTTGGATCGGCGGGGATGCCAGCATACCGATCACGCCGACGATCCGCTTCGTCGGAACGCTCAATCCAGATTTTTCGAACGTCGAAATCGACCAGCAGACGATCGCTCCGCAAGAATTTCAACGCCAGTTAGTGGAGTATCGTCCGTTTTTCGCGCAAGGTGCGGCCTTTATCAACGCATTGTCGGGACCGCGGTCGCCGACCGGAACCTACGTCAACGCTTCTAATTTGATTTTTTACTCTCCCTCGGTCGGACCGTTCGACAGCGGAGGAAAGGTCGAGGGCACGTTCGGCAACCAGAGCTTTGGGGCGCTAACGTTCCACGGTTACGATCAGACGACCGGAAATACGTTTAGCGATCAGGCATTCGGATACGAGCACGCGATTCAAGGTGGATCGTTTCTGTATTGGAGCGACGGCGTGCTGGCCAATCACTCCATTTTCGGGACCGACGATACGATCGAGGGCGGCATGGAGGCCCGCGATTTGCAAAACGGGATGGTCTACTATTTCGATCACTCGTTCGAGAACGGTTCGTGGACCGGCCATGCGGACCTCACGCAAGCCTTCATCGACCGGCATAAAGGCAACACCGAGTTCAACATCGGATACATGGACATATCGCCCAATTACAATCCGATCGACGGATACACGGCTAACTCCGACATTCGCGGGCCGCAAGCGTACGCTCAGATCACCGGCGCGAGCAGTGCGATCAAGAACTACGGAATCTTCGTTACCGGGGATCGTTTTCTCGACGACTCGGGAGCGGTTCACCAAGCGGACGCCCAGGTTTTCGTCAACGCAACATTCGCCAACGGATTCTCATTGAACGGCATCGGACAGGCCGTCGGTGAGTTGCGTTCCTACGGGATCCCGTCTGGTCCCGGCTGCAGCGGTCCGATCGCGTATACATCGAGCTTCTCGGGCGCACCGTGCTATCGCGACGGTTTCACGCAACCGTTCGACCTCACCCAAATTCCGATCGGTTATCGGGACGGTACGCCCACGCCGATCGACGCCAGCTATTCGTGGGGACCGTTCGGCGACAACTACATTCACCTGTTCACGATCTCGACGAGCCGTCCGATCGGGCGGCGGCTCAGCCTCGGGCTCGAATACGACGGAACGTTGCAGCAAGCGTTCTCAAACGGCTCGATCGATTCGCAATGGTTACGCCGCGTGTCGCTCTCGTACGGTATCTCGAGCGAAAGTACGTTCACGCTGGAGCTGCGCGACATCAACGGTCTGGGTGGCTTTGCAACGCAGGTCGGTAACAATCTCGCCGTCGCGTTCCATCAACGGCTGCGCAGCGGTGACGAGCTCTACGTCAACTATGGCAGTCCGGCCGCCGGTGCCACCTTGAATCGTTTGATCGTGAAATACGTTTTCCATGCGGGCGCCGACGAAGGGACGTAGCCCTCAATCGTACGCTCCGCGTACGTACCAGTGCGCGCCCTGGCGATAAATACGATACAGTTCGCCGTCTTCGAGCAATACATCGTATTCGTCGCGCACCACATCGTGTTGAGGCCAACCGGTATCGATGCGCCACGGTCCGGCACATTCGAGCACCGCGCGCGGCGGATCGCCGACCGATGCCGGCTCTCCGGCACGCAAACGCACGGCGATTTCCGCGACGGTCAGCAGCCGCAGTTGCGGTACGACCGTATCGGACGGTGCCGCCTCGGTCGCACCGCTTTGCAGTACCGTCCGTTTCGGTAACTCGAACCGATCGTACGAAAAGCGATCTTCGAGCGCGTGCGCTTCTTTGGTACGCGCGCGCTGGACGGGGGTGCCGAGCACCGATTCGAGCCGAGCAATGGCAACCGCGACGGCTTGCGGATCGAGATCGTCGCCGGCCAGCAGCGCCAGCGCTTCCCCACCTTCTTCTAACCCGGCCGCTCGCACGCGCAAACCGACGATTGCGGCCGGAAACGTCGCGCCGTCGAGTTTCGCGCGCACGACGTCGAACATCGCACGTTCTTGCGCGGTCGGAGCGGCCAGCAATACGTCGAAGCGGTACGTCTGCGCGTCTTCCAACTCGAGCGACAATTCGAGCGCACCGGCGCGCCGCCCGCTGCGTTCTAGATCCGAAGCGATACGCGACAGTAACATCCGCAAGGCGAAAAATACCTGCGCTTCGTCTTCGGCACGCCCTTCACCGAATAACGCCGCTTCGATCGCCGCCGAATGTCCGCGCGGAACGAATGGTGTCGAATCGTCGCCACGAGCGAGCGCGTGCCATCGCGCCGATCGTGCCCCGAAACGACGCACGAACGGTCCGTGCGGAAGTTTGGCAAGATCGCCAAGACGTTCTACTCCCAACAATCGCAAGCGGTCGATCGCATCTTGGTCTACATCGAGCACGGCCAACGGTAACGGTGCCAGCATCGTGCGCTCCCGTCCCGCTGGAAAAATCGTTCCATCGTTTGTAAACGCCGCTCCGCGTGCGGCGATACGATTGCTGCCGGCGCCAAAACGGGCGCGGACGCCGGCACCCTCGAGCACCGTTCGGGCGTGCTCGATCCACTGGGGCGGCGTTCCCGGCATGCCGCGCATATCGATAAACGCGAGCCCCGGGCGAACGTCGTCGATCAGCGGTGAGACGGCATCGAGCGCGTCGAGTGCGTCTTCCCACACAGCGACGTCGACCGGAATCGCTTCAACGCACAGCAGCACGGTGCACACGCTCGCGACGAATGGGACGATCTTGCGCCAGCACCCGCTCGCGTAATTGGGCACCCGCAAGCGCATCGATAGCATGCACGCGTGCGTACGCACCGGCGGCCGCGCGTTTATCTTTTCCGATCGACGCGCGCACGTCGTAGCCGGCGACCGTGCACCACGGACCGCGCGAGCCGTGCAGCACGACGCGCTCGAGCTCGCAGCGCAGCCGCACCGATGCGGCCGCGCCCAGTTCCGCACCGGCGCGCTCGGCGATTGCGACGAGCAATACACCGGAACGATGTGCGACGGCCGCCAGGCGCATCCAGGCCGCCGGCCGCAATGCGGGCGCGCCCATCAAAACCAAACGGCAGGCGCGCGAACGAATCAGAATGTCGGCCGCTCGTGCGATGCCTTTGGGGGTGGCCGCCGATACCACCATGAGCCGGTCGAGCCGGACGCCGGCTCGAACCAGATCCGGCGGATACAGCCCGCCATCGTCGATGACGGCGGCCAACGCCGTCCGGGTCACACCGGCCAGCGTACGAGCCAGAATGCTCCAGCGGCCGCTTCGCCCCTCGAGCGCGACCAAACCGGTGGGGAAACCGCCGCCCAACGCCCGGTCGAGCGCCGGAATCGAGGTGGGAACGGCGGCGGCAATTCGCAGTTGCGGTGCCGATGTGTGCCCTCCGGACAACGTGGCTTTGAGTGCGGAAAACGCCTCGCGGCGGTCCGCATCCGAGTCGGAATTCGTTCGATTCGGCGCCATGGGAGCACAGCGTATCGAACACCTGTTCGTATGTCAAGGGGCTTTGCCCATAAAACCTGGCTTGCCTAAAAAGCCAGCGGGTCTGCCCACAAAAAGGTCAGACTGACCCGGTGGGCTTGCCTTGCGTGCTAACCGAACCGCCCAGGTGTGAGCGCTGACGCAACAGCCGACGTTGTAGCCGCCCTGAGTATAGTAGGAGCGTTCGGAATTCTCGCAGCCCTAGGGGCTGTCTACCTTCGGTGGTGTCGCAAGAAATCTCGACGGCCCAGTTTCTTTGAATTCTTCGGCCTGCAATTGGCGGCTCAGTTCTTGCTGGCAGTCCTCGCTGGGGTCGTGTTCCTGCTAGTGCTAGGAGTCAACGCGCTACACTTAACCTGGCTGGGCGTAGTGATCGGCGTCGCCGCAATAGGAGTCATAATCGCAGTCGCCTGGCTATTGGCGGCGGCGCATCCGCGTAAGGCCCGATAGTTGTGAAAACGGCCGCCCTGCATCAACTCGGCTGCATCGATCCACGTCCCAGGCGTTATCAAATCCCAGAGAACTTCGCAGGTCTCGCTGCACCACATTGCGGCACCGCTAAGGAGCGCAGGCCCTTCGTAAATGACCAGCTCCGGACATACTGAGCACCGTCTGATCGAGAAAATCTGGTCCACGTTAACACCTCCGTAAAAGAGTATCAGTACCACTTTTTGTGGGCAGACCGCTGGCTTTTTAGGCAAGCCCGGTTTTATGGGCAAAGCCATGTCAAGGTTCCAGCCGGCGGTTTTGGTCCAGGAGTCCCGGTCTTATTAGCGCAGGAGCAAGGATCGGACCGATCGCTGCATTTGCGAAAGGATGCATATGTTACACCGAGCCCCATTTGCATTGTCTTTGGGAGCGGCCGCGGCGCTGTTGGCGGCGTGTCAGGGCAATCCAGCCGCCTCGTCGGGCGCACCGCCGGCGCTTTCCGCCGGCTCCTACGCGCACGACCGCTTGGGATCGTGGATCGCGCCGAACGCCCGCGCGGCATCGAGCTTACTGTACGTTTCGAACCTCAGAAGCAACGACGTTCGAATTTACAGCTACGACGGGGGCGATCAGCACGAACTGATCGGAACGTTGAAAGGCTTCAAGCAACCGGCCGGCATGTGCACCGACAAATCCGGAAACGTGTACGTGGTCGATAGCGGGGCGTATAGCGTCTACGAATACGCGCACGGACAAACTGCCCGTCTCCAAACCATCTCCGAACGCCCGTACGGCATTCCTTATTCGTGCGCCATCGATTTCCAGCACACCGGCGATCTGGCAATCGTCAATCAAGCCGATCGCAAGCGCCACCTCGTACCCAACGTGCGCGTCTATCGCGGCGGCTCCGGCGGCACGGGATACGAAGGCTTCGACAATACTGGCGACCTGCTGTGGTCGGCGTACGACGACAGCGGCACGTTATATGTCGATGGTTACGATAACTACGGCATTCCGGCGCTCTTCGAACTACCAAAGCGCGGCGGAGCCTTCGGTGAAGTCGCCATTCACGGTGCCACCATTTCGACCCCGACGGGATTATCGTGGGTCAACCCAGCCCTTCTCATCGGCGACCAAGACTTTCAACGCAAGAACATTTCAGGGGCGTACAAGTTGAACGTGTACGGCGACCGTGCCGACGTCGTCGGAAAGCTGCCGTTCAAAGGCACGATCGACGTGCATGGATTCTGGCGCCGCGGCGACCGTTTGGTCGCGCCGGACGAAACCGAAAACAACGTTGCGATCTTCACCTTTCCGCAAGGTAAACCGTACGCGATTTTCAATAACGACGTTTCCAAACCGTTCGCGGCCACGATCAGTCAGTTCGGCAACTAACGCCGCTCGGGTCCGTGTTCGTTTAGATAGCAAAAAGGTAGATAGCAAAAAGGACGCCGGTACGCGGCGTCCTTTTCACGTTCATGCGCGACCGGCGTTAGTGCGGTTTTTGGGTGGCGGCGGGTTGGGGTGAGGGAGCGGCGCATTGTTGCGCTCCGTTCATCACGGCGACGGAAGCGGTATTTTCACGCTTTTCGGTTTCGGCGATCGTCCAACGCAACGCCGTCAGTAACCGCGTCACCGGATTGTAGCCCAGCGTCAATCCCGGGACGTTGGCGAGATCGATGTCGTACGGGTTGGGCGGCAAACCCGGCTGATTGGGATTTTGCATCAGCGGATTCGGCGATGGCGTCCCGGACATCGACATGGTGCCGCCGCGGCTGCCGGTTTGTTCGCTGGAGTTGATCGCGGCGACGTATTCTTCGCCTGCGTGTTGCAAGTCGCCCATCTGCTCGGTAGCAACGAAACCGCTAACGATGTCGAGGGCAGCATTTTGAGTCGCCAGCGCTGCCAGAAGTTTGGCGCGAATGTCTTTCAGTTGCTTGTCGTCGTCGGGATTGCCGGTGCCTTGCATTAACGCAGGCGAATCGAGCAGTTTCTGCGTTTCGATGATGTTGTTGGCGATCGGGCTGACGAGATTTTCCATTCCAAGCAACGCCATGTTCTGGTCGGCGTTGAGCGTGCCGTTCGACGCATCGCCCGCAGTCACGGCCGCGCCGTTCGCCGTGGTACCGACGCTATTGCTGACCGAGTTGTCTACGCCGTTCAACGCACTGAGGTTGTATTGCGAGAACAGCTTCGGACTTTGCTTGATCGTTCGATCGTTTTGCAGCATCATCGCGATGGCCGGCGCGATATGCTGGTGCAGCTCGGCACACAGCGGACGCGTCACGATGTGGTAAATCTCCGGCGGCGGGGTGCCTTTGGGAGCGGCCGTGGCGGCGACGCCGACGACCGCCATTTGGGGCGCGGACGCCAGCGCGGCAAAACTCAGAATCGCTAAAGCGGATGCGGCACGTACCATCACCGTAGATATACGCCCCCCGCAGTCTGCCGCCTCTCTTAAGCCGCCGAGCGTACGCTCACGTTCCCTTCTCGGCGCCCGCATAGAAAATCCACTTGAAAATCGCCTGCGGCACCGTCGTCAGCGCGTTCGGATTGCCGTAAGCGACGTAGAACTCGCTGTGCGGCGTCAACAGATGGTACGCGACCGTCACGTTCGAGCAGCTGCCGACACAGTTGCCGCCTCCGTTAGGGATCGGAGGATCGCCGATGACGCGCCGGACGCCGAGCGCGAACGACGAGTTGCGCGTGATCTGAAACGAGTAGCTCGCGTTCTCGAACCACTGGATGTTGGGCGTCGCGTTCGGAAAGCGCTGCGCCGTATCGTCGAGCGCCAGCGTCAGCGCACCGCGCGATCCCACGCGAATGGTCGAACTGCGGAACCACGTGTCCAAGCGCCCGTTGCCATAGGCACCGGTGCTGTAGTTGATCGAGGTCGGGTCCGAGGACGATCCATGGTACGGAAAGTTACCCGGATTATTCGTCTGAAGACCGCTGTGATACGTAATTTGGAAGCCGGCGTTCTGCGAAACCGGTGTAAGAATCCCCATCCCGGTAAGCGGGTCGACGAAACGCCAATAGTTCGATCCGGTGAAGACCTGAAAATCCCACGCGCTCTTGGTGAGGACGTCGAGCAGCAGCGAGTTATCGCTCTGCGCGATCCCTTGTTGCGGTCCTTGGTACCGGTCGAGGAACCCCGCGACACCCACCGCCGCAAGCACGTCGTTGGGAGCGAACGTCCAAATCTTTGCGCTGTATAGCGCGTAGCCGGCGATACCCGGGTGCGAAACGAAGCCGTCGACCGGATTGTAATATTCGCCCAGCTTTCGAACCGAGCCGAAAAATCCGAACGTCGAGTTGCTCCAGCCGCCGCCGAAGTCGTAGCGCTGTGCCTGGTTCGGCACGAGCACGTTCGTGCCCGCATCGCTGCCGTAGTCGAAATACGCTTGAACGTGTTTGAGGTCGTAATACGAGATGCCGGTGGTCGTGACGTCGTCGGTCAACCCCGGCATGTTCGCAGAGATGCGCTGCACCGCGGCGCCCCATCGACCGTCGGGCGACGAATAGTCGAGCGCGCTCGCGACGTCGGTGCGATCGTCGCCGATCGAGTCGAACGTTCCGAACGTTAACGGCCCCTGTTTACCTTCGACGGCGTAGCCTTCGCGAGGCGTCGGAATGGCGGGCGTGTATAACTCTTGTATGCTCGGGCAGGCGTCGCAGTTGAACTGATTGTACACGTTGGCGCCCTGCGTGAAGAACGGGCGCACCTCGCTATAATAGCGGGCGTAGACCGTCGGCGCAATCGACTGCTGATCCAACTCGACGTTCGAATAATCGGGATGGAACGTCGCGTAGAACGCGGCAGTCGGGCCGATCGGAACGGACAGATCGGCACCGACGCGACTCGTCGATCCCCCAATCGTTTTCGACGCCGCTTCGGCGAGTGCGTAGGTCGCGAGTCGCGGCTTCGGTTTGGGGACGGAAACGTGGAGCGGCGGCATGACGAGGACGCCGGCGCGCGTTACGTCGTCGGCACTATTTTGTGACGAGTCGTACGACCATACCGCGATTTCGCCGGTCGCGTGGACGTATCGCACGAACTGCGCGCGCCACGGAACGTTCGGAGCGATGCCGCGTATGATCTTTAGAGGAATCTTCATGGTCACGGTATAGCCGCCGGCGTGCGTCGCGCCTTGCGACTGCCACGACGGCGTGTAGTTGGTATTCTCGGAAGAGTATTGATAGTGCGTGCCGTTCGGTGTCGCTTGAAACTGATAGGTGAAACCGCTGGTGCCGTCCGGCCATAGATCGATCCATACCGAGTCGTCACTTCCTTGCCCGATGTTGTCGGTACGCTGGGCTGCCGCTACCGGCTCGCGTTGCGTTGCATCGAAGCGAACGTACAGCGACGTTCCGTCGGTCGAAATTGCGGCTTGCGTCGCTTCGGATGCTGGCCGCGACGCGGGAACGTTCCATCCTAACTTGACTCGTGCCGCCTGCGCCCACCCATCGCTCGATGACGACGGATCCAACGGCGCCGCCAACTCGGGTACGGTCAAGCGCGTGACGCCGAGCGCATTGGCCGGAGCAGCAAGCGTCGCTAGAAGACATACGACGATCGCCGCCCGGCCAAACATTACAGACGCGCTCCGGTTAAGGGCGAATGTCCGCGCTCGCGCAAGGTCGCCGCATCGACCGGCGCACACGAGTCGTTGTTACCGCAGATCATTGCGCCGCGGAGGTCGGCGCCGCGGACGTCGGCGTTCGCAAATTCGGCACAATCGATGTGGCCGTTGTAATCGCGCGTGCAGATTTTGGTATCGCGCAGATTTGCGTCGCGGAGATCGGCGCCGGTGAAGTTCACACCGATCAGATCGGCTCTCGGCATTTGCAAGCTTTGTGCTTTAGCGCCCCTGAAGTTGGCGCCGACGAGGCTGGCCGCGTCGAAACGAGCGCCGGTTAAGGTCGCGAGCTGAAAGTTGACGCCGACGAGTTTGGCTTTGGTGAAATCGGCCGACGTCGCATCGGCATTACGAAAATTCGCGCCGACCATTTTGGCTCCGGACGCTTTCGCGCCGCGTAGATTCGCGTCGGAAAAGTTCGCCCCGACGTAATTCGTGCCCGAAAGATCGGCACCGTGCAGATCTCGTCCGCTAAACGAGCAGCCGAGACAGCTCGACGGCAGATCCGACGAAGCACTGCGAGCGGCCGGTGGTACTGCCGCCACGATCGCGATTGCGGCGATCGCGAGACAAGCGGTGGTGATGCGGGTCATATACTAACATCCTTTCGATGGTTTTGGGCGCAACAAACCAGACCGGGGGTCCGGCTCGAACAAATACTACGAACTGTACGGGGTTAGCGGCTGGAGAGATTCATGCGTGGTTACCGATCGTCTGGATAGTCGGTATCGATGAGTTTGGCGCGAGCCAGGTCGGCACGCGTTAGATTCGTCCCACTGAGATCGCAGTTGGTGAACACTGCACCCTCGAGGGTAGCGCCGCTCATGTGTGCCCCGGCGAAATCGACGTTAGTAAACGAGCCTCCCAGCAGATTGGCATGCGAGAGATCCGCGCCGGCAAAATCGATATTGGCGCCGCGAACGTTCGAAAGGTCGACGCCGCCGAGATTTGCTCCCGAGAAGTCGCAGCCGCTGCAACCAGTTACGATACTGCGGATGCGCGCCGAGGTCAGTTGTGCATGGTTGAACTGACATCCGGTGACGCGCGCGCCGGTGAAGTCGGCCCCCGACAAATCGGCGCCGGTGAAATCGCATCCGGAAAGACGGGCGTTACGGAACGATGCGTTACGCAACCGAGCGTGCGTAAAGTCGACGCCTAGGAACGTGCTGCCGGAGAAATCGGTGTTGTCGAGATTCGCACGAGTCAGATCGACGCCGGTATACGACACACCGCGAACGTCCCGTCCGCGCCAGTCGACGCCGGTGTAATCGCATCCAGTACACGCTTTTCCGTCGTTAACGAGGCCGATCTTCGGAATCGTGACGTCGATCGGTGCCAAGTGAATCGAGGGCATGTCGATGGCCGGGATGTGCACCGCGATCGCGCCGCTCGCGAGAGGTTTCGGCGAAACCGTTACTCGCAGGCTCTTCGTCCCGAACGGTGACATCGACGCGAGCGCATGCGCCGTCGCGACCGGATGCGCCGTCGACGCCGGGTGCGCCGTCGCGGATGCGTGCGTCGTCTTGATGGAAACCGTCGTTGCGGCAGGGTGCGATGACGGCACTGCGGTTGCCGCAGCAACGGCGGTGCGCGGAATGTCCACGTACCGGACTACGTCGCGAACGGTTTGAACCCGATCCGCCACGATCGGAGGTAGTGCGGCCGGCTGTACCGTCGCTGCAACCGACGGAGCGACCGAGCCGATCGCGCAGCCCAGCAGTACGACGCCGGCGACGGCGAACGCCGCGATGCCGAACGACGGGTTCGTGCCGGTGGCGCGGCCCGCGAACAAGAGACGTTCGATGCGCAGCGAGAGATGTTTGCGCGTTGCAAACACGGCCGGTGCGGCGATCGGGCCGCGCGGCCACGACGAAGATTCGGCCATTTTCGCCAAGCACATCGCGTAGGGCCGAACGACGCCGCTCGCATCCAGCACGTAGTCGTCGCACGCAACTTCACGTTCGAGATCGAGCTGCGCGGCGGCGAAGCGCACGGCCGGATTCCAGCCGAAAGCCGCTAGCAGAATGCGCGTCAGACCGTTCGTCCAATCGTCGGCGCGACGCAGATGCGCCAACTCGTGTAACGCGATTTGGTCGATTTCATCGGCCGATAACCGTTCGAGCAGTTCGCGCGGAATCAAAATCATCGAATCGAACAGACCGACCGCGACCGGCACATCGATTTGATCGCTGATGCATAAGCGCACGTCGCGCACGCCCTTGGTGGCGGCGTTCCAGCGCACCATGCAGTCGCGATACTCGACCGGCAACGGAAGTGCATCGCGTTTGAGCCGTTCGAGCCGCATCAATCCGACGCCGAAGCGAACCGCGCCGGCGAACGTCACGAGCGCCCACAACGATGCGAGCACGACCGCGACGACCAGCGGCAGCTGCAGATGCAAGCGCGGAACGACGGCCGGGGCGACGATCTCGTTGTGCGTTGCGGCGGCATCGTGGTGCGGTGTGCCGGTGCGCGAAGCCACCTGGCGAGCGCGAACCGGAGCCGCAGTAGCGGGGAAGGCATGCATCGCAGGTACGATGGACGCCTTCACCGCAGCGGTCGCCGCTGCCGGCGGCGACATCGAGAGGAACGGCAGCGTCGTTGCGACCGGCACAACCACGGCCGCAACGAGCGCTATGCTCCAGATCACGTATCGCGTCGCCGCGTTGACGCGCGGCCACGTACGTAGGAACATCCAAACGCACGCAACCACGAGTGCGTCTTCCCACAACGAGTTGAGTCCCACCGCGGTGACGGTTGCGGCAACGTTGCCGAGAACGTGCGATGCGTTCATTGAGAACGTTCCTCGTATCGCTCGATGAGCGTTCGGAGACGGGACAGCTCGTCGTCGGACGGTCGTTCCGACTCGATCAAGCGTAACGCGAGCGAGCCCGAACTGTTCTCAAAGAATCGTGAAACCAAATGTCCGACGGCAGTTTGAGCGGCGGCGTCTCGCGCGACCAGTGGATGGTACACGAATGCTCGCCCAGCTTCTTCATGAGCGACGAACCCTTTCTGCTCCAGGATGCGCATGGTCGTCAGAACGCTGTTGTAGGCGATTGGGGGCGGGGGAAGCGACGACACCACTTCGGCGACGGTCGCCGTCCCCAGAACCCACAGCACCTCCATTAACCGAAGCTCCGCCTCGGTCAACGTCTTCGAGCGCGAGCGCGCCATGTAGCCTCCTTCAACGGGTACTCTTAAAGATTTAGTTACACTCTACGACGGTTAGAAACAGATGTCAACTAATTTCTTAGGAGTAGCCGCGCGCGGGAATGCCGCGACCGTGTGCCAATAAGGAAACGCTCATGATGACGACGGTTTCTGTGCGCTTGGCCCTAGGCGCGGTTATTGCTGCCGCACTGCTCGCCGCTTGTGGAAAAGGGACGCCGCTGACCAGCGGTACCGCGACGCCGGGCCCGGCGTTTACGCCGCAAGTCACGAGCGAATACGCTATTCCGACGGCATCGAGTCAGCCAATGGGCATCGCGCTCGGCTCGGACTTGAACATTTGGTTCAGCGAAGCGCGCTCCAGCAAAATCGGCCAGCTCAATGAAAACGCTAAGTTTAGCGAAGCGGTCACGCCGACCGCCAAAGCCGGTCCCGTCGGCATGGCGTCCGGTCCGAACGGCCTCGTTTGGTTTACCGAAAAGAGCGTCGGCAAAGTTGGGCAGATCCAGCTAACCGGGCCGACCTTCGTCGATTTCCAGCTGCCGAATGCCGCCGCCCAACCCGTCGGTATCACGCTCGGGTCCGACGGCAACATGTGGGTGACCGATCCGGGCGCCGACCTCATCTGGCGCGTTACGCAAAAAGGTGTCGCGACTTCGTGCAAGCTGCAGGCCAACGCACAACCGTTGAGCGTCACCAGCGGCCCCGATGGCGGCATTTGGTTTACCGAGCCCGGCACCAACAGCATCGGACGCGTCAGCGTGACCGATCCGTGCGCGTCGCTGGCCGAGATCAAGATTCCCACCCCTAACGCGTCGCCTGCCGGCATCACGTCGGGAACCGATAATGCGTTGTGGTTTACCGAGCAAAAAGCCGATAAGCTCGGTCGCATCGCCGTGACGGGCCAAGTCACCAATGAATATCCGATGACGCCGGCAATCTCGCCCGACGGAATCATCCAGGGCATCGACGGCAACTTCTATTTCAGCGATCCCGGAGCCAACGCGATGGGACAGTTCAAATACAAGAGCCAGGCCGTGCGCCTCTTCAAGGTTCCGACGCAGAACGCGCAGCCAGGGGCGGTGACGCTCGGTCCCGACTCGCAGGTCTATTTCGTCGAAACGGCTGCCGATAAACTCGGCCAGTTCAAGTACTTCTAAAGAACTTCCAGGCGCACGGCGAAGGCGGGCTGCATGATCGCCTTCAGTAGCCGAGCCTTACGGCCGGTCGCGGTCGCGATCGTCATCGCGATCGTGCTGGGAACGCTCCTGGCGTTATTCGGCCCGCATTGGCTGCGCAGCTGGGTGCGAATCGTTGCGGTGTACGATGCCGCCGCCGTAGGCATGCTGTGCACCTATTGCTGGAAGATCTGGCACGCCGATGCGGACGAAACCAAACGGCACGCCGCTGCCGACGATCCGGGGCGCAACGTCGCCGCGCTTATCGTCTTCATCGGCGTCCTGTTCGGTTTCGTTTCGGCATTGAGCATTCTCGCCCGCGGTCCGAGCGGCGAACCGCCGGGCCACGACGCCCTGATCGACGCGTTGGGATTCGGTGCGGTAATTGCCGGGTGGTTTTTGATCCACATGACGTTCCTCTTCCGTTACGCGCACTTGTACTATCGCGACCGCGATCGCGAGCCGGGCAGCGATCGCGGCCTGACATTTCCGGGCGACGAACCACCCAACGACCTGGACTTCGCGTATTTCGCATTCGTGATCGGAATGACGTTTCAGGTGTCCGACGTGCAGATCACCAGCCGCAACATTCGGCGCCTGGTCTTAGCGCACGGCTTAGTCTCCTTCGGTTACAGCACGGCGATTCTGGCGTTGGTCGTCAACCTCGTTTCGGGCCTGCTGCACTAGCAAGACCGGCGTACCGCCGGCGGCAATCAAAAATTCGCACTCGGCGGCTCGCACGATATGTACCGAAACGTTCGGAGCGAGTGCGATCGAGGCCAACACGGACAAACCGGCTCCATCCCCGGCCCGCTTTCGCCTCCGAAGGACGGAGGCCAACCGTGACAACAGCCAGAGCGCCGCGCAAACCGTTGTAACGGCGATTGCGTATCGCATCCAAAACGTCTGCGTCATCGCACCCGCACCGTCTAGGAGTGCCCGTTATTGTGTCGCGCGTGCGAGCATCGCGGCATCTTCCAGAGCGGCGGCTTCGTTGAGCGCGCGACGGCGGCGCCACACCGCCTGCCAACGCTCTTCGAGTTTTTCGATGACGCGACGGTCGAGCCGTGCCGCGCATAACGCCGAAAAAGCGGCATTGCGGCGCTCGGTACATTTGCGTAGCCGCTCGGAGGCGAAACGAAGGCTGAACGCGGCGC
Source organism: Candidatus Tumulicola sp. (assembly GCA_036490475.1). Classification (NCBI taxonomy): domain Bacteria; kingdom Bacillati; phylum Vulcanimicrobiota; class Vulcanimicrobiia; order Vulcanimicrobiales; family Vulcanimicrobiaceae; genus Candidatus Tumulicola; species Candidatus Tumulicola sp. The sequence goes on from DASXDT010000005.1 coordinate 324,941, forward strand.
GCGACCGGTTCCACTCGGTCGCGGCGGCTCGCGCCGCCGGTTCGCGATCGCCCGCTACATGCGAAGCAACCGCAGCACGTTCGAGCAGCCGAATCGATTCGAGCATTCCGTTCCATTCGGTTTCGATCTCGATCCACTCGCAGAAACGTGCCTCTTCGATCCGGCCGCGTTCTTCGAGCAGTGGGTGCAACGAAAACACGCCGCGCCGAAGGCTCACGCACATCTATCCCGCGCGCTCGATGGCTAGCGATTAGCGAGCGAGTTGTGAGCGCTCCCGCCCGACCGAAACCAATGCGACCGGCACGTCGAGGGCGCGCTGTATGCGATCCACATACGCGCGAGCGGCGTGCGGCATATCCGAAATGGATCGACACTCCTCGATCGATTCGCTCCAACCCGGCACGTCGTCATATTCGACGCTCAAACGCTGGTCGGACGCATCGCCAAAACCGGCGGACGCACCGTCGATCGAATATCGCGTTGCAAACGACAAGCGCTCGAATCCGCTCAATACATCGAGCTTGGTGATCACGGCCTCGGTCAATCCGTTCACGCCGGCGGCGTATGCGCCGGCGACCGCGTCGAACCATCCGCAACGTCGCGGACGTCCGGTCACCGTCCCGAACTCCCCACCCTGCCGCCGCAGCCGCTCGCCGCGTTCGTCGTGCAGCTCGGTGGGAAACGGTCCGGCGCCGACGCGCGTGCAATACGCTTTCGCAACGCCGATGACGCGACCGATCGATGTCGGTCCGATGCCCAAACCGACGCATGCCGCGCCCGCGACGGTATGCGAACTCGTCACGTACGGGTAGGTGCCGTAACTTACGTCCAGCAGCGTTCCTTGCGCTCCCTCGGCCAAGACGCGTTTACCCGAGTCGAGGCATTCGCGCATGTACGCGACGCCGTCGACCACGTGGGGCGCCAATCGTCGAGCCGGCGCCTCCGATCCGGTGACAAAATCGCGCATCAGCGTTCCGGTGCGCGCGACTTTATCGACGTACGCCGGACCGATTCCGCGGCCGGTCGTGCCGATTGCATTGGCGCCGCGCGCCTCCTCGGCAGCGCGATCGGCTAACGCGTGCCGCTCCAGCACGACGTGCGCGCGATCCGAAATCTTGACGCGCGAAACGTCCACGCCCAGATCGGTCAAACGGTCGAGTTCTTGCACTAACGTGACCGGATTGACCACCGTACCGCTGCCGACGAATAGTTGCGCGTGGGGCACCAGCGCTCCCGACGGAACGATGCGCAATGCGAGCTCGGTCGCGCCCACCACGATCGAGTGGCCGGCGTTGTCGCCACCACCGAACCGCGCGATGACGTCATACTCTTGCGCGAAGAGATCCACGATGCGTCCCTTACCCTCGTCGCCCCATTGGATGCCGACGATGATATCGACCGTGCGCCTGGAGTTACTCAGTCCGGAACTCCAAGTCGCTGGTGTCGCCCATCGGAATTTCCGAAGCGCCTTGAAACTGCGTCATGACGAATTCCGAGAACAAGGCGTTCGGCCATCCGAAGTCTTGACGGGTAAACTGATTGGGATTATCGGGATTGAACGATTCATGCAATAAGTGGTCGCCCGGATCGCTAGCTAACAACTGCGTCAGTACGTCTTGCTTTTCCGTCGGCGTCGTAGCGGTGATGCCTTGCACGATCAGTGCGAGCGGCCACACCCAGTGATCCGGCGTGTGATAGCTGCCGATCCCGCGCGCCTTCTGACCCTGATAGAACGACGGATTATCCTGCGATAGCAAAAAGCGCCGCGTGTTTTGATAGTAGCGATCGCTGGACGTCGTGTAGCCGATGTACGGAGCCGACAGCAGCGAAGGGATATTGGCGTCGTCGGTGAGGATCGCGTGCCCGAGTCCATCCACCTCGTAGGCGTAAATGTAGCCGTATTTCGGTACCAGCACTAACCCGTAGGTTTGAATGCCGCGCTGCACTTCGTCACGTAGCGCCTTGGCTTCGCGCGCTTTGACGATGTTGTGGTACACGTCGCGTTCGATTTCCGCCATGTCGCCCAACGCGACCACGGCGAACATTTCCGATGGAATTAAGAAGTTGTAGTAGCACGCGTCGTCCGACGGCCGGAAGCCCGTCCAAATCATACCGGTGTATCCGACCGGTCGCCCGGTGCCGTTGTTCGGCAGCTCTTTATGCGTGTAGCGGGAGTTCCGCGGGTGGTCTTGCTCGCGCTGCATGGTCGCCAGCACGTCGTCCAGCATCGTCGAAAATTCCGGCGTGAACATCGACGTGTCGCCGGTGGTCTTCCAGTAGCTCCACGCCAGTGCCGTCGGATATGCCAGCGAGTCGAGCTCGAACTTTTGCTCCCACACGCGGTAGTCCAGCGTATAGGCGTTGGCGTACGGATCGGTGTGCACGTAACGGACCATACGCGCCATGATCGCGACCATCAACTTGCGCACGTCGGGATCGTTCTTCGCGAAAAACAGATAGGGCCGCGATTGTGCGCTGGCGTCGCGCAGCCATTCCGCCGGGATATCGCCCGTCTTCACGTAGGCGGTGCCATCGGAGGCATATTCGGCCAATTTGCTCGTGTCGAGCAGCGCCGCACGGAACATTTCTTGCAGGTGTTCGTTGGCGTTGCGATAGTCGGCTGCGGCTTGCTCGATGGAGTGCAGCTCCAGCGCCGGAACGCGCAACGGCAATACAAATACGACGAACGCTAAAAGCGCAGCGAGCCAACCGTGATACTTCGGCGTCGGCCCCCGTGACGTAGGCACGGGCGTTAGTCTACGACGAATCGCGGCGAGCGTCCCGCCCCGGCCTCTTAAAAGCCGGTAAGGCTTCACCAGCGACGTCCACCGTGGTGGCTTTGCCGCGGATGGCTTCTAACCGATCTCGACGCGCTACGCGAGGGCTTACGCCATGGGAAAATTGTCCTATTTGCGGCGGGTCGCGCAGGGCCGCCCGCCGTTCGCGACCGGCTTCGCCGGACTCTCTTAGCCTGCGAGCGCCAAACCGGCCGCTTGTGCCGCTAGGTTTGGCTGTGGACAACCTGGGAATCTAAAGACATGTGTCGGGTTGGGGTGCTTTGGCGATTTACAGCCGATGAAGCGATAATCGCCATCGCGCACCGCACCCAATTCGTCGGCATGCTTCGCAGCCATCAAGGCTGGTCGGTGGACGAATACGCGGCATCGGTCGTTTTCAGCGAGCTGGTCGGAAACGTCGTAACGCATTCCCCCGGTCCGATCGAAATCGTTCTCGAATGCGACAATCAAGAGATCGTTCTGAAGGTAACCGACCGTGGCATGGGTTTTCGCTTTTCGCCCACGTTGCCGCGTAACGTCTTGAGTGAAGGCGGCCGCGGTCTGTTTCTCGTGGCACAATTCGCCGCCGCGGTGCAGTTGGATGACGCGCGGCCCGGCACGACCGTTCGAGCCACCTTAGCCCGTAAGGTGCCGGCAGCCTAAACCGCGCTCCGTTTACACCGGCTCTTCTTGTTCGATTTCGGCGCGCGACGGCGCTAACCGCAAATACACGACCGGCACGAGCAGCAGCGTTAGCACTAGCGAGCTGGTCAGGCCGCCGATGACGACCGTTCCCAACGAGCGTTGCGCTTCGGCACCGGGTTCGAGCGCCAATGCGAGCGGCAGCATGCCGGCGATCATCGCGACCGTCGTCATGACGATCGGACGGAATCGCTCGTACGCGGCCTCGATCATTGCCGCGCGCGCGTTCGTTTGCGTGATGCGCAGGCGGTTGGCGAAATCGACCAACAAAATGCCGTTCTTGCTAACCAAACCCACCAGCAATACCGAGCCGATGAACGAGAACAGGTTCAACGTTTGATGCGTGATCGCGAGCGCACCCAACGCACCGACCACGGCAACCGGCACGCTAAACATAACGACCAGCGGCGTTCGGTAGCCGTTATATAGCGCAACCATCAACAGGTACACCAACAGGACCGACAATGCCAGCGAGATCGACATCCCGATCACCGTGTCGTTGACGAACTCTTGATTGCCGCCACTGACGGGCGCGACGATGATTCCGGGGCCCAGCTTGAGGCCGGCGAGACGCTTATTGAAATCGCCTTGCACGTTCGACAGCTCGCGACCCGGAGCGATGTTCGCTCCGACGTACACGACCGATTGCCGGTTGATGCGTGTGATCAAGGGCGGAGCCGGTTCGCTTTCGATGCGCGTGACGTCGCCGACGTTGACGATCGCGCCTGCGCTCGACCGCACCGGAATAGCTGCGATCGCAGTCAGGTTGGTCTGATCCGATTGCGGATAGATGACCTGCACGTCTTTGAGACCGTCGGACGTCGGAAATTGCGTTGCCAGCGTTCCGCCGAACGCCGCTCGAATAGCGGATGCTGCCGTCCCGACTTCCACGCCGAGCGCGCGCGCTCGATCGCGGTCGAATGCGACTTCGACTTGGGGCGATGCCGGGTTGTCGGACGTCGTGGCGTCGACCGCTCCCGCCGTCTTGGTCATCGCAGAGTATACTTTGCCGGCAGCTTCGGTCGGATCGCCGCCCGGAGCGCTGACGACCTCATCGATCGGCTGCTGGATGCCTCCCATCGTGCTCGTCGCCGGCACCGCCACCACCGAAGCGCCCGGCGCTGCGCGACGCACGTCGTCGAGCACGCGCGTGCCGAAGTCGGACGTGTTGCGCCACCGCTTGGGATCCAAGAAGACGTGCAGTTGTCCGATCGCGCCGTTATTGACGTAGCCGGGAAGGTTGCCCTGATACGCGCCGGCCAGCGCGGTCTCGGCGAGAACGCCGGGTGCGCCGTCGATGACCCGCTCCGCCGCGAGAATCCCCTTACGCGTCGTTTCGAGCGGCGTTCCCGTCGGATAGTTGAGCGTCAGGAACAGCTCGCCGCGATCGACGCTGGGAATGTACTCGAATCCGACGATACCCAGCGGCAACACCAGCAAGATGAGTGCTAACGAGCCGAACGAAATTAGCACGACGGTGCGCGCGCTTCCTAACCCCCACATCAGCGCGCGATCGACGTACCACAAGCGCGTGCGGTCGAACCAGTCGGTGAACGCATCGATCGGTTTCCACGGTTTCCAGCGCGAAACCAGCGACCAGTGCGCCGCCAACGACGGTGTGATCGTAAACGAAATGAATAGCGATGTGAGCGTGGCCACCGCCACCACCAATCCGAATTCGCGCAAGAACAACCCGACGGCTCCCGGCAAGAACGAAATCGGGAGGAACACGACGACGTCGACCAACGTGATCACCAAGGCCGCGGTTCCGATTTCGGAACGGCCGCGATAGGCGGCATCGAAGGGCGCCTCGCCCGCTGCCGCGTGACGTTCGATGTTCTCCAGCACGACGATCGAGTCGTCGACTAAAATGCCGATGATGAGCGTCATTGCCAGCAGCGAAACGGTGTCGAGGGTGAAGCCCAGCAGCCGCATCGCACCGAGGGTCACCAGCAGCGACGCCGGAATGGCGATCATCACGACGATCGCACTCCGCCACGAACGAAGGAAAAACAGCATCACGATGCCCGTAACGACGATCGCCTCGGCCAGCGTACGCAAGACGCTGCTCAACTGCTCTTTGGTGTAGGTGGCCTGCACGTTCTGCACGGTAAAGTGTATATCGGGAAACTGCCGCGTGAGTTTAGGAAGCTCGTCCAATACGGCTTGCGATGCCGCCACCTCGCTGGTATTGGCGGCCTTCTGCACGTCGAGTGCGATGGCCGGCGTGCCGTGGTCGTAGCCGAAGACGCGCTGCGGTTCGTACGTGTCGAGCACCGAAGCGACGTCGCCGATTTTCATCAGCCGGGCCGTGGTTCCGTATGCGCTGGTGGTGTCGCCCGACGCCGACCCGCTCGTCCCGAGGAGAAGATCGGCCACCGTCGGCGGGGTTTGTACGTCGCCGCGAATATCGATCGAGGTTTCGCGATTGGGTTCGTAGGCGATGCCACCCGGAGCGCGCACGTTGTTTGTCGATATCGCGTTCACGATGTCGGTCAATGTAAAGCCCGACGAACTCAGCGCGCGCGGGTCCACTTCAACTTGGAGCGACGGCGTCACGGCGCCGTTCACCTCGACGAACGAAATGCCCGGTACTTGCTCGATCGCCGGCACGACCTTATTGGTCACCAGTGCCGACAACTGGCCCGCGCCCAAGGTCGACGATTTGGCCGTGAGCGACACGACAACGGCTTGGCTCGGATCGTAAATGGTGATCTGCGGCGTCTCCAGATCGCTGGGAAGTTGGCGCTGCGCATTTTGTACGCGACCCTGCACTTGCACCAAATCGGAGTTCTGGTCCGACGACAGCGCAAAGCGAGCAACGATCGTGGCTTGCCCAGGCTGAATCGCCGTTTCGATCGCGTCGAGATCCGGAGCACCCGCAATTTGGTCTTCGATCGGTCGGACGATCGCGTCGCGAATTTCGGTGGTCGATCCGCCCGGATACGTTAACGCGATTTGAATCGTCGGAACGTCGTAGTTGGGGAACTGCTGCTTGACCAGCACGTTGGCGGAGATCGTTCCGCCCAATAAGATCAATGCCAGCAGCACCGTCACCAGCGACGGGCGTTTGATAAAGAGATCGGTAAGCTTCATCGAGCGGGCGCCTCTGCGACGATGTCGAGGGGCGGTGCGATCGGTCCCGGCCGCGATTGATATTTCGGTGCGAGTAAGACGAACGCAACCGGAACTACCACCAGCGTCAGTAGCAGGGAACTCAACAATCCGCCGATCACGACGACGCCCAGCGCCTGGCGTTGCGAGCTGCCCGGCTCGAGTGCCAGCGCCAGCGGCAGCATGCCCGCCACCATCGAGGCCGTCGTCATGACGATCGGCCGGAAGCGTTCGTGCGCGCTCTCGCGGATGGCGCGAACGCGATCCATACCGGCCCGCACGCGATTATTCGCAAAGTCCACTAATAAGATACCGTTCTTAGATACGAGTCCGACCAGCAAGATCGTTCCGATGAGCGAGAAGAGGTTGAGCGTTTGGCGCGTCAACGCCAGCGCGCCGATGGCACCGACGGCGGCCACAGGGACCGTAAACATGATGATGAACGGAATTCGATAGCTATCGTAGAGCGCCAGCATCAACAGATAGACGAGCAACAGCGAGAGCGCCAACGCGACACCCATCCCCGCGAGCGTCTGCGCGAGATTGGCCTGTTGGCCGCCAGCCGACGGAATCACCGAAACGTCGTCGGGCAGATTGGCCGCGGCCAGGCGCTTGCGAAACCCGCTCTGCACCGTCGACAAGGCGTATCCCGGCGAAACGTTCGCGCTGATGTGAATGACGGTTTGGCGATTCGTTCGAGTGACGATCGGCTCGACCGGGTCTTGCACCAGGCGCGCGACGTCGCCGACGCGCAGCAGACTGCCATTACGGGCGCGAATCGGTATCGCGAGCACGTCGTTCACGCTGGTTTGCGCCGACCGCGGATACGTAACTTGGACGTACTGAATGCCCTTGGCGGTCTCGAATTGGGTGACCAACGCGCCGCCGTAGCTCGAGCGGATCGCGTTCGCGGCCGTCGCGATATCGATGTCGAGAACGCGAGCGCGGTCTCGGTCGAACTCGACGTCAACCTGGGGCGACAACTGCTGATACGAGCTCGTCACGTGCGTCGTGCCCGGCGTAGCGGTCAGTAGTGCGAGAATTTTGCCGGCGTACGCTTCGGGCTTATCGTCGAGCGACGTCACGAGGTAATCGATCGGCTGCTGATTGCCGCCGCCGCTACCTGTGGCCGGAATCGCTACGACGTTGGCACCCGGTGCGACACTACTTCCCATGGTTCCAAAACGCCGCGCCCAGTATTCGGTCGACTGTTTGCGGTTCAGTTTGAGAAACACGTGCAGCTGGCCGGTCGACCCGACGTTCAACGATCCGCCGAACGATTGTTGCGAGGCGCCGGCAGTACCGGTGACGGCTTGCACGTCGGATTGCCGGGCGATTTGCGCCGCGAGCTTTTGAATCGCGCCGTTCGTGATCGACAACGGCGAGCCGGTCGGATAGCGAACCTGCACGAACACTTCTCCGCGGTCGACCGCCGGCATGAACTCGAATCCGACGGCCCCCAACGCTAACAGCGCGGCCGCCAGCACGACTGTAGCGGCACACGTGCCGAACACCAGCCAGCGATGACCGAGCGCCCAGTCGACGACGCGGGTTGAATAGAACCGACGCACGCGCTCGAACCCGCTTGCGAAACGCTCCAAGAACGGCCACGGCTGCCACTTGGAATGTAACGCCCAGTTGCCGGCGAGCGACGGCGTGATCGTGAACGATACCGCCAACGATGTCAGCGTAGCGGCGACGACCACCAAGGCGAACTCGGCCAGAAACTTTCCAGTGATGCCCGGTAAGAACGCGATCGGCAAAAACACGACCACGTCGACCAGCGTGATCACGATCGCGGCGGGACCGATCTCGGTGCGTCCGAGAATCGCCGAAACGCGTGGTGATTCCCCGTTGTCGTAGTGGCGCTCGATGTTTTCGATGACCACGATCGAGTCGTCGACCAAGATACCGATGATCAAGGTCATGGCCAAGAGCGAAACGGTGTCGATCGTGAACGAAGCCAGCTTCATGATCGTGAATGCGATCAAGAGCGAAGCCGGAATCGCGATCAGCACGACGACTGAATTGCGCCACGAATGCAAGAACAGCATCATCACGATGCCGGTTAGCACGATGCCCTCCGCCAGCGTGTGCCACACCGCGTCGATCTGCTGCTTGGTGTATTGGGCTTGGACGTTTAGTACCTTGAGATCGATGCCCGGATAGCGGGCACGCAGGGCCGGAAGCACCGCCAGCACCGCATTGGACGCCGCAACCTCGCTGGCACCGGTAGTTTTCTGCGCGCCGAGCGAAATGGCCATCGAACCGCCGACGTAGGAATAGACGCGCTGCACTTCGGCGCCGTCGAAGACGTGGGCCACGTCGCCGACCTTGACGTAGCGCGGCGCGACGCTGAACGAATTAAACTCGTCGGCCGACGATGATACCGGCGTTCCCGACGTCTGCGTCGGCGTAACGGTAGTTGCCGCGGTGCCGGACAACCCGGAGTTGAGCGTCGCGCCGCCGGTGCCGCCGGCGGTCGGCTGCAAGAACAGGTTACTGACCGATGCAACGTCTTGCACGTCGCCACGCACGTCGACGCTCGTCTCGCGATTCTGTGAATAGACGATGCCGCCCGGCGCCCGCACGTTGTTGCTGCCAATCGCACCGACGACGTCGGCGAGCGTAACGCCTGAAGAACTCAGCTGCGCCGGATTGACATACACCTCGATCGCCGGCGTGAGGGCGCCGCTGGCGTTGACGTTCGCGATACCCGGAACTTGCTCGAGATCCGGAACCAGTTGATTGTTGACCAGTAGCGATAGCGCTTCGGGCGTCATGGCCCGCGACGTAACGACCAGCGTCGCGACCGTCGGCTCGCCCGGATCGAAGCTGCCGATACTGGGCGTGACCAAGTCGCTGGGTAAATTGCCTTCGGCCGATTGCACTCGCCGTTGTACCTCAACGAGATCGGTCGTTTTGTCGGAGCTCAGCGTAAACGTGGCGGCGATCGATGCTTGTCCGTTCTGAATCGTCGAGTTGATGTGATCCAAATCGGGCGCACCCGCGATCGCGTCCTCGAGCGGACGGACGATCGCATCGCGAATCTCGCTCGGCGAACCGCCCGGATAGCTGGCGCGGACTTGGATGGTGGGAAAATCGATGTTCGGAAACTGTTGGTTGACTAGATTGACGTACGAAACGATGCCCGCCAGCGCGATCGCGGCGAGCGTGACGAACGTCAGCGTGGGCCGGTTAACGAAGACCCGGGTCAACCACATGTCGGAGGTTCCGGTTTCCTACGGACCGTCTTCGAGATCTTCGCCGGCCGTAATCCCGAGTTGCCCGTTCGAGATAACGGTGGCGCCGCTTTTCAGGCCTTCGACGATCGATGTCGTGCCGTCGTTAGCGACTTCCCGCACGGACGTGCGCGCCGCCGTGCCGTCCTTGTCGATCATCACCGATGTGTGCGAATCGTCGAGAAACGCGGTGACCGGAATGCCGACACCGCTGGCCGACGGCAACGCGATCACGCCCGTCACGGGCAGGCCCGCGGCCAATGCGCCTTTCGTATTGCGCACCAACACCTTTACGGTGAAGTTGGTCGATCCAGGCGACACTTGACCGAGCACGCCGATGGTCGACCCTTGATAACGCGCGTTGGGTTGGCCCGGAATCGTTAGTGCGACCGGGGCGCCGGCATGCACGCGAAACACGTCGGAACTCGAGGCATTCAGTTCTGCGAATACCGGGTCGTCTTGCTGCACGACGAAGATCGTGCGCGAACCCGGATATTCGCCCGGATTCAGATTGCGGTTCACGACGATGCCGTCGACCGGCGATACGATGGTCGCGCGGGAGATTTGCGCGCTCAGATTGCGCGCGTCGGCTTGAGCCGAGGCCGCATCTTGACGCGCCGCGGCAATGGTCGAAGCTTGCAGACCTTGCTGCAGGTTGCCGTTGGTGCGTTGGGAGATCACGGCAGAGTTCAACGCCGCTTGATTCGAACGGACGTTGGCGGTGTAAACGTTCGCAAGCGTCTGCTGGGTCTGCAACGATTGCGCCGATAGATAGCCCTGCGACTCCAACGATCGATCGCGAGCCAAATCGGCGTTTGCCTGGTTCAGGTTGGATTGGGATTGGTTGAGCGCTTCGCGCGCGGTCGAAACCGTATTAGGCGCCTGGTCGATCGTCTGCTGAGCACTGAACACCGCTTGGTCAGCTTTCGAAGAATCCGAGCTGGCGGTATGCTGGGCCGATTCGTATTGCGCTTGCAGGTCGGCAGTGTTGAGGACGGCGAGCACCTCGCCCTTAGTGACCCGATCGCCTTCGTTCACGTTGACCGAGTCGGTCGGCTCGGGCAAGTTATTAGTCAGCATCACGTTTTGGTAGGGAGCGATGATGCCTGAGATGCTGAGCTTCGGGTGGATCGTCGCCGGCTTGGCCGTCGCCGTTGGGATCGACCCGGCATGCGCGCCCCCTTGCCGACTTTGCCGGCCACCCCCATGGCCGCAACCGGCAAGAAGGCAGACGCCGGCTAAAGTGGCCGTCACGCGTAGCAGGGCTCGTTTCACGTTATTAAGCCTACTCCTCAAGCTGAGAACTACCGGGGGGAACGCAAAATAGCTCAGACGCTTCCCAGGGCCGGTACGTATCCTAATCCGCCGGTAACAAAGGATGGTGACCATGTCTTTTTCTTCAAGCCCACGACTCCAAACATGCATCGGGGTCATAGTAGCGTCGTTGGCTCTAGCCGCGTGCGGCGGCGGAGCGAAAAGCGCAACGCCCACGCAACTCTCGACCTCGGCGGCGGACTATGACGGCCAATCCGTCAGCGTCAGCGGAACCGCCAAAGACCCGCACGTGCGAAAGACCCAACGTGGCCAAATGGTGCGGTATCAACTCTGCGACAGCACCTGTATCAACGTCGTTCAGTTCGGCGACGCCAGCGTAGCCGATGGGACGCAAGTAACCGTGACCGGTTCCTTCCATCAATCGTTCGGACGAGTCCGCAAGTACTCGAACGTTGTCGTTGTCGGGGGACGCCGCCCGAATTCATAGAGCGACTCGGCGCTGACCAAAAAGGCGCACGACTGAAACGCACATTGGCTGCAGGTACGGCAACGCCGCGCGCCTGCCTGCAGCATTGCGCCTACCTTCGGCCGACCGGTAGTCCTACGCTCGCTCGAACCACAAGACGAAGCGCGCTCCACCCAAACGTGACGGTAAGACGCTGACACGCCCGGCGCAGGAACGGACGATCGCGGCGACCGCCGCCAATCCAAAACCGCTTCCGGCGTAATTTGAGCCGGCTCGTCCCCTTCGCTCGCATTCGAAGATCGCGCGCCGTTCGCGCGGATCCACGCCTGGCCCGTCGTCGTCGATCGTAACGGCAACTCTGCCCCCGGCGGAGCTCGAAGCGACGTGCACGGTGCGTGCGCCCACATCGATTGCATTCTGCAAAATGTTAACGGATGCACGAATACAATCGTCGGAAGCTATGCGAGCCGCACCGCGAGCGCGATGCGTTATGCGGACCAAAACGCATTTCGCAAGCGCGCGGGGACGGATGGCCGCTACGGCGTGGTCGATTGCGGGTGCGACGTCGCACGTCGCGTCCGGGCGTATGGCGCTACCGTCGAGCAGCGAAACGTCGACGATGCCGTCGAGCAACCGGCTCAACCGCAAAACTTCACCGCGGGCGGTCTCCAAGCACTGCAGCCGCCCCGGCACGTCGCCGGGCGGCTCGAGCAACAACTCTAACTGGCCGCGAATGCTCGTGAGCGGCGACCGCAATTCATGCGCGATGCCGGCGAGTTCGCGTCGTCGTTCGTCCCGGCAAAAGGCGTCGTCCAACATCCGGCGGAGCACACGGGCCGAAACGGGACGGGTCACCCGAGCGAACGCACTCTCAAACGCACACCCCATGCTTTCCCGAAGCGCCCCCGCGATGCGGCAAGCGGCGCCGCGGACGTGCCGGTCGCTCGCATCGGCACCATCGCGCGGATCGCTCAACAACCCGACCACGTAGGTGCCGCCGTGCGGTTCGTGCATCAGAACGTCTTCGGCGCGCACGATCGGCACGCAGGAGCGCCGGCCGTTTCGGGCCCTACGAACGACGCCCGAACGATCGCGCAGCGCGATCAGCGCGACTGGATATCCATGCCCGACGCGACGATTAATCGCACCGGCGAATGCGCCGGCCGATAGTGCCGTCACGCCGGGGTAAACTTGTAGCCGAGCCCGTGCACGGTACGAACCATCGACGGCAGCGAACGTGCTTCCTCAACCTTCGCGCGCAGCCGCCGAATATGCACGTCGATCGTGCGAACGTCACCGTCGAAATCGAAACCCCAGACCTTTTCGACCAAGCGCTCGCGCGAGAGCGCGATACCTGGATTCGCAGCGAGCTCTAAGAGCAGCGCGAATTCGCGCGGCTTCAACCGCACGTCTTGGCCGTCCACGCGGACCTCGCGGGCGCGCTCGTCGATCTCGAGCCGTCCGAAGCAAAGAATCCGGCCTACCGGCTCGACCGGCGTACCGCTGCGCCGTAACACCGCTTTCACGCGCGCCGCGACTTCGCGCGGCGAAAACGGTTTGCAGATGTCGCCGCTTCTGAGAGCCATTGGAGAGCCGCGCCCGAATCGCTAAATAATTGCTCTGTTCCAAAAATCCACTTTCCAAGTGGATTTTTTAGTTCAAGGTCAAGGCGCGTGGATTACCATAACTGACGCGCCTAAGACTCTGCCTGACGCGAGAACGCGCGGTGTCAGACAGCTGATGCTGGGGGCCCGTTATGAAGAAGGGCTTCCCTCGACCTACGACCCGAGTGCAGAAGGCAGGAAGAACTGCCGCCGCCCTTTGGCCTCCCGAAAGTTTATCTTGGGATCACCTGCGCAGTCCCGCCGCGCCTTCTGGACGGCAACGGTCTCCTTGCTCCCTATACATCCTGCGCGACTTTGGGAACTTGGCCATGGAACGTCTGGGTCTGCGTGTAGTTCCCGGCGGAACAATGTTTAGCTTGGAAATACCTCCAAATCTAAGACTCGTGGTCGGCCGATGCTGCAGCGTCATCTAAAATGCGCCTTACCGCTTCAGGGCGTAGCTTGCGCCGTTGTGCGAGGGCCACTGTAGCGAGGTCAATAACGCGGCCTCTGGTTTCAGAGCCGCGAAGTAGGCGCTGCAAGTCTTTGGAGAAGCGGGCGACTGTCACGTTCGATTGAATCTCACCGTGCGAAGATGGCGCCGGCGACAGCTCCCACAAAGCTCGCTGACCCCGCGAAAGCATCCAATAATCTTTGCGAAGCGAGCCTATTGTGGGGCTAAGGTGAATTTGGGTGCCTACACTTTCGTATAGCCGCCGCAGATCTCGTGAGAAAGCAATCGCGCCCTCGACATAGGGTTTGCTTTCCAAACGCAAGACAAGCGCAACTAACACGAGGCATGTATCTGAATAGATGTGTTCGACGTTCCATGCGATACCATCGAGCGATGCCCGGCTCGGAAGCGATTCGGCAGTCGCCGCAAACGCCTTGGCGAGCATCTCACTCATCCCAGTGTGTCCGTACGGCTGCCTCTGGTAGACAACCGGACTACCCAACAAATCGTTCAACGCCAATACCAAAGATAATACCCCTTGTTCCACGGTCTCCGATTCGCTGTACCGCCGCACGCTGACTACACCCGGACCGAACCGCAATAGGTCCATGATCGTGCTACCCAGCTGGGTGAAAACGCAATAGGGCTCGACCGGAACGTCTGCGCTCCGTTTTGCGACCGCCAATATCTCGGCGGTGTCGATGTTTGGAAAGAGCGCCAACAGCGTCTCTCGCGCCGCACGCCCTATGCGGACAGATTGGTCGATTGCGAGCATTGTGGCGAGTGGCGGTTCCTTGCCGGAAGCAATAGCTAAATCGAACGCTAGTCGCTGATCGACCAAACCGGCTGCGATCGCGTCGAACTCGAAGCAACCACGCTGCAAACGAAGGTCTACGATCAATGCCGATAGGCGATGTTGGAATCCGCTGTGCGCCTCATCCCCGTATCGGTGATAAAGCTGTAACCAGTGGCGTTCGAGCTCTTCGCGCGAGGACGCCTCTACGCCGAGCTCCTGTAAATACAGGTGTAAATATCCCGTATGCACAGGAACCGATTCACCTCGCTCGTAGATCGCGCGCCAGTATCGAAAATACGCCCGATGCTCCTCGTTCATGGCGAGGTAGTGGTTCATATATCCAGCTCTCTCGGGCATGGGAACGATCACCGGTTCGTCCCGAGGTGGGAAGTACGTCGGATCGTAGTTCAGTTGTTTAGGGTCGTCCACTTGACGTATATAGACAAAAGGAGGCTTTACTGAGTGATGATGGATTTGTCCGTTGTGGCGGCTCCGGCCATCGCATCGCGCGCGGCCCGCTCGATAGCAGGCTCGAGTACGCGATAATATCTGCTCAACGCGTGCCGCTTGGTCTTTGGTCCCAGATAGTCCCAAAACTTCCCGAGGCGACCCTCGTACGTGTCGTTCAAGGCGACGCCGAGCCGATGCTCTCGGAGTTCTTTTGATTGCAGCAGGGCATGCAACTCGGTCTTAGCAGGTTCGATAGCCAAGCCATTGACGACAACAAACTCGCTGGTAGCGACGGAGCCGTGAACGCTTTCATTTCCGCGTACGAGCAGCGCGAGATACGCATTTAGCGTAGTGCCGAAGAACGTATGCAGACGAACGCCGCGCTCCTCCATTGAGACGGGAATCCGCCCGATTTGCCAGCCGTCGGCGACAGCTTGCGCTCGTGCCGGAGCCATCTTAGCAGACAGCGCATCTGTTTCGAGCTGGGACCGCCGACCGCACAGCAAGTCGAAAGTTCGCCGCATGATCTCGTACGACGGACCTAGGCCACTATTGTTCCATTGTGGGACAGGGCCTCGTTCCGACGGCTCGACGGTAAGGATGAGATGCGACTCGTCGACCTTTACGACGCGCCATCGCCGGCCTCCGAGCACCAGAAATGTTTCGCGGTCGCGTGCGATCGGATAGCGTCTGTCGATCGCGCCGATTACCTGTGAAGCCGTACGTACGGTCCACTCGGTTTCCGTTTCGAAGACTCCATAAAAATCGCGATAGCCCATGGCGGAAAAGCGACGCTCGGTCTCGGGGCCGACGCGCAGCCACGCCCTATCGCGTTCTAAATATCCGTCGCCGAGCATCTCTCCGATGACGTCGTCGTACTCGGCTTTAGTGAGATCACGGAAACTTCCGGCAGCCGAGAGTATTGAGCGAATCTCCGGTTCGTCAGCACGCTCGCGCTCACGAAGTAACTGGATAATCTGATGAAAAAGGACATGGCATGCAGCCGTCTGGGGATACAACTCTTCGACGATGCCCTCGGCCGTCAGCTCTGCCCCGGCGAGGCAGACTGCCAAGTCAGACTCGAACATCGCATAAACGACGCCCTTCGGATCGCGGCCTGCGCGACGACCGGACCGCCCGATTCGCTGTGTCAGCGACAGCGAACTGAACGAGGGGCCGATCTGAACGACCAAATCCATGTCGCCGATATCGATCCCCAATTCCAATGTGCTCGTCGCTACGATGACACTTCGATCGTCGTCGCGGAACGATTGTTCGACGCGCTCCCGTTCCTCTCGATGAATGGAGCCGTGATGCACGAGCGCCGGTACGCCGATTTCTTTGAGCTCAAGAGTGATCGTTTCGGCGTCACGCCGGGAGTTCACGAAGACGATCATCCGCCCGCTACACGCGTGCCTGGCGATCACTTGGGCGGCACGTCGAACGGCGCGCGCCTCATCTTCCTTGTCCTTACGGTCGCCTGCCCCAAGATAGCCAACACCGACCCGTCGCGGGCGCGGTTTAGGATCGATGATCACGCTTATCGAAGGCGCGTCGGTGCGCGGGGAGGATATCCACTGCGCGATTCTCGCAGGGTTGCTTACGGTCGCGCTGAGCGCAACACGAACGAGGGGCGTACGTTTACCCGCTTCTAGCCGCGCAAGAAGCGATAAAAGCTGTGTGCCACGGTCATCGCCGATGAAGGCGTGAATTTCATCGAGCACGACGTAGTGAACATCGCCTAATAGACCACCATGGCCATAAGAGTCCGATGAGAGCAGCACCTCGATCGATTCGGGCGTCGTAAAGAGCGCGTCCGGAACGTACGAAAGCAGTCGTTTCCTCTGGCTCGCCGGCAAATCGCCGTGCCACCAACCCACGCGCAATCCGCACTCTTCGAGGAGGACTCGCGCACGGCGTGTCTGGTCGTTTACCAGCGCGCGCAACGGAGCGACGTACAGCAGCGAAAGCGGGAGCAACTTCTGTCGCTGGATTTCGGAAATCACCGGTAGTAGCGCCGCCTCGGTTTTTCCCGTCGCAGTAGGCGCTACGAGCACCGCCCCGTTGCCGGCCAGCAGCGCTGGAATCGCCGCGCGCTGAATCGGCGTGAAGTCATTCCAGTCGTGCTCCAGCATCCAGCGCTGAACGCCCTCGTCCAGGCTATGGAAAAGCGCGGCTGTGACCGTTTCGCCCGTTTCGTCCGGCAACGGAGCTATACCGCGGCTTCGATCACATCATCGTCCAATGCAGCCGCAGAGAGTGTGTCGGTATCTTTTGCTTCATCGACGATGGCATTGAGATCGACGTCCAGCCCTTGCTGCCGCGCGTCCAACGCATCCACCAGCGCTTTGAGGAAGGCACGGGGACGCTGTTTTACTTCACCGAACTTCGTGCCGGCCGCCGCGATCAGCGCGCGCACGCTCGTTTCGGGAAAACGCTCCCGCGCGTCCCAATCATACGCGAGCGCGTGCAGCTCGCGGACCTTCTCCGAAACCATGCGTAAAGCGTCGCCGTCGAACTCCTCAAGTCGAATGATCGGCTGACGCAGATCACGCTGACTATAGACCTGCTGCGGTCGGACGCGCTGCCATAGGGGCTGATATGAGGCACAGCCTTTGAACTCGTCTTCAAAAAACGGGGGTGTCCCTGCGAAGAGGAACAGCGTGTAGGGAAACTCCACGGGACCGACGTCGATGATTTCTCTCATCGAGCCATAGGCAGCGTCACGCTGTGGTTTCGATAGGCGTTGGACGGCTTCGATCTCGTCGATGAGAATTACGATCCCCGGATAGCCGGCGTCCCGCATCAGCGCGCAAAACGCACGCAGTCGACGGAATGCGCCTTCGGCGCTCACCTTCCCAACGACTTTGATCGCGGCACGCACGTCTCGCTCGATGGACTCTCCGCGTAGCCAATCAACGACGCCCTGCATGAGGATATCGTTCCCATCGATCATCGCTCGGTGGTAGGCTCGCAACCCCATTGCCATTCCCGGGTCCGAGGATGACACACGAGCGATCGCTTCAGCCAGTTCCTTGTTCACTTCGACCGGCGTCGATGGATCGTACTTGTAGAACCATCGTTCAAGAATCTCACCCATGGCGCAACTCGATCCCGAGTTCACCGTGCGTAACCCGCGCAGTACTTCGGCCAGCACCAGATCGCGACGACCAAAGGGAACTTCGCGGTTAAGATTTACAATGGAGACCACCATGCCAGCCTCGAAGGCGAGCTCGCGAACGATACTACACATGAATGTCTTGCCGGAACCGTAATCGCCGCGCAGATAGCGCGAGTCGAAGCCGCCACCAGCGATATACTTGAGAACGTTGCCGAACTCGGCAATCTCGGGTTCGCGTGCAACGCACAGTCGCCTAGTCCCAACATGTGGTACCTTGCCGAACTTCAGCGCCTTGATGACATGCATTGCAGTAACGTCCATTAGATCAGAGCTCCCGGTGAACAGCCAGTGTGCGATTCGAAAGCAGTCTTTACGACGTCAGCGCTCGTTCGCCGACGACGCGCAATTCTGACGGCCAATGCGTGCATGGCCTGCTCGCGTGCCGCGGATCCCCTCAAGAGATGTTGCATCTCCTTCGTAAAGCGTGCCACCGTTACACCCGTTTTCACATCGTTCGGCACGTTTGGTGCGGGTTCCAAGACCCACACTGCTCGTGGTCCGTGCGAGAGTGTCCAGAAATCCCGGCGCATCGTCCCGATGGTCGCGTTGAACCCCAAGTCGGCACCTACGCCTTCGTACAGCGATCGCAGGTCCTTCGAGAACGAAATAGCCCCTTCGATGTAGGGCTTGTTTTCGAGCCATAGGACGAGCATCAGCAACAGCAGAGCGCCGTCGTCGAAGACCCGCTCGACGCTCCATATCAATCCTTCGATCGAGGAGGTTTGCGGCAACGAACCAATGGCCTTGCGCACCGCTTCGCCAATGGTATCATCGCTTGTTGGTACCGGCGCCGGGCGTGGGTTATATTTTACTGGTGGAGCACCGCTCAAGTCGTTCAGCGCTACGAGCAGATTGACAACCGCGTCGCGTATTGAGTCTGAGCGACTGAACCGGATGACATTTGCTTCTAGCGGTCCGAAGAGCTGAAGACGCGCCGCCGCCCAACCCATATCATGAAACAGGTTCACTCGCTCAGGTGTCGGCGAGTGCTGGTCGGCTATCTCCAAAAGCGACGAGGTATCAACGGCCCGTAGCATTCGTTTAATCCGCGTCCTGCTTTCGGGATCGAAATAAACCGGCAGCTGCAATGAAAATAGCGAATCAAATGGCGGTGCGACGCCGGCGGCCAGCGCCAAATCAAATAGCAGCGACGCGTCGGTTATCGCTTCAGTCACCTCGTCGAACGTAATCGTGTTTCCGACGGGCTCCCACTTCGCCGTAAAGGCGCTGCACTCGCGTTGGAGACGAAGATGAACAATCCAATTCGCGAGACGGTGTCCAATGTTGTCGCTCGCGGTTCCGATTAGCTGCGAAAGCAGTTTGCTCCAAGCGCTCTCGAGACCGTCTGACGTCTTCGCTTCGCATGCTAGCTCGTAAATATACAGATACACGTAAGAAGCGTCCGCGTCGAGCCGCGTACCTTCTTCGTACCGTCGACGCCAATATCTGAAGTACGCTTGCTGGTCAAGGTCCAGCATCCCGTAAGCCGTGTAGTACATGACGCACCGTGGCATCCTGACCTCCGGTGCATCGTCACGCGGTGGGAATTTCTGCGGATCGACGCCACGCACGCTACGACTGACAGCGGTTGCTGCACGCAGCGACGTTCGAGGTTTCGGACTCGCTTTGTCCGACACCGAGCGCTGGCTCGGGTGCCACCCCGCGGAGGAGCGGCTCGGCCGCGGCGCTGGCGCCCGGGCATGCCGAACCAGCGCCACCACGATCCAGACGGCTATCCCCACCAGCAGGATCCACACGCGCTCCCTTTATTGGTCCCCCGTCTCACGACCCGCTCGGTTGGCGGCGCGATATTCAGCCGGGCCGTCGCGAGGAAAATCGGGCGCCTTCCCCGAGAGTTGACGCAAATTCCCGACGCTGCCGAACGAGAAGTGCCAGGCGTATGGCACGACACCGTGCTAGATCTGGTCACATGAGCAACTGCTCCACGGCAGCCGACCCGGAAACGCAGTACACCCGATGCGGCTGCCCGAAGGATACCGACCGACCTCGCGCCTCTATCGAGGCGCGGTGGCTGCCGTTGCGGGGGAAGGGCGAGCCTCGATGAGCGATCAGATCGTCGATCCCACGACCACGGAAGGCTCCGAAATTTTCGTCGAGCCCTGGTCGAGCGCGTACGACAGCCCCATGCAGATCGACGAGGATGCCGAGGCCGGCGGCGCAGAGATCATGCCCGAGGAAGGCTTTGCGTTTGTCGCGCCGACCCCCGCCGAGCCGATCGCGATCGCGTTCGTTGATGGCGTCCGCCGCCAGGAAGCCGCCGTTTCGACCTACGTCGACGGGCACGTCTTACCGGGAATTACCGGCGCCTATGGAGTCGGCGCGGTAATCTGCGAACCGGACAAGACGCCGATATTTTCGTCTGAAATCGTCGAGCGACTCCTCGTCTGGTCACGTGGCGGTAAGGGAACCTTACTGCCTCTGGCCGGCGGGTGGTCGTGGAAGGAGGCCGTCAGCTCCGATGCCCACCCCGGAGCGCCGATGCGCAGACTCCAGGAAATGATGCGGCAGAAGGAAGCGACCCTTGGCGACCAGCTCGCCCAGGAAGGCTATCTCGTCCTTCTGGACGGCACACTGTGGTTCGCTTCTACCTACGACAAGCGCAACATCGCTGGCTACGTCAAGACCCACCACGTCCGGCTTCTCCCCGAAGCTGAATCAAAGCAGCTGCCCGAGCTGCCCGCGGGTTGGCGAACGAGCCTCTTCCGGTTAACGCGCTCGAATCGATACGGCCTGTATCTCCGCCTAGCTCCCCGTGGTCCGTATGCTCCGCCGATGGCCGGTATCGTGCGCTTGGAATTTGCTGGGTCGTTGCCGCTCGACGAAGCTCGCGCAATGGCACACCGCTTTGCCGTTACGCTACCGCGGTTCGCCGGTGTCGCACACGCGGACCCGCGCGCGCCGCAAAACCTACAGCCCATCGGAGCGCTCGAAACTCGCCTACGCCACCTTCTCGGTGATTCGCAACTCGCTGAACGAGCGGCGCGCGACGCCGTGGCCGCCCACGCCCGCAACGGTAATGGAGAACGTCATGGAACGTAACGACAATCTTCTCGGGTACATCGATGGCTCTACTAACGCTACAACGCAGCGCTTCGAAGTGGTGCTGGCCGACCACGCGGTCGTTCAACTGGACGATCTCGTCGTCGTGCGACAAACGCTCGCCGACGGATCGGGCGAATTGACGCACTTCGGAATCGTCGTCGAAGGGGTGGGTCTCATCGAAGGCGCGCGGCTCGCCAGCGATACGCAGCGCATCTGCGGCACGAAAACAATGCCGGGCCAACGGGTTCGCAAGATCGTCGTTCAGATTCTGCGAGTGGACCCGGAGCGATGGATGCCGCCGCTACCCGGTGCGCGCGCCGAACTCGCGCGCGGTGTACAACGTGAGATGGCGCTCTTCCAGGATCGTATGGAAGAAAACCGCTTGGCGCTGGGCCTTGACCACCTCGACGAACCGGTCTACGTAGATTGGAGCTTCTTCAACGGCGACAAAGGCGGCCATCTGTCAATCAGTGGCATCTCGGGCGTTGCGACCAAGACGTCCTACGCACTTTTCGCTCTCTATATGTTGCTGGAGACGGATGCCGGTCGGCGGCTACTCGGCAATTATGTAGGACGCACTAAAGCGGTAGTGTTCAACGTTAAGGGCGAGGACTTGCTGCACATCGATCGTCCCAATCGCAAGTTCGAAGGCGACGCTCGGGCTCGCGAGATGTGGGCGGCGCTAGGCGTCGACAATCCACAACCGTTTCGCAGCGTACGTCTCTTCGTGCCCCCGCTGCCCGGTGCCGGAGACGGCCCACTAGCGGCTCGCGTCGGACATCGTCGCGACAGCGAATACACGATTTACGGGTGGACGCCGGTGGAATTCGTCCGACGTGGGCTGCTCCAGTATGTCTTTGCCGACGCGCGCGAACAAAACCAAGTCTCCTTCGTCGTCGAGCATGTTCGTGCGCTGCTCGCTCGCCACGCAGTCGCATCATCAACGCATCCGGGCGCCGTCATTCTCAAGGCATACCCAGTGGCCGGCCGCGGGCGGGATTTCGAGCGTGCCTCGGACCTGCTCAACCGCGCGGCCGCCGAACCCGAAGAACCGGGCGACACCGTCATTGAGGATTTCTCTGATCTTATTTCGGCGCTCGAAGACCGGTTCGATGATAATCTGGGTGCTCCGTGGGCCTCGGCACGTCTGGCCCCCGCTACGATCGATGCGTTCCTGCGGCGCTTGATCGCCATGAGTCGGCGCATGGGTCATCTCGTGAATCGCCAAGCGCGCACGCTTGAGCTCTCGGACACCGTCAACGTCGTCGACATCCACAGCCTGCATGACGACGCGCAGCGCTTCGTTGTAGGCTCGCTTCTCGATCAGGTCTGGCAAGAAAAGCAGACGGGCGGGCGCGAACCGCTGCGCTTCATTGTCCTTGATGAGCTCAACAAATACGCGCCGCGCGAGGGTCGCAGTCCGATCAAAGAAATGCTGGTCGACATCGCAGCGCGCGGTCGCAGTCTTGGCGTCATCCTCGTCGGGTGTCAGCAGAACGCCGGTCGCGTTGAGAGCACGATTGTCGACAACGCCTCCATCAAGGTTGTCGGGCGTCTGGACGCAAGCCACGCCGACGACTACAAATTCCTTTCAGCCGAACTACGCCAGCGCGCGGTGCGCTTTTTGCCGGGAACGATGGTGATCGACCAGCCCGTCGTACCGGCGCCGATTCCCATTGTGTTTCCCTTCCCGCCGTATGCCACGAACGTCGCCGAGGACCCGATCGGCGCGAACGATATGCCGGCCGGCATCGACCCGGTCGACCAGGTCGCGCCTTAGGATGCGACTGCTCCACACGTCTGACTGGCACATCGGCGTCGCTCACCACGGCGTTGATCGGCGTGCCGATCACGAACGGGTTTTTGCGCAAATAAAGGCGCTCGCGATTGAGGAGAAAGTCGACGCTATTCTCAATACCGGCGACCTCTTCGACAACCCTTATCCAAACCTAGACACGTTAATGTTCGGATGGTCGGTGCTGGAAGAGCTGGCTTCATTGAACGTTCCGATGATCGTCGTCTGCGGGAATCACGACAGCGAGAAGCTCTTCCAGTTGATGAGTACGATCCTGAAGAGACGCTTGAAGATTTACTTCATCGATCGCTCGACGCTTCAGGAGCGCCAGGCAGGCGTCGTTCATCTCCCGACAGCGGCCGGCGAAGTCCTCAAAGTCGCCGCAGTGCCATTCGTTAAGCGCAGCAGCTACATCCGCGAGTATCTGGAGGGCGATCCGGATCGCGCGAGCCTGAAATACGGTGATGCCGTCGGCTCTCTTGAGAAAACCGTTGGCGACTGGCTCAAAGTCGATTACGATGCGAAACGCGACGTCACGGTCTTCGCTGCTCACCTTCTGGTCGACGGGGCGCAAGTCGCCAACAGCGAGTATGAACTCTATCGTTCACGCGACTTCGTGACGTTTCCCGAGCGCATTCCGAATGCCGACTACATCGCATTCGGGCACATCCACAAACCGCAGCAGATTGGGAATTTGGAGCACGCGCGATACGCAGGGTCGCCGATTCCGATCGATTTCGGCGAGGTCGGTGATCGCAAGCTGGTATATCTCGTGAGCGGCGAGCCGGGGCGCCCCATGAAGATTGAGGAACGCACGCTCGATATCGGCAGACGCCTCATCGACATCGAGGGGACGCTCGACGACATACGCGCGAAGGCGGAAGCCTATGCCGGCACGATCGCGCGCGTAAAGGTACGCGTTACTGAACCAATCCCTCAGCTGGAGACCCAAGTCGCCGAGCTGCTGCCGGATACGGTGATCTGCAGGGTAAGTGCGCAGTTTCCGCGGCCGGATGGCGCGATCACCTTGGATGGGGATACCGGGTGTTCGGAACCTTCAATGAACGAACTCTTCGAACAGTATCTCCAGGAGCATCCCACTCTCGGCGATACCGAGCGCATCGCGCGCTACTTCCGAGAGCTCCTGTCGGATGTGGAACATGGTGATGACGGCAACGAGCGCTTCGCCGGTCTTGACGAGATGATTCCATGAAGCCCATTGCCATCTCGCTGCAGAACTTTCGCAGCTTCCGCACAAAGCGCGATCTTTCGTTCGAGGGCAAAACCATCTTCGGGTTGGTCGGTGATACCGGCGTCGGCAAAACGTCGGTCCTCGAGGCCATCACATACGCGCTCTACAACCGTTCTACGTGGGAAGGCCGCGGCGTTACCGATCTCATCGCCAAAGGCACACGGACGATGTCCGTTGAGTTCGCCTTCGAGGTCGACGGGCAGAAATACACGATCGTCCGACAGACCGGCCAAGCCGGAACCAACGCCCGCATTTGGTCAGAAGACCGTACCGTTGATACCAGCAACGCCGACGCGGTGACCGAGCAGGTACGCAAGATTCTGCACATGGACGCCGAGACGTTTCTCCACACCGTGTTGCTTCCGCAAGGGCGTCATGCGGAGTTGCTAACCGCGAAGTCGCGCAACCGAAACGAGATTCTCATGGACCTCTTTCGGCTCAAGGATCTCGCAAAGGTGCTGGAGCTGACGCGTCGTCACGAGGCCCGGGCCGAGACCGAGCTGCGCCTGTTGGGCGTGCAGCGCGCAGAGTGCGGAGCGAATCCGCATGAAGCTGAGGAAGCGACGGCGGTGGAACTCACGCGCGCGAAAGCGCGTCTTAAAGACATCTCCAAGGCGGTCGTGCGCGATACCAAACTCGAGCAGGACGTTGCGAAGATCAACGAGCAGCTCGCCGGCGAAACGCGGCTTCTCTCCACGTTCGAGCAGACCGCTTCGATTCTCGATGGGCTCGCCACGATCGCCACGAAATCGACTGAGCTTACGGCCATCGTCACCGCAGCAAGGCAACGCGCGCTGCAGGCGCAGGAGATTCTGCGAGTAGCGCAAGCCGGTGCTGAGGAACTCCGACGGGTTGAAGCCGATGCAGATACGTTGCGGACGATTCAGCGTTCGCTTGAGGCGCTAGCGGCGGCGGCTCGGACGATAGAAGGGCTTCGGGCAGACATCGAACGCCACGGCCTCTCAATCGCCCAGAACGAAACCCAACTTGCCGAGCTGCGCGATCCGATCAAGGCGAAGACCAAAGAGCGCGTCGATGTCGAACGCGCTATTGATCAGGCCGACAAACAGGCCGCTGCCTTGCGGACACGTCGTGAAACGCTCGAGACTACTGCGAAGGCGTTTCAGGATGCTCAAAGTACGCTGACGATTGCGCAGGCGAGCGTCGCAGAGACTCGAGCACGAATAGAGGGGCTTCGGGCCAAGCTTTCGGCCGCGCAGCAGGCCGTGAGCGAAGCGGCGGAGCGACGTGACACTGCCGACGACGCGGCGCAACGGCATCGTGTCGGAAACGAGATTGCGGCGATCGCCGGTCATCTGCACGTCGGCGATGATTGTCCGATATGTCATCGAGCATTGCCGAAGGCCTTCCAGACGCCGCGCAGTGAAGACCTTGAGGCAGCCACGAAGGCAGCAACGGAAGAGCGTACGGCCTTCGACATCGCGCAACGACACGCAAGTATGATCGAGGGAGAGCTCAAGACGCAACCGCCGCAGTTGGCTCGTTCCGAGCAAGCCTTGGCCGCCGCCGAAGCGACACTCGCTCACGTGCAAAACAAAATGGACGCCGCACGCGCGGAGGATTTACGAGAGCCGGAGCTGATTGCTTCCGAGCTGCGACGAGCCTTGGAAGAGACCGAAGAGCGGTTGCGCTCGTCCCGTGAAACGATATCGCAGGTCGATGGCGAGCTGAGTCGGATGCGTGGCGTCGAGATTCGCCTGTCGACTAGCATTGAGAGCGCGCGTATGGAACTGACTCGCGTACAAGAACAGCTCGACGGAGCCGTTGCTAAGCAGCAGGCGCTGCGCGACGGGATTCCACAGAAGTACCGCGCGAAAACAGCCGACGAACCGCTGAACACGTACCTCGCCTCTGTCGCAGCCCGTATAGTAGAGGCTGAGCGCGTTCGCGACCGGATTGAAAAGGCGACGATGGATGTCGCTTCGTCGGTCCAAGTGCAAAGCGAGGCCGAATCTAAATACACGGCTGAAGTCGGCGAACCGCGAGTGCGCGCCTTCGAACAACTCAAGCCGATTGCCAAAGCTGCCGGGTGCGCTGATGCTCCGAAGACTGCCGGCGGCTTGGACGCCTGGAGCTTTTCGGTTTGGGAAACGGTTCAGCTCCGAATAGCCGACATCACGAAAGGCGTGGAGAGGCACCGCAGCAACATCGAGAAGGCGGTGCTCGAACGTGCGGCGATCCGTGAGAAACTCGACGGCAAAGAGCCGCGACCTGCAGAAACCGCCGCAACGATTCACAAGACGCAAATGGAATCCGAACTCGAACGCGTACATGGATTAGCTTCGCGAGCCCGAGAGTGCGACGCGAAGATTGAACGTCTCGATCGCGTTCGCGCCGGATTAGCTGGACTGAAGGAAGCGCTCGGGGGCCGCGCACGTGCATTTCCCGCCTACGCCACCGCGCAACGACAGCAGCGACTTCTTCAGGAAGCCAACGTCATTCTACGCGAAATGAGCAAGCAGCGGTACGAATTTACCGGCGACTTCGACCTTCTCGATTACGAAAGCAACGAGCAGCGCCCATCGCAGACGCTTTCGGGCGGGGAAAAGTTTCTCGCGAGCCTCGCGCTCTCTTTGGGCGCGGTAGAGATCGCTTCAAACAGTGGCAAGCGGATCGGGGCAATCTTTCTCGACGAAGGCTTCGATTCACTTGACGTGCACCGGTTGCGCTTAGCGATGCTGGAGCTACGCCGCCGCGCCGAGAAGGGCCGAATGATTGGGGTGATTACGCACGTTGAAGAGGTAAAGGAGTTTCTCAACGATACAATTGTTGTCTCTGCGGGACCCGATGGCAGTTACTTCACCGACACCGATGCAGTCTCAGAAGACGACGGTCTAGTACAAGGCCTCGTGTCACACCTTTCGGACGGCGGACCACTTACCGCCGCTTAGAGAGGCGCGGATCTGCCCACTTGTCCGCGAATCTTCAGCGATAGCTCTGGTAGCTGTCCTTTCCAAAGGAAAATGTCGAACAGTAACCATCGTTTAGGATGGTCGCTCCGGGCATCCCAGTCATTTCGTTGAGATCCCTGTACCACATGAGCTTCGGCCAATCGGCGCTCTGTATGATCTCCAAGACCTCCTGATTAACACCGACGAATCCATGTGCTCCAAGGCTTCCCACCGCGCCCTCGGATCCAACCGAAAAGCGCCGTCCTGCGTAAATCGCGTTACCTATTGCAAGCCTCTCCTGAGCGTCATCCGGATTCAATTGAGTCGGGAACCGGTAAATGGCTTTCGGAGGAAACCTTCCATCGTGAGTCAGGATATGCTGCAGTACAGCCTGCACTATCTCTGCATGCGATACCAAACCAGCGTCCTGAAGAATGCGCTCATAATTGGACAAGACAGCCGAACGCCGCCGGATGGCCGGAATGGGGTCGACGGGTTCCTCCTGATCAAAGATTACGATTCTCGATCGTGACTCCGGGCGTGTTTTATACGGCGGTCCATACTGCAAAATTACGCCCAGAATATTTTGAAAGCCATATGCAGCTCTCGCCCCTACTTTCTTGTCGGTTATTGGCTTAATATCGTACTGCATACTCAACTTCGGACTATGCTGCCGAAGTCTCGCTTCCACTCCGACCATTCTCTTCTTTGCAACGTGTATAGGTAAGACGAAATCGGGACGCGACAGGCCGCCGCCAGCAAAAAATTCACACCTCGCAACGCGAACACTAGGTAACCGACTCGCAAGAAGAAGGGAAACGCCGCCTGCCATGTGTTCCCCTGACCACTTATGATGTTCCGACGAGTAAACGGATTGTGAACTGAAAGCCGTGTTGATCATGGGAACTGCCATGTCGACATCCCAAAACGTTTGGAGGTGCCATGCGAGTATAACCTTCCACTCATGAACCAAGTCACGTTCAGGTCGAGATTTTCCGCGAACGTACATGTAGCGTGACGCGGCTTCGATAATATCGCGGATCGTTAATGTAAGCGAGGTTGTTCCGCGCAAGGGGCCAAAGCGACCGCGAAGCGGCTTGCGGGTATCTTCTACAACGGAGAAGGTCGCTGCAGTATCCAGGTCAAGGTACACGGTGAACGCTCTCCACTTTGTCTGATGACTGGCGACATTCAGGCATTACGAGCGTCAGACCCTTGAGAAAGTGGATTTCCCGAATCCGGTGTACCCTGAAATTGGATTTCTCGAATCGAGCCCATTTACGGAACAGAGCCCTAAATAATCCTCATTTCTATTAAACCGCTCGGGACGGCCGTCAACCCGAACTGTTCGGCGGCCGTACCATCGTTAGACGCACATGAGACGCACATGGTTGCTCCCGCGCGGCAAGGCTCATTGCTGCCTTCGCTTACGTGGAACGCGATGCGTCACTTTGTGAAGACGTACCAACCGCAGCATCGGTTACCGCTGGCTCGAAAGGCAACCACCCTTTCGAGTGAAGGACATCAAAAGCCAGTTTTATCTGCCGTAACGAAAAATTCTTCTTACGTTCACTCCATTCGTAAACGCGAGCCACGACATCGGCCAACCTAGTTGCGCCTTCGCGCGTCGCAACCCAGTGCACAGTAGATAGCAACTCGAGACCAAACGGACTTTCAAAGCCTGCAACGAGATCGGCGACCCTCGCGAAGCGTTCCTTTGAGGCTGCGTCACCATCAAGGAGCTGCATCGCCTCTGGGACCGCACCCGGAACAAGCTCTAGGCGCTTGTCTGGAGCATCGCCTCCGTCGAAGTAACCCGCTATTAAGTGGCCCTCTGCTGCGTGCAAGACATGACGAAGATTCTCTGCATACGGCCCATACGGAGCTTTCGTGTATCGAAGCCGAAGCGATTGCCCCGCTTCCTGCATGAAGTACATGAGCTTATGCACCTCAAGCAACGAAATGAATGGATCAAGCAAACCAGCCAGATAGCGATCGATCAGCACTACTAGGGCGCCTCGTCCTAAGCTCATCTTAGGGACCTCTTGCGTCCGAGCCATCACGCGCGCATCGGGAGCCTCGCTAGGTTCATATATCGTGACGTGCACGCCTATAAGCGGCCTCATGGCGTCCTCTATGAGGATACGCACATCAGGCCAGTACAGACCACCTAATCCACTGCCCAGCGGCGGTATGGCAATCGAATTGATCTTACGCTGTTTTATTTCAAACACCAGCGACGTAAGCCCGCTCGCAATGTCAGACAAGCGGCTTCGTCCGCGCCAATGTCGCTTGGTAGGAAAGTTGATGATGTATTTCGGATCGGTCATGCTGCCGGTCTCGAACACAAACACTTTCCCGGGTTGGATTTCTTCGCGATTACACGCTGCCTTGTACATTTTGAAATTCTGTGGAAAAGCGTTCTTGAATTGTAAGGCTATTCCGCGTCCCATGATGCCGACGCAATTAACGGTATTCACAAGTGCTTCTGCGTCCGACTTGAGGATATCGCCCTGTGCGCACTCTATCATCCCATCGCCCCTAGTAATACCATGAGGTCTTCACCTCAATGGGTGGCCGGTGCCCGCTCAATTGTAAAGCCGAAGCGGCGCGGTGTCCAACAGCAGCCGAGTGGACTCCAATCCGCTCGATGAGCTCCCACGGAAAGGATTCCTCAACCAAAAACTCGGCTTGTTTCGCTTCCTGTGTCGCCGGATTCGACCAATCATTGGTCTTCACGGCCGTCCAGTCAATCTCACACAACTGGGCCGTATCGCAGCGATCTTCGAAGTAACGCGAGCCTGCGTTCGAAAGAGTGAACGCCCAACGTTGCCCAACCGAATTCGCCCAGCGTATCGCCTTGTTAAGGTCGCATTCGAGATGCACGATTGGTTCTTGCCCACCACGGTACGATAGGTCTGGGTGGTTTGCCCGATATATCAGGTACAACATCACCGAGCGAGGACAAAAGTAGAATGGAACGCATTCGCCAACAAAGAGCCCTGGGTGGCTACGCAATTGCAACTCATTGAGACGTCGACTTTTGATTGAGCTCATGCCAATTACGGTCCCGGATTTTGAGCTGACATTGACTACGGCGTCGGAGCACAATCGCCCGTCGTGAATTATGGATGGCAGCCGATCGACATGTACAATGTGGTAGATCTTCGGATGAGTGGCAGCCATGTATGGCCTGGATTCCGCGCGCGACCGCCCACACACTTTTGGGGGCGACGTCAGCTTCCTCGACGGAGGGCCGAACCCGACTGATCATTGTCACAACTCCCTCCGCTGTCCGGCCGCAAGCCCTCAAACAGTCTCATCCTGGCGTGCGAACATCCGTTCGCCACTAGGTACACGGCCGCCTATCCATCGCTTTCAATCGCAGATCATACACGAAGTCTCCCAGTCCGAAAGTCAACCGTTTTCGCCAGAGGTGTAGAAAGCCACGCCCGCTTGCCAGCTTACCCATATATAGTGGGTAAGTTGATATGCGAGCACAAGGAGTCCGGTGCGATAGGGAGAATTGCAATCTCCCTTCTTTCGGAAAACCGGGGCTCCGCCGACTTCGGCCGCCAAGATCCGAAGGACATTCCTGAGGATGCTTCTCGCCCAATGCCCGCAAATTTTTGAAAAGACTAAACGGCAGCGGCCCCCGGGCCGACGGCACAACATGAGCGGTACCCGCGGGGCGGTTTCCGCTCGATTGCGCGGCGATGACTTTCAGGGGCGCATCTTCTGGACCGAAGCCATGCGCATGTTCGATCGCCATCCTCGGGTTGAACGGGTTGGAATCGAGGTCTCGAGCTATAAGCACTTCGACGATGTCGTCGTGCTGTACCGCGATGGCCACGGGCGCGACTGCGACCTTGAGTTGCATCAAGCGAAATACCACGTTCGCAACGATGACACATTGAGCTGGGACGCAATGATGGACCCGGGTTGGCTCGGTGTGGCCAACCAGTCACTCTTGCAGCGCCTCCTGGAAGCGCACCGCCAGCATCGCGGTCGAGCAAATCTGTATTTCACGACGCCGTGGACAGTCGACCCCACCGATTCGCTGAGTAAATTAATGACGGGCTTCTCGAACAAGCTGAACCTCGACCTACTGTTCAACGGAAGGCCTCGATCGGTCCAGGCTAAGGTTCGGAAGAATTTGCTCGGTCATCTCAACTGCGGCGAGCAAGAGTTGCGCGCTGCCTTATCACGTTTGCAGATCCGTGACCGCGTTAAGCTCGATCCGATGCAGGCGTTTTTAGACGAACGGCTCGAGCGACATAACTTCGTTCCGGTAGGCGACTCGCCCACGAATATGTACGACGAGCTCGCACGCAAAATCATTCAAGCCGGACCCAACATCTTCAATGCGCCCGAACTGCGAGCTCTTCTCGAGAAGGCCGGATTATCCGACTCCGCTATAGCCCCCGGCTCAGGGGCACGCCTCGTCGGCATTCGTTCATTCGAACGGCAGGCCGTGTATCTCGACGAGGAGATGGACGAACTGCTCGACTTTCTGCCGTTCTTCGAGGACCGCTCCTTGCGTCGCGATTTTTCTTGGAACACTGACATTGGACCGCGCGTGCATCAGTTCATGACGCGAATCGACGACGAGCGTCGCACCGACGTCGAACTCCATCTCCATTGCAAGCTATCGATCGCATACAGTGCTGGCGCAGCCATCTCACGTAAGTCTTCAACGCGATACTCATGCCGTCAACCCGGCCATCGCGGGGTGGAGCTCTGGCGCGTTAGTGAAGGGGCTGGTGCAAGGCCGGAAGAGACGTGGATAGTGGAAGACATAACGCTGAACCACGATGCTCCCGATGTCGCGGTTGCGGTGGCTGTCAGCAACGACTCCGCCAAAGACGCTCGGCTTTACGTTGAACGCAATCTTCCGACGGTTGGGCGCCTGTTGATTCTTGAGCCAGTGAACGGCATCGGACAACGCGCCGTACGAAATGGCGCACACGCGTATGATATGGGCGAGACATTCGCTACCATGGTCAATGATAAACGCACGCCAGAGGAACGCAAGGCTCTACTTCATCTGCTGCCGTCGGTGCCCGCCAGCGTCGCGTTTACGATGGGTCGCGCCGGTAATCGCCTGGGCCCAACACAACTGTACGAGTTCGCTCTGAAACGCAATGACCCTGAGGGCTACTCGCCCTCCCTTTTACTCAACACCGCATAAAGGAACGGAAGTATAATGGAGTCCAACGAATCGTTCAAAGAATTTCTTTCTGAGATTAGACTGCCAGAGGATCTACGCGAAGAAGCTAAGCTCGCACACGTAGACTTTCGCGCGGTCGTCGAAAGCGACGAATTGCTCAAGCCAATCATCGTCGACACTTTCTTACAAGGTTCGTACCGCCGTCATACCGGCGTAAAGCCTGAGCCAGGTAAAAAGGCCGATGTCGACATTGTCGTCGTCACGAACTTGAACCGCAACGAGATCTCGGCGCGCGAGGCGCTCGACCTGTTCATTCCCTTCCTCGAAGTCCACTATGCTGATGCCTACGAGAAGCAGAGCCGTTCGTGGGCTGTGCACGTCGGTAACATCAAACTTGATCTCGTGCCGACCTCCGCACCATCCGAAACGACGCGGAAAGTCCTTGAAAAGGCGCGCGCCGTTCAGGGCGACGAATTTATGGGTAGTCTCTCACGCGAGAGCTTGAACTATGTCAAAAAAGCCGCCGGCGTTCAGGACTGGAAAAACGAATCGCTATGGATTCCTGACCGCGATGCTGCGACGTGGGACGAGACGAATCCGCTTGAACAAATTGCCTGGACCGTGGAAAAGAACGCTTACACGAATATGCACTATGTGAACGTGGTCAAGCTCGCGAAGTGGTGGCGTGCTTACAACTGTGGCGGGAAATATCCGAAGGGATATCCACTCGAGCATCTCATTGGGCAAAACTGTCCCAATGGCATCGAAAGCGCTGCGGAAGGTTTCACGCTGGCTCTTGAACATATCGTGAGTAACTACTACCTCAACCGCCTCACCGGCAGCGTGCCGCATCTAGCGGATCACGGCGTACCGTTACACGATGTCTTTGCGCGCATCACGCCGGAACAATTCGCGGCTTTTTATGACGCCGTTCAACTTTGCGCGCCGCAAGCGCGTTTGGCGCTCGACAATGACGACAACGATGCAAGCGCCGACGCGTGGTTCGCCATCTTCGGCGAACCGTTCCCAAAGCGGGCTTCGAAACAAACAGCTTACAGCAAACCAACGGCGTCGGCAGTGCTGACGAAGGGACACTTCGCTTAGGACGTGACCTCGCTGCCGCCGCCAAATCTCCGGCTGGGCATCAGTGCGCTATCTGGGATACCGGGCGTTGAGATTCTCGAACTGCCGACCTACGACGAGGAAGAGTCATTGTGGGTTCTGCGCATTCGCCTGACAATCGAAACGTCGTCGGATTTCGTTTCGGTAGCGACGGACTGGTACGTACTGATCGACTCCGAGTACCCATCCGGGCGCGCCGATTTCCATCCGGCGCAAGAAGGTGGTATTCACGCTACATTCCGGCACATGAAACGCAATCTGCCAACTGATCGAGCTTGGCAAAGCGGCGTGTTGTGCCTTGATCGCCCAGGCCGATGGCTCGGGAACGCCGCTCTATCGGGTCAGCCGAATGACGCTGTCGGGAAGCTGCGCTTTTTCGTCGGAGCCGCCTTGCGGTGGCTTGATTTTGCAGCTCGCGATGCCCTGACAGAAGATGGCGAACGATTCGAACTTCCGAGCTTCGCCGGGTCAAGAAGCTTAGAGGTTATAGGCTTCGACGAGTCGCCCGACCGGTTCACGCCGTGGACGGAACTTCTAGGTCGAGCAGGTCGCGCAAATGTGCGAAAATTAACGGATGTGGCTGGGGTCGTTGAGCAATTCACGTTGGGCGATGCCGTCGTGCAACCGTCGCGATGGGGAGTCCACGTCTCTTCCTTGACCGATTTCATGAACGCTTCATGGATCACGCTTCCGAGTATGCCAGTAGTCGCGCCTTGGGCAGCTCCGAGGACATGGGGTGAATTTCGCACCGTAGTTCGAGCGACCGGTAGCGGCCTAAATTTAGACGAGCTGCTCAAGATCGTCTATCGACGTATTCGCCAAGGCGACAACGCGGATGGTCATGTCCTGCTCGTCGGCTTTCCAATCCCGCATATCTATGACAGAGCGAACGTACAGATGCACTGGCAGCCGCTCTTATTGCCGGAAGCCGTCTGTGGTAGCAAGAGCTCGCTGAGGCACGCCCGCGACAAGCTTGTTTGGATGACGCAGCGCGCCAGAAGCCTTCACGACGATGCCGTCATTGAGTGGTTATCCAGCGAGAACTGGAGCGAAAATACATTGAGTATCCGTGGCAGGCTGCACGAACGCCTTTGCGACGCGCGCATCGCCCTAGTTGGAGGTGGCGCACTAGGTTCATCGCTCGCTGAAATGCTCGTTCGCGAAGGCTGTCGCACTATTGACCTTTTTGAGAACGATGAAGTGCAAGTTGGAAACCTTCGTCGGCATACCCTTGCGCTAAACGACATCGGGCGAGATAAGGGAAGCGCACTTGCCGAACGGCTAAACGCTGTCTCGCCATTCGCGAGAGTCCGTGCCTTCCCGCGCCTTCTCGATTCAAGCGGCCATCTCGATGAACTCCGTAGCGCGGACATCATAGTTGATTGCACCGCAGACGAGGACGCTATAGCAACGCTTGCTCGTAAGTTGACGGACGGCAAGACGCGCTGGTTCTTCTCCGGCGCTTTTGGCGTCGACGCCGAACAGCTGTTCCTGTACTCGGAATATGGCCTCGGTGTCGACGTCGGCTACTACCACGCTCAAATGGCCGAGGCGCTCGCCAGAGAGCGAAGGAAGATCGAGGAGCGCGGACTCAACGACATGCAAAATGCGGGTTGCTGGAATCCGGTGTTTCCAGCAAAATGGTCTGCGATCCAAGCGCGCGCGACCGAGATGCTCAACGCAATTGAAGCTGCCGTAATTTCCCACCCGACAGAGGAAAAGACACTGTCCATCATCCCGCCAGCCGCTGCCTGATATGCATTTTGCCAGCAACGATGGGACGTTTCAGCTTGAGCTTCCATCGGAGGTCGCGCGCTACATCCGCCTGCAGTCGACGTTAGCTAAGGCCAATGAAACCGGCGGCATTCTCATCGGCAGATACTCGGCAAACCTTTCTTTAGCAATTGTTTCGCGTGCGACTGCGCCGCCGGCAGACTCGCGGGCTGGAGCCACTTGGTTCGAAAGAGGTACGACCGGCATAGAAAAGTTGCTTACAGAAGTTTGGAGCAAAGGTTTGCATTATCTAGGCGAGTGGCACTACCATCCGCGCGGTGCCCCTTTTGCAAGTTCGAAGGACGAAGCACAGATGCGCAGGATCGCAGCTGACGAGCTTACGAGGTGCAACGCCCCTATTCTGCTCATACTCGGAGAAATTGGGGGGAGGCCCGAAATTGGGGTTTACGTCGAAGCTAACGGTTATTTGGTGCGACTCGATGTCGCGTTTAGGCGAAAAGATCGGCGTCAGTCTTATGCGAGCCGCTAGTCGAAATAGTCGTCCGAGAAGCGTCGAGCGTTATGAGCCACACTGGCGTCGATCCCACGCGACGACACTCGGGCTTGCTAGTAGAACGACGTCACCCGATTCCATGGACGCCTCGGTGACCCGAAGCCATCGCAGGCGCTCTAACCGGTTGCTCACCAGCGCGTAATCGAACGCCGAAGCCTCTCATCGATGAGTTTACCTCGACGAGCAAACCCTAGGATCGGAAAGGCGGCGACAAGCATCTCATCATCGGACCGCAAGATACCATCACTGGCAATCCAGTTAAGTATTGCCTGAATGTCCGATTCAGGGTAGTCGCCGATCCTGTCGTAGACGTGAGAGTCTGGACGATGCCCGCGTTGCTCCGGACCAATCACACCACTTTTGGGATCCCCGCACCGTGCGCCACACGGCAGGTTTCGCTGGACTATCCACTTCTGCGAGAGCTGACTCATAGGCGTCCACGGCTCAATCGATCTCGCCGACGCGGTCGTCATGCCAGTCCAGAGACCATATGCGATGAAATCTCCAGCCGCGACTCTCCCGTCCCCCATCATGAAAGTCTCAAGGAGTCTCCGCTAACGCTGGTGTTCTCAAAGCGCTCCCCACCATCTTAGACTGTAACTCACATTCGAAACCTTATTAACCGTGAAGCGCTTTCTTGCGACGTCGCGAGAGCTAAAATGGGTTCTTACGATACTCGTATTGAAGTGGACCATTAATATCGTGATGTTATCAGGTCGCCGTTGGGCGAGCCAATGTTTGAGACAACAGATCTGCTCCGCGATTCCTAACCACATGCTACAGAAAGCAGAAGGGCGCACCCGTCGGGCATCATGAACGCCGCACTCAGGCGGATACAAGCTCTATGCGCCAATGGCCATGAAGTAGAACATACCTAGTGTCGCCGCTCCCATTAACGTTACGCTGAACCAACCCCAGGCAACGGCGACACGCGAGCTGCGCCAGTCTCGCATGATCGACTCATTCGATGCGAGCTAGACAATGACCGCAATCAGTGGTACGGCGGCAACGCCATTGAGAATAGCTGACCAAAAGAGCGCCTTGATCGGATTGATCTTCAGCAGATCCATGACCACGCCGATGATAATCCCCGCGACGATAACGGCGTAGAATTGCCTGGCACGGCTGGGCTTTTCGCTCAAGCCCTCGCGGAATTTGAACGTCTCCGCCGCGACGTATGCCGAGGATGTCGCTAACACCGGAACAGCGAGAACGCCGGTCCCGACCATCCCGAGTGTGAATAACAACGCAGCGAAATTGCCAGCCAGCGGACGTAGGGCCTCCGCTGCGTCCTGCGCCGTCGCAATGTTGTGTTTGCCGTGGGCGCCCAACGTCGCGGCCGTGGTCACGATGATGAAGGCCGCCACGATATTCGAATAGATCATCCCCGCGTTGATATCAATGTGCGCATCCTTGATCGATTGTTCGTCCGTGCCCCTCCGCGATGCAACGGTCGCATGGCCGGCTTTCTTCTCTTCCTCCACCATTTCCGCGGATTGCCAGAAGAACAAATACGGGGTAATAGTCGTGCCGAGGATAGCGACCATCGTCGACAGCCACTGCGATTGAAAGTGCACGGTCGGAATCACGAAGCCCGATAGAACTTGGGGCCACGGCGGGTGCGCGATGAACGCGGTGATGACATAGGCGAAGAGAACGACGGTGAGCCACTTAAAAACCGACGCGATCATGTTATACGACAGCCAAACCTGTGCGGCGATCAACGCAATCCCAAAGAACATCACCCATACTTCGACCGGTATTGGGATGAGTAATTTCGCTGCTGCAGCCATACCGCCAATGTCGGCGCCAATATTGAATGTGTTCGCGACGATGACCAATGCCGCAAGCGGATACATGAGCGAACGCGGCAACCGTTTGCGCATCAATGTCGCCAGACCCTCGCCCGTGACCATAGAGATGCGAGCGCACATGCCTTGAATGACCGCCATCATCGGCGTCGAGATGAACGTGAGCCACAGCAACGAGTAGCCGGTCGTGGCGCCGGTGACTGAGTAGGTTGAGATCCCGGACGGATCGTCGTCCGCCGCTCCGGTGATCAGCCCCGGCCCCAGCGTTCGAAAAAAATGGGCGACCCGAGATCGCAGCCCCGAGTCCTTCATGGGGCCAGTTTCCGCAAGCTGCTTATTGGTGACGGGCGCGATGCAGCAACGGCATCACAGGGACGTAGCGACAGTAGGCGGGCCGGTCCATGCGAGATCGGCCAGCCCGCTGCCGGGTCAGTAGTCTTCGGCGTCGAGAACTGCCTCCGGCGCAGTACCGGATTGAAAGGGCGGCGCCGTTATAGGAGTGAAAGCGCTGGGTGCCTTCTTAAAGTTAAACGCATCCATCAAATCGTCCGAACGCATGTCGGTACCATGTAGAGAGCCCTTCTTGATACCGAAAGTCTTCTCCGTAAAGGCGAGGATGCTCGCGAACTCATGTTGGCGATGCGAGACATAGCCTTTCTTGGCGTACGGCGAAACGATGATCAGCGGTACCCGAAAACCAAGCTCGTAGGCGTTGTAGATTTTCGGCGGCACATGGTCGTACCAGCCTCCCCAGTCGTCCCAGGTAATGAAAATCGCCGTGCTGTTCCAGTATTGGCTTTGCCCAATGGCATTAACGACCGCGGCAACCCACGACGGACCCGCGGTACTCTTGTTACCCGGATGATCCGAATGCAAATTGTCGGCGGGCATAACCCACGAAACTCCCGGCAGATTGCCGGTCGAGATGTCCGTCAGAATCGATGCCGGCGGCGTAACAACGTTGGCGTAGTCTGGGCCGTACCGGATGTGTTTGATCGAATCAAAGGCGTGCCACCAGCCCGGCCCGAGCTGGCGCTGGTAATAGCGCCATGTGACGCCTTGATTGTCTAGGAAGTCGGTCAGCGAGGGGCGATCAAAGCACGGGAATAGGTTCGGACCACCGAGTGCGGTATGAAGATTGATGGTGGCGACCAGCATTTCTTGTGGAGAGTCGCAGCCCGCGGGCCCCTCCTTTCCATTGGGATAGGTAGGTCCACCCGCGATTTCGTCCTGGGTTTCCGGCAGCGCGCGCGCGGTCGCGCTAACGATGTATTGGTGCGATGGGTAGCTGCTCGATTGATCAGTTTCGAACATGTGATCCGCGAAGGCGTATTGCGTCGCCATGTCCCAGTATGGCTGCGCCTCGTTCGCCGGAACGTAGGAATACGGACGCCATGCGAGCTTCACCGGTTCGACGAGGTTGAATCCGTCTTGTTTACCCTTATCCCATTCAGTTAAGAAAGTCTGATGTCCGTGGCCAATGTCCCATGGAGCGGCCAGAGACTGCGGCTGCAGCTGCACCGTCTCGCCCAGCGAATTTGGACCGCTCTGTGCTATCGTCGCACCCTCGGAGATCAGACTTGGCGACTGGAACAGGTTGTCGGGCGTGCGATTCTCTTGAAAAATAATAACGACATGTTGAATCGGCGACGTTCCGGTGAACGCAGCTTTTGCACGGGCGTTCGCGGGGTTCGAGCTCGCTGGCAACGATCCGTTTTGCGGAGCGGCGCACGAAGCGAGCACTACGATCGTTACCAGCGGAATAAGCCTGTTGCGTTTCATTGATTGCTCCCTTTAACTGCCGACTACTGCGTGTCGACTGGATCGTAGTCCGGCGGCTGGCGCAAGAAGTAGTTCTTGTCTAGGCTCGACGGGATGGAGACGAATGCGCGCGGTTTGCTCTTGAAGTGAAAGAGCGTCGTTAGACTATGAGCGCGCACGTCGTTGGAGTGCAAGCTGCCCAGCTTGAACGTCTCCTCGACGTATTTCACGACGCTCGCGAACTCGAACTGCGTGCTTACGACTTGGCCTTTGGCGACGTACGGCGAGATGATCAGGAACGGTACGCGGAAACCGAGACCGCCCTGGTTGTCGATGAACGCCGGCGGAACGTGGTCGTAGAAGCCGCCCCAATCGTCCCATAGAATAAGGACCGTCGTATTGTTCCAATATTGGCTCTGGCCTACGGCGTTGACCACCGACGCGATCCATTCGGGGCCGTGATACGTGCCATTTAGTTTATGCGGATGGTCGGAATCGACGTCGCTCGGAACGATCCAGTTCATCTGTGCGAGCGTTCCGTTGCTGAGATCGCTGAAAATGTTCGTCTCCGGCATAGAGATGTTGGTGGCCCATTCCGGCCCGTTACGCACTGCGTCGATTGCGTCGAACGCGTTCCAGATATTGCCGGTATCACCGCCGCCTTTGTGTGGTGGTGAATAGTATCGCCAGCTTACCCCCTTAGCATCGAGAAGGTCACGCAACGTTCCGGTCGGGTAGGTGAGGCACGGGAACGGCCCTTGACCCGATTCGAGTTTGAGCTTAGTCGTGAGCAGGTCGGTGACGGTTCCTTTGTGTGAATCGCAGCCCCAATGGTCGTTATCGGAGGGCACGTTAACGATGCTGTGCGAGCTGTCGATCTTGCTCCAGCCCGCGATAAAGTCTTGATGTGCCGTGAAGCTCCCGCTGCCTTGCGTCTGGAACATGTGATCGCCGATCGCGTAGTTTTGCGCGATGAACCAGTACGGCTGGATCTCGTCGGGATTGGCGTACTGATACGGGTAGGTCGGCTTCGCTGGGAACTGGCCGAGGTAGGTATGGTCGAACCCATCCATCTGACAGACGCTGCCCTTGAGATCGCAGTCGATCTGATACTGGGGGCGCATGTGATTCATGTCGAGCGCAGCAAGGTGCTCTTCTTTGAGCGCGATGACCTTGCCGTTGCTTTCCTTGCCGGTCGTCGTGCCGTCAACACCGGGAAACGTAGCGAAAAAATCATCGAAGGTACGATTCTCTTGAATCATGACGATGATGTGCTGGACCGGCGTGTTGCCTTTCACGAGGTGAGGCTGCAAGTCGGCGCGTAGCGCTTGTTGCTGCGGGATCGCTGAAGTCGAGGATGCGCCACCCGCGTTACAGCCGCCGCACGCGAGTACAGCAGCCAATACAAATAAAGAAGACGTCCGTGTGCGACTATTCATGAAAAGCGTGTTTTCCGTGGCAGGTCCTTTCCCTCTCGGATATTCGGGAGCTAGTTACAGAAAAGTCGGAATGAGGTCGCACATTATAAAACACCAACGAATTTGAAATAACTACAGTCATCTTTCACGCGACTAGCAGAATGGCAGGGTCTTCTCCCAAAATAGTACCGCCGCGGATAACGAAGGCGGGCAAACACCGTCTTGATCGCGTGCCTAGGCATTTCCGTGCCGGGTTTTGGTAGCTCACGTGACGACTTTTGCATATGTTCCGACAGCAGTTACAACGGCCCCCGCGGCTCCAAGTGCAAGAGCCCATCGCCAGGGGCTGCCGTGTAGCGCACAGCTCAATACGATTCCTAGACCGCTAAGCGTCGCCAGGCCGAACGCCACTGCCAACCATTGTTCGTGAGGGAATAATCCCGCGAGTAACAGTGGCAGCAATGAACCACAGAAGGCGGCCGCACTTGATAGCGCCGCCGACGCGAGACTCTCTCGTAAGATCGCATCCCCTAGCCGGCCAGTCACGAAGCGACCTCTACTTGCGAGATTAAGTTCTTGCTCTGCATGACCCAGCTCGCTGCGTAATTCTGAATATCGCGCAACGAAAAACGCGACAGCGCCCGAGAGTAGGGCGACCAATGCAATTCGAAACGCTAGTCCGGGCGATAACTCTTCGTTCGAACTGGTCAGCCGGCCCGCGGCCAGTGCAAGTGCGGTGAGGAC
Organism: Candidatus Tumulicola sp.; assembly: GCA_036490475.1. Taxonomy (NCBI): domain Bacteria; kingdom Bacillati; phylum Vulcanimicrobiota; class Vulcanimicrobiia; order Vulcanimicrobiales; family Vulcanimicrobiaceae; genus Candidatus Tumulicola; species Candidatus Tumulicola sp. Next base: position 366,337 of record DASXDT010000005.1, read on the forward strand.
GCCATCCACAAGACCGAGTACAATCGGAAGCATCAACGGCTTCGCTTCACTCCCTCGACAAAGCGCCGACCAGAAACAAGTTGATCGAGGCTGTGAACCACCGCACCCGTCGATTCTATAGCGCGCACAATGGCGTCGTAGTCCAACCCATCGCCCTCAATCGTGATGTCCATTCCGACCGTCTCGACATCGATCTCTGTCACAGTGATGTTAACGGCTTCAACGTTAGGCGAGGACTCGATACCCTTTGCAATGTCGATTAGGCTAGGACGCGCGATAGCCTTGTCCACGTCGAGCACGAGTCTACGAACATTCATAATGCTTAAATTCCTTTCGTACACACTACGAGAATTCATGGAGAGTCCGACGGCCTACCAATGAGCGTCGCACCGGCTGTACTTCGGTTTTCTCCGATCGCGAACATCTCCTTAGCTCCGCCCGTGCGAAGCGATCAATCGCTCTGTTGTACGCGCGATACATTGCTAGATTCGATTGTCGATTGTAGAAAATCGTCTGCACCATTCGTTTCGAGATTGTTGCACCTTTCTGTGCCACGTTAGGACTATAATCCGGCACTACCGTCTGACCTAGGTCGCCGATGCGTGGCGGCAGCAACTTACTGGACTCGATTCCGCTCGAACCTCGTTCTAAGAGTATCTTGAGCAAGACTAGGCTACGAGCGGCTGTCGTCGACTACCCTCTTCTCGCAACCGGCCGACACACGGCTGACGAGCCGCTCTTGGCGCCATCGTGTCTGCGCCTGCTTTATGCCATCGACCGCAGCTTTCGGCGTAGAGGAACAGAGGCGGGATGCAACCGAATACCTTCGACACAGATTCGCGATGGAGCTCGCGTAAGCCCGAGAGGGATGACGGCTCCTACTTCGGTGCCTTAGCATGGAGTTGGCGAATTGTGGCTATCCTCTTAACCTTTCCGTGGCATGGTCTTGCTGAGCAGGGCTGCATGGCGCTAAGCTGCCTGCCTCCTGACTATACGCGCAGGCGCGCTGGCAAAGTGCAGAGACCGCCGTTGCAGTGCCAACTCGAGGATAGGCAGTCCTGTTGAACGGACTTGAGCCGCGCGACCGCTATGCGGAGTTGGCGCTCGATTTACTGCGCCTACTATTCGGGGACGCGTTCGCTCGCGATTTCGGTGTCAAATTATGGAACGGAACAATCGTAACCGCATGTGGACCCCTAGCGCGGTTCACGCTCCACATCAAACATCCCGCGGCGCTGCGCGAAATGCTAAGGCGACCAGTCGACCTCGGTGGAGGACGGGCTTTTGTCGCAGGTCTGATAGATGTTGAAGGCGATCTGGAGCTGGCAATCGATGCGCTATTGCAGGTGACCGCAGTCGATACCTTACGCGCGTTCCGAATAATGAGTCTGGCGCGTCGGCTTCCGCGAAGTCCAATCGCCCTATTGCGCGAGGCCCGTCTTCACGGCCGTGCGCATACCCTTGAACGCGATAGAGCGGCTATCGGATTTCACTACGATCTTCCGATCGAATTCTATCAGACGTTCCTCGACGATAGTCTTACGTACTCATGTGCGTACTTCGACGAAGGTATAGAGACTCTTGACGCCGCTCAGAGGGCAAAAATCGACCACATCTTCCGAAAGATTCGCTTGGAGCGAAACGAGCGCATTCTGGACATCGGCTGCGGTTGGGGCGGTCTCGTCGTGCGAGCTTCATCCGTGTTTGGTGCAAGGGCAACCGGCATCACGTTGAGCGAGCCGCAGTTTCAAGAAGCTCGCCGGCGTGTTGCCGCCGAAGGCGCGCGTGCTGACGTACGCCTATGCGATTATCGGGAGCTTAAGGACGAGACTTTCGACAAGGCCGTTAGCGTTGGCATGTTCGAGCATGTCGGACGCCGCAATCTCAAAACCTACTTCAAAGCAGCATTTGCGGCCTTACGCCCAGGGGGGCTATTTCTTAATCATGGGATCGCGAATCAAAATGTTTCAACACGAGATAATGCAGAGCGAAGTTTCATCGGTCGATTTATTTTTCCAGACGGTGACCTGCTGCGAATATCTGAGGCATTGCGTATCGCTGAATCCGTTGGGTTCGAAATTCGTGATGTCGAGAACCTCAGACAGCATTATGTGCGGACCCTTGCAATGTGGGTAGCAAGTCTCGAGCGCAACCGTGAGCGTGCCATTTCCGTGGCGGGAGAGCAAACGTATCGCGCTTGGAGGCTGTACATGGCTGGCAGCGCACAGGGTTTTCGGTCAGGACGGCTGGGACTTTATCAAGTTTTGCTTGGCCGGCCCGACAATACCGGCAGCCTAGACATCCCGGCGACACGACGCGACATTTACCGAGCACCTATCGAATCATTCGAGAGGAGAACAGTTTGAACCTCGAACGTTTACTATTCGCAATGAAATCGACGCGTGTAACGTTTGAACTGACTTCTGGGAAACCCATAAGCGGCGAAGTAACATTCCTCGGTAGCGACTTCGTTGCGCTTAGCATTAACGCCGAACGCGTCGTTTCGGAAATTGTGCCCTTCTCGAGCATCGCCAGCGTTCACGCGGTATCCGACGAGCTCTTGCATACGAAGCGGTGAAGAATGCGGCTCAGCCTCGTCCCGGCTGGGTCTCAGCGAGTAAACGCGCAGCGAACAGCAAGCGCCGAGGTTCGGTTAGGTGCGCTACCCATTAGACTAGATGAATATGCGGCCAAGGATATTTCTTTGCGAACGTCGCGCTTCTGAATCGCCGACGCCCGCTGACGACGGCCAAGTGAAGCATGGTGATGAACGCGGATTGATGATCGTCGCCGCCCGCGATTGGTCGCTAGTAGGTGTCTCCAGGCGTGTCGTCAGCGTGCGTCAGGAAATATCGAGCGTCCTCGCCGGCCTTAATGGGCACGAACGGGATTGGCTGCTGCGTGAAATCGAACATATCATCGAACCCATCGGCCCGTTGATCGGCGTATTTATGGTGCGAGCCGATAAACGGTAAGCCAAATGTTTCTTCGATGAACCGTGCAGTGCTCGCGATCTCGTGTTGCTGGTGTGAAACGTATCCAGCTTTTGCGTACGGCGAAACGACGATCACCGGAACACGATATCCGAGACCCTCAAACGCTCTGGTCTCGGGATCCGAGTATTGTTTCGGACGAACCGGATCGAACCACCCACCCCACTCGTCCCACATAATAATGATCGCAGTGCTGTTCCAATACTGACTCTCACCGACAGCGTTGACGATCGATGCAACCCAAGACGGGCCTAAATTACCTGGCACTTCCCCGGGGTGATCGGACTTATGCCCGCTCGGGGTGACCCACGATACATTGGCTAAATTATTGCTCGCGATATCCTTGAGGACCACCGTGTCGGGTGTAATGATGTTCGCTCGATCGGGGCCTGTCCAGATTGGATTATTGGCTTTGAACGGATCCAGGTTGCTTCCAGAGTCCGCCTCTTGCGTGTAATATTTCCATGTAACGCCGGCTGCGTCGAGACTGCCGACGATCGTCGCATACGTGAAGCACGGGAACGGTCCCGGAATTTCATGACCGGTCAACTTTGAAAATACGGCCGGCGTCGCTTGGCCATACGCCAGTAAATTGACTGTCGTTGACTTGTCCTGAGCGTTGCAGCCCCACTGCGGGCCATTGGGCACCTCAGTTGCATGGCCGGATTGACCAGCAACCATGTACTGGTGGGAAGGAAACGTTGGGCCATTGTTAGAGGAAAAAGTATTATCGCCAAGCGCGTATTCTCGGGCCATTGTCCAGTACGGTTGAATGTCGGAATGTTGTACATAAGAAAATGCCATCTGTTTGAACTTTTCGTTCTTCGAGATCACCCAACATTGCGGTTCGTTGTATGCGTTAACCTTGGTGCATACCGAACCAGAGTCTTTGTTGCCGACGATGTATCCGTCGAAGCCGTCGCTCTTGCCCTGATCATAGTCTTCGAGGAACTCCGCGTGTGAATGGGTCATTTCGTACGGCCAGGTGAGCGGTATCTCTTGAAGCTTATACCGCTTACCGTGGCCCATGCCACTTCCGGCCGATTCCGCGCCTGGAAAGCCATAGAATAAATTATTGAAGCTGCGGTTTTCCTGCATGATAACGATGACGTGTTGAATCGGTGTCGATCCGATGGAGTGACGTTCGAAGCTTCCCGTTATTCTTGGAGAGCCGGGACTCGTTTGCGTATATGAAGAATTGCAGGCGGTTAGGGCTGCCAAAACGAGTATAGAGAGCCGCTTCAAGAGAATTCGCGGTAGCACGTTGCCTCCAGTCATTATGATTTTGCATGCTACTGCGTTGAGCAAAATTCCTTTGAGCCGCTTGACTGTTGGCGGCAAGCCCTCTGCTCGGTTGGTGATCCTTCGGACTAGGTAGTTGCGAAAATCGTAAGGCATCATCAAGCGCACTCGGTGCGACGCTTGTAAGGAGCTGATCCCCGCCGTACGGGCGTTCGACAAGTCGGCCGGCCCACACAAGGAACTGTCTTGCTGCGAGCTGGTTCAAGGCAAGCCGCCCCTAGCGCACTCGAAGAACAGTCTTTTGATCGCGCAGTTTCAACGTTCCTCGACAACATTCACGTCCTATCGGTTAAGCGGAGTTCAGCGAATTGCCAGGCGCACACAAGATCCGCCAAGCGCGGCGCCGGTCAGCCCGAGGACGATAGATAGCGCAACGTAGATGGTCGGAATTAACCATCCCTGCTCAGCAAGGGTCACGCCATCGAGTGCGAACGTGGAGAATGTCGTATAGCCCCCAAGTATGCCCGTTGCGGCGAAGATTCGGACGGCCGGGGTGGCGCCCATCGCCCGCGACGCCGCGAGTTCAGCAATAATCCCGATAAGAAAACTCCCAGTCACGTTAATAAACAAGGTCCCATAAGGAAAGCCAGGTCCAAAGCGCTGAAAAAATAGCTGTCCTACGACGTACCGCAGCACACCCCCGATGGAAGCTCCGATCGCTACGAGCACGATAGCGCGAGGCTCTATCATTTTGACTGCCTCATCGCATCAAGGATGCGACGAAAATAAAATCGAACGCCCGCGGTATTCCGATCTGTCGTGAGGGTGTACCGCAGCTCGCCATCACAAATGATGGCCAACGACATGCAGTGTGGTTCGCGACTACGAGCGGCCCGTTTGTCGCAACTATTCGGGCATACTGCTCGGAATGGAGGTGACGCACAAGACGTCTATACTTTGTCATACGAGGGCGCGCACATCATGTTGCGGCTCAGCGCTTCGCGCACAGGATGCGCATTTGAATTCGTTCTAAGGTGATCAGCCCATCTGGAATCATCTCGCGTAGTTTGGGAACGGTTTCTCGTATTTTCTCCTCGGTTTCCGCAACCTCGATAAGAATTGGCAGGCTTGAGGCGCTGTCGATCACACGCATCGAATGCACGCGCTCGTGACTTCCGAAACCTTCGATGCCGCGAAGGACCGTGGCTCCGCCGAATCCGCGATCGCGCAGCTCGTCGACGATTGCCATGAACAATGGTTTCTTGTGGTAGCGCTCGCCCTCGTCGACGAAGATCCGCATTAGGGTAGCGGTCTGCATCGCGTCCATAAAAAAGCTCCTATCTGAAGGCGTGTGCTTCGTCAATAGGAGCCATCAGCCGCTAGCGGCGGGTAAAGGCGGCGCTCCATCGCCTTGAAAGAACTCTTCGCGCCCCGCGTGCCGCCACCTCGTCAGGCAGGGGATTCGGGCTTGTTGGCTGTTCGCTTACCCGAGCGCGAGAGCTTCAGGTATTCAGCGGCCTCTAGCGTGATTAGTCCTTCACCTACGAAGGATTCCAATTCGGGAATGAGTGCTTCAATTTTGTCGGCGTCATCGACGACTTCGATGAGGACCGGCAGATTTGGAAGCCACGAAAATATCTTTGCGAGGTGAATCTCACGATGTTGCCCGAAACCCTCAATACCGCGAAAGACTGTGGCGCCGGCCACGTGCTTGGAACGCAACAGCTCGACTACTGCTGTGTACATCGGTTCAATCCCATGGCGGTCCGTCTCGTCGACGAAGATGCGCAGCAATCGGCCTTGCTTGAACCCGTCCATCACCTAACCTCGTTCCGCTCGTATGATACACCCTGGGCAGCTTCTTGTCACTCAGAGCACGTGCTGAGCTCCGGTCACATTCGAGTCTGCAGACATTGCGGCCTTGGGGAGGCGCGAGGTGGGCTTATCTTCCCAGGACGTTAGTCGGCTAAGCTATTCAGGTGCTCTGTGTCGTTCATACGTTCGAGCCGAGTTCCCATTTCGGTCAACACAAGCTCGTTTAATGCGCATGGTGCTTGAGCGAGCTTCCAGTAGGACGCGAGTGGCGCGCTGAGCGCATAGAGTAACAACACGCGGATGACGGTGTCATGCGTAACGAATACGACGCGATTGCCCGGAAAGAACGAACGCATAAGTCGTAACGCGTCAGCTGCTCGAACGCCGACGTCCTGCAGGCTTTCACCTCCGGGAAACCTCACCTCGTCCGGGGCGCTATACCAGCGAGCCAAAGCATCGGGATCTCGACGGCTGAGTTCTTCAACCGTTTGCCATTGCCATTCGCCGTAGTCAATATCCGTGAGGCATTCGGCTACTTTCGATTCGAGTCCGCATAGTTCTGAAATCTTAGCAGCAGTCGCAATGCAGCGCCGTAGAGGACTTGCGTAAATAGCGCTCGGCGTGCCGGCCGCCACAACTGCCCGCGCGAGCGCGGTAGCTTGCTGCAGCCCTCGTTCTGTAAGCTCGACATCGGTGCGCCCGCGAAATCGCTCGGGCGAAATTCCTTCGACCTCACCGTGTCTCGCGAGAAGAACGGTCACGCCAAAAGTTGCAGAACGTTGAGGTTGCGGAGACGTAAAATAGCGAGGAAGTCTCGACCTGCTCGGCTCGGGAGTACTGCTTGAAATCAACGAAACGGGCCCTCCGATTCATCATTGTTTTGGGCGTCGTCAGCCTCTTTGCTGACTTTACGTACGAAGGCTCGCGGAGCATTGCAGGCCCGTACTTAGGACTCCTCGGCGCGAGTGCAGTGCTCATCAGCATCGTTGCTGGCTTCGGAGAACTGCTGGGCTACGGTCTACGGCTCGTCTCTGGGCCATTGGCGCAGCGGACAGGTCGTTTTTGGCTTATCACGATCGCAGGATATGTTCTTCAGATGAGCTCCGTTCCGCTCTTGGCACTCGCAACCAATTGGCAAACTGCTGCAGTGCTCATCGTCCTCGAGCGAGTCGGTAAAGCGGTGCGCAATCCCCCACGCGACGTCATGATTTCGTACGCCGCCAAGGAAGTTGGTTATGGCTACGGCTTTGGAGTGCACGAGGCGCTCGACCAGCTCGGAGCGTTGATTGGTCCGCTGCTTGTGGCGCTGGTCCTAGCGACGCATCATGCGTTTCGGGCGGCGTTCGTCGTCTTAGCGGCTCCGGCAGTCGTTACGATCGTTGCCGTCATCGCGGCGCGTGTTATTTATCCGCGACCGCACGACTTTGAAAGGCCCGAACGAACCCCTGTCGCTCGCGCTCGACGCGACCCGGCGCTCATTCTGTATCTGTCGGGAGCGATACTGGTGGCGGCCGGTTTTGCCGACTACCCTCTCATCGCGTTTCACTTTCAGCGGCATCTCGGTATGACCACATGGCTTCCGATCGCCTATGCTATCGCGATGGCGACGAGCGGACTAGGGTCACTGCTCTTCGGACGCCTCTTTGACCGTACCGGGCTCACTATATTAGTTCCGTTGACGATTCTAAGCGCAATATCGGCGCCGCTCGTCTTTCTGGGTGGCTTCTGGCCTGCAATTGTCGGTGCGGCACTTTGGGGCATCGGCATGGGCGTTCACGAATCGATCATTCCGGCAGCCGTCGCTCGAATGGTCCACCCAGAGAATCGCGCGACGGCGTACGGCGTGTTCACCGGCCTTTACGGCGTGGCTTGGTTTCTTGGAAGTATTGCAATCGGCGTTCTCTATTCCAGGTCCTTACCGTTACTGGTCGCGTTCTGCGTACTCGTCCAGCTCGCCGCAATTCCGTTCTTCATCGTCGTGGCACGAATTATCGACCGGCGCTCACGCGGAGAGGACCGGAATGGCGGCGGCCGAATCAGCTCGGTAGGCGATGGAGCGCCGCCTAAACCGCCGCATCGTGGCTGATGGCTCCTGTTCGAATGGAGACCTCGCTACGACGTGAGCGCCAAAATACGGCCGCCCGATTCGCTCCTCAACGCTGTGCAGTCACTGGCCGATCTCGCCTACGAACTGCACGATCCGTCGTCCGAACATCTCGCGCTCGACCTCGCAGAGCAAATCCCCGGCTCGGCGATCAATGTCGTCATTGCAGGGCAGTTCAAACGCGGGAAAAGTTCGTTAATCAACGCGTTTCTGCGCTGTGATCTTTTGCCTACCGGTGCACTCCCCCTGACAGGGGTCACGACGGCTATACGATACGGTGAATGTCTGCTGATCGAAGTCCGGATGCATGGAGAGCCGCAGGCGCGCCGCATTGCGCCGGCGGATCTTGCGCTTTTCGTAACGGAAAAGTTTAATGCAAGAAACGCTCTTGGTGTCGAGCGAGTCGACGTCTATTTCCCAGCAGACATCTTGCGCGGCATTTCGCTGTTCGATACGCCTGGAGTAGGCTCCGTATACGAACATAATACGGCAACAGCATTGGCGACCTTGCCGCGCGCGGACGCGGCAATATTAGTCGTCGGACCGGAACCTCCAATCTCGCTTGAGGAACTCGAGTACGCGCGTAAGGTGCTGGCATCGTCGGAAAAGTTGTTCGTCGTCGTGAACAAGTCCGATTTAGCTGGCGACGCCTTGGACGAAGTGTTAGATTTCACGCGTATCCAGCTGCGTCAGACCGTTTCTTGCGAGACCGACGTGTTGTCTGTCAGCGCGACGAAAGCTCGAACAGCGCAGATTGCTGAGTCGGAAGATCCCGAGTTCACCCGCCTCGAAGCGGCACTGCGCTCATTCGTCGCCCAATCCTGGCCACAGACGCGTTTAGTATCGCTTCGACGTCGATCCCTTCGTATAGTCGAACGCTTGGACGTCGTTGCGTCCTTGCGGCTCTCGATGTTGAACATGCCCACCGAGGAACGACTGCATCGGCGAGACGCACTCGAGCAATCCTTGCAGCTACTTGACGACCGCTCCCGATTGCTCGAATTGGCGATGAACGACGACGTTCGACAGCTGCGCGCAGAACTCGACGAATCCCTCGATGGTCTGTATGGCTTTGCTCTCCCGGCATTCCGCGCAAACGCGGAAGGAATGGCCGCTCTGCCGCGCGATGCTCGTGAAGGCGCGTTCGGAAAGATGCTTGAGGCCATTCTCAACGAATGGCGTCAGGAAACCCGGGCACTGGCCGATGCTGCACTGCGAATTTCTGCCGATACGTACGCACGTATGGCCTACGAAATCGAAGCGTCGATGTGGAAAGCGGGCCTGGAAGCCGCGAGCCTCGACGCCAGTTCGCTGGTCTTGGACGACGTGCATTTCGAGCCGCCCAATCTCGAACTCATCACGTCTTTCGTACCGACGACCGCCCTCGAGTTGCTCGCCGGGGCGGTCATAGGCGCGCTACCGCCAGTGCTTCGAATGCCATTGTTACGACGGCGCTATGAGCGTCTGCTGGAGCAAGAGTTAGATGCGGCGAAGGGCAAATTCCGCCACGGCATTGCGAATGAATTGGAATTGTGGCGGCGTTGCACGCGAGATGCTATCCGTTCGTCGCTCCGGACCGCGCGCGAGATCGTGCTAAGCGCCTTCGAACAACCTACGACGGATCGTCCCGACGACGAAGCCGTTCGGCGCATGGAAACCGTTCGATGCAAGCTCGAGACGTTGCGAGAATGGATTGGAACCTTCGATATCTCGATTGCAGAGGCTGCGCCATGAAACCGGAGAGCGTAGCCCGGCTTCGTGACGCCGAGCGCGCTGCGGCGCGCGTCCTCGACCACGGCTGCATCGAAGACCTAACCGAAGTCGAGCGGTTTCTCGCGCGACCGCTGCGCGAAGCTGAAACAGAGTTGCGAGAAGCCCTTGAATCGCTCGGCAGTCTCGATCCGTTCCTTCGGCGCAATGTGGTGCTGCAAGCAGCCGAGCAAACGATAGGACGGTGCTGGGAAAAGGTCTTTGCGAACGTGGCGCTCCGTTTCTGTGCGCGCTTTTCAATTTACATCGACGCAGTTGTAGCTGCTGAAGAACGCTTTTTGGCCGAAAACGGGACGGAACATCCGTGCCGGGTGAAGCCCCGCCGCATAGCGGCCCCACGTATCGTAACTCCGGATGTTCCCCATGTCACAATCGATGTCGGCGAAACAGAATCGATCGTCACAAGGTGTCTTGTGCAAGTCGAACGGGATCTCAGGGAAGCGATCGCCGCCGAAGTCGAGGATGCCCGACGACACCTGATGGATCGAGCTATCCTCAACTTAGCCCGCACGCACATTGCGACGCTCTTAGGCGCTTGAGCTAGCCTCACCAAAAATCACTCGATAGACATCGGCGCCGTAACTCGTTCGCTCCGGGGCAGCTTCGACGAGTTTGAACGTTCGCGTCCCGTCGTCCAGCCGCTCTGCGCGCAGAAAAAGGACGTCCGGTTTTCCGAAGTATGCACGTGCGAACTCGTACTGATGGCTCACAAAGAACACGCGAACCTTTGCCTCCAGAAGCGCCGTTACAATCTGGCGGGCGACCTCAGCGCCTTCACGCTCGTTCGTGGATGAAAAGGATTCGTTGAAGAGCATGACCGTGTGTGGCCCCACAGTATCGATAATGTCGCTTAGACGATGCAGCTCTTCATCCAGCTTACCGCTCGTCATTGCAGCGTCCTCTTCGCGTCGGTAATGCGTGAACAGACCAGTGCAAAGGGAGGCCTGTGCTGAGGAAGCCGAGACGAACATGCCGCACTGCATCATGAGATAGAAGAGCCCCACGCTACGCAAGAACGTGGACTTGCCGCCCTGGTTGGCCCCCGTGATGATTGCGAGATCTTTACCACCGGCATCGACTGTGTTAGTAACCACGCTGCTACCCGTGTTCAACACCAAACACGGATCGTACAGTTTCTTTATTTGGAAGACATCATCTTCGGCAGCACGTACTTGCGGAAAGCAAATGGGAACGTCCAGCTCGCGCAATCGAACAAGCAAGTTCAGGCATCCAACGTAAAACGCCAGTTCTGCCCGCAAGACGAAAAAAAAGCTCACCAGATGATCGCAAGATTGCGAGATCGCGTTGGCAACTAAGTTCAGTCCCCGATCGCGTAGCTCGGACAATGCTCGCAACCCCGCTTCGTCTCGCTCGTGAATGTGAAACGTATATCGGTTTCGATCTGCGGTGTCGAACCAACGCGCGAACCAGCCCCCGTCCGTTCTTGCAGGTCCGCGAAGCACGTAGTCCCCGGCCTTATTTCCTTCGCCGAGATGAGCGCTCATTTCCAGGCCACTTCGAAACGACATTTCGTAAAGATACCGTTCGACGGAAGAAAGATAGTCGTCGGCCAGTTCTGCGTGCAGCATCGTAAAGAGCGTCCGAAACGCCTCGGAAGTGAAATCGTTAAGATGGTCGTCGGCAATCGCGCGTAAGCTACGCAATGATTTCGCTAGGAACTGCAGCAACCCGCTGCAGCGGTATAGCAAGGAGCTCGGCGATCGGCCGAGCGAAAAGAACCCTTTGTGGGCTCCTTCAACCACGCTATCGGCCAGCGCAAAGATAGCTCGCACAACGTCTTCTCGGTCGATACAATCTTTAAGGGCGCACTGCCGGTACTCAATCGCTGCAACGTCGGTTAATGATTGCATAATCACCTTCGGGAGCACGGACGCGACGATGGCATCGCCGGCAGACATTGCGGCGAAAAGCGTGCGCAAGTCCAGATCAGCTATAGACGCGGTAGAAGAGAGCGAGGGTGTCGTCTCTGCGCTGATGTCTCGGTCGGCGAACAGCAGATGAGGTTTCACGATGGGAGTCGCTTCTTGAGAGATGCGTACGTCAAGCCGTACTTCTCGGCAATCGATTCGGCATATGAACGGCCGCCAGCGGGAGCTCGTCGAAGTTTAAACGTTCGAGCTTCGGTGTGCCCGTCGACGACTTCGCTTACCAAGCTAACGACAGACGGCCCTAGCCTCGACAATTCAATCAAGAATGTCACGCAGACGCACAGCGCGTCCAGGGCAATAATACGATCGAAGGTCTTCGTCGCCAGAGTAATCGCGTCTTCGACGGTGGTCGAGCTGAAGATCTCGTTCATGATAATGATGCTGCGTGACGTAGCGACCGCAAGAAGATCGCGTACCCGAATAAGATCGTCCTGCAATTTGCCGCGCAGCGTCTCGGCGCTTTCCACACGCTCGAAATGGGTGAAGATACGGTCAAAAATAAAGAGCCTCGCGCTGGAGCCGGGTACCGGTAGTCCCAACATGGCCAAATGATGCAACTGCCCAAACGTTCTCGCGAACGTCGTTTTACCACCTTGGTTCGGCCCAGATATAACGAAGACTCGCTCGCATTCTTCTAGATGGAAGTCGTTGCAGACGATCGAGCCTTCAGTATTGGCTAAGCTAGTGGCTAGAGCTAGGTCAAACGTATCGGTCGCATACAGGGCTTTATCTGACTCGGCGAGATCGGGGTAGCAGAGATTCAGGCCGCTGATAGCGGCTAGTTCTGATACGTGTTCGAGGTAGGCAAGATAAAAGCGGACTTCGCGATCGAATCGCTGGACTAAGGGGTCGTTGAAATCCCCGTGTTCTGCGGCAAACGTCCGTAAGGCGCCGAATTCGATTGGAAACAACGTGGCGACGCCGGCAAGGATCTGCTCTTCTACGTGGTTCAGATACGGCCGCTCGTAGAAAGTCGTTAGATGAGCTGTGACGTTTCCTTGTCGGAACTTTTCAAAGATGGCCGTGATTTCGGCGGTATAATCCGGTTGCGATTCGTATCGTCTGACCGTGACTGACCCGCTGCCGACGGTCAGATTATACTGGATTGCGCCGAGCGCTTCTGCGACGCGCTGCCCGCCGTCCGATAGGCTGGTAAATCCGTTAGAGGTCACATACTGATCGAGGTATTTCATGAGCATGGACAAGCCTTGGGATTGCGGATTGGCAAGGGCAAGCGATGCTGCTAGCTTGCGTACGCAACCGCAATACGTCTCGACCGACCGAGCGAACCATCGTGCGGTTTGGTCGGCATTTCGCAATTCGTCGGCTTGCCGAAGTTGCTCGCGCATGCTCGTCATTCCGGCGCAAAACTCGGCCACGATACTGCGTACATCCTCGCGCTCGAGATCGCGTGCGATTTCCTGACGATATCGTATTGCCGCACTCGAGGTCAGACTTTCGTAAAAGAAGGGCGTGACATCGAACTCGGGTGCGCGCTTTGCGACTGCGACGACGATCTGATCCAAGTTGAGATCTCGAAAATATGCCGGTTCCTCGGTGGCTACCACGACGTCATCGAGTGAAAGAATGCTGTGAAACTCCATTGCCGTTAGGCGTAGCGCGGCTGCGCGAAGCAACGGCAGCCTGGATGGAACGGCGGAATCCAGTGAAGACTTCGCTCACGCTGGCCCCAGCGCTCGCGACACAAGGTGCACGAACCATCGTATCCATGGACGTCAAAGCTCGCGCACCGAATATGGGTTAAAAGGCGCTCGCGATCGGCGAGCCGCCACAACCAGTTTCCGATGATTTCCACGAGCGCGAGATCTGTGACGAGCTCCTCGGGCGATGCAACCGCGGCGAAACGATACTTTTCTGGGCCTGTTCTCGCGGTCCATCCATGTTCCATTAAGGCTTTCAGTCCGGATCGATACGTCGAAGCTCGCATATCTAGACTCCACGCCGTGGCCCGCGCGACAATCATGCGATTGAGGTCACCGGCACGTGAACGTACCAACCGCGCCGCAATCGAAAGCGATCGCCAACGCGATAAATCCAAGTGTGCCGATGGTCGGAGGGCGAACATCCATAGATGCGGGCGCTCACCCGAGGCAACGCAATAATCTCTGTACCGTGCGAGAGGCTCCCGCCAAAGGTCGAGCCCGATTAAACAGGCGGCGACATCCGTGCTACTGTATGCACCGGGTGAGCGCGCGAGTGTCGTGCGTTCTTCCTGAGGAATATCGGGAAATACGTTTGCGATCGTGGCGTGCGGTTCTTGCAACGCAAGGCTCCTCTCTCTCGTTTCTTAGAGTATAGGAGCCATCAGCCGATTCGATCGGCGGTTGCGGGCGGCGCTCCATCGCCTGAACTGTGCCTTTGCCGACGCACGCATCGTCTCCTCGTTATACAGTGGTGCTCGATAGGACGCAGAACCGCGTGAGTTGAAGGCCCGCCTGAGAGCAGTGCGAGATTTTCAAAACGGCAGTTTATGCCGCTGTTATTGAGCGGTTTCGCTCGCGGCATGTAGCAGGCACAACCACCTTTCGCGGAGTCCAACAGGTCGGCAGAGGGCATAACCCGCATAGAGCAGCCCTTCACTGGCGTCGCCAACATTGCCGATCATCGACGAGGTTGTCGACCTACCCGAAAGGATTGCATCAGTGCTTTCACACGGCCGGGAAGCGGTCACAGACGGGCCCGTCGCCGTTGAACAGGTGCAGTTTTTGAGCATCCCAAAACCTTAGGGTACGCACGATCTAAAACAAGTCCGGGCGATGGAGCGCCGCCGATGTAACCGCCGGGCAGACTGGCTGATGGCTCCTACATAAATCGCAGTTTATGAGGAGCAGTTAATTGAACGTCCGGCAGCGCGTCACCCTGATGCGAATTTACCTGAGCGAAGACGTGCGCCATGGGAAGGATTTACTCTACGTAGCCATCGTCGAGGAATTGCGTTCTCAGGGTTTTGCTGGCGCTACCGTATTGAGAGGCATCGAAGGGTACGGCGGTTCCGGCGAAATTCGTTCGTCGCGGGCACGAGATACCCCCAAACGCCTGCCCGTCGTCATCGAAGTAATCGATAGCGACCACAAAGTGCGCTCCGCCATTCCAACGCTGCGAGCTATGATGTCGAGCGGCCTCATTACGACAGAGCGCGTTCGTATAAAAGTTCTAACTTTGAATCCAGGATTCGAAAACCAACACGACTTAGCCGCTCGAGGACGCCGGGAACCCGACGCGACGGTGTTCGAACTCTTTCATGAGCTTGCGCGCCACGACAGAAAACTTATAAATGACGCGGTCGGTTCCGCGCATGCCGGCTCGGATATTGCAGCCTGCCTTCTAGGGCTGAACTTGTGGCGTGGGCCGTTGGCCAGGTACCGCGATCATTTGCTCGTAACGCGCGAACGACCGCCACTCTGGGCTTTCACCCTAGGACCGTCCGCAGAGTGGAACGCTGCGCTATGGTTGACTCTCCCTATGGTCGCCCGGCTCGTCCGGACTCGTGTGGGGCGTGTTGACGAGTCCATTCGTACCCGGCCCACGGTCGATAGTACCGGACTCACTGCGGCCCTTCTCCGCGACGGTTTGCGCCATCTCAGTCAGAGCGCGTACCTCCGCAAGGGTCCAGAGGACATTCACGACTTCGCACCAATTGCACTACCGAGCGCCATCGCAACCGATCTCGCATTGGTCGACGTGATAGCGCACTGGCTTCTTAGACTTTCCGACCGGCACCATCTCTTAGCGAAATCAAGCGCCGAGCAATTCGAGATCGGCGGGTATAAAGGAGGTTGCGGTTCCTGTCGCACTCGCTGGGGATCGCAAACTCGTGACGAGCAAGCGGTTCCCCCATTTCATCCCGGCTGCCGGTGCTTCGCTAGTGCAAAGCGATGAAAAAGGCGCACGTTCGAATTGCGGTAAACCCAGTCGTTTGCTTCGCTGCGTCCGGGTCGATCGCAGGCGAAGCGATACTATGGTGCGTTTTCCCGACTTTCGGCGAGGAAACGACCTCGCATGGAAGCCTCGAGCATATCCGCGTGCGGTAGGTGCAGCCGGACGTCGCTGTGCTCGAAGGGTAACCATTCGACAGCGAAAATCCCGTCGTGACGCATTTGGGGATGCACTGCTTGGTTCGTAATCTGCGCGTAAAAGCAAACTTCCAGATAAGCCCCGCCCCAGCGTTCTGTTCGCCGCTCCGCGACGAAGGCAATCTCGCTAGTTATGACATCATAGCCGGTCTCTTCGCGAACCTCGCGAACGGCCGCCGCCTGTAACGTCTCTCCCATTCGCGGCGTTCCGCCAGGCAGGTTCAGAACCGTAAGCGCCCGCTTCCGCTCGCGTACGATCAGCAATTCGCCTGGCGCTCGCGAGACGGCGGCCGACACTCTAACGCGGTAGGTCTCAGCTTCGTTCAAGCCACTGTCGGCTGGCAAAGAAAAAGCTCCCATTCGACATCCTCGCTTTCGAATAGGAGCCATCAGCCGTTGGCCGGCGGTTTGGGGCGGCGCTCCATCGCCTCGAATACTTAAGAATTCACCTCATTTCTACCCAATCCTTCGCGATATATGCTTGCGCGCGACAGCGCTTTGCGTCATCCTAAGCATAGGCCTAAATCGGCCAGGCGTTGGGGCTCGCCGCGCACTAGACCGCTCGTCAGGATGATGGCTCCTACCACCTTTGGAGATCCACGCTGTGGAAGTTCCTCGTCCCTCAAGGTGGGCGTCTCTCACCGAGCGAGTCCGGCGCTGGCTGGATAGAAAAGCGTGCCAAGATGCCGAATCCATCGCGGCGTTAGAAGTCGAGTGTGCCGGTCTGCGCGAACGCTTGTCCGAAAGCGAACGGCGTGGGCGCGACCGGAGTGAAAGGCTTTATGAGTTGCAACGTCTGTATTCGGCCGAGCACTTTGAATATCAAGAGGCGTCGCGCAACCTCAATATCGAGCGTCTTCGCAATGCCGGAATGTTTGGCGATCGAGACATTCTCATTTCGCGTTCCAAGGAGCTCCAACGTCGCATTCGATACCTGAAGGAGCGACTACGAAAATACGAAGAGGTCGTGGATATCCATGAAGATGAAGCGCCAATTGTCATTGAAAGTGAGGCACCAGGAGCCTCACCGGCACGATAGAAAGTGACCGCAACGGCGGAGGAGTTCGCCGGCGAGTGCAACTCGCGAAAAGCCATTCGGCCAATGACTCCTGACGAACGAATACGCTGGCGTTACGTTGGGAGAACTGTTTGACCCTCACCCCTACCGCGGTCCAGGCGGCACAGGTGCTGACCTTAGTGCTGTTGTCTCCGTTACTGACTGGGTTCATCGCCCGGCTAGAGGCTGTGGTCGCCGGCAAGCGGGGGCCATCGTTCGTTCAGCCCTACCGCGATATTGTAAAGCTCTTTCACAAGCAGTCCCTGGTACCCGAGCCATCGTCCTGGGTTTTTCGGACGGCTCCATACGTAGCGTGCGGCGCGTATGCGACAATCGCGACATTGATTCCGGTGTTGACGACGTATCCGCTGCCAGGCGCCACCTTCGGCGACATCCTTGCCGGCGCGTTTCTGTTCGCGTTAGCGGGATTCGTTACCGCGTTGGCAGCGATCGACTCCGGTTCGCAGTATGCCGACATCGGTAGCAGTCGTGCGACAATGGTCGGCATCCTCGTCGAGCCGACGCTTATCTTTGTTTTCTTTTCGGTCGCATTCATAACTGGAACAGATCTGCCGTATGCGATGAACGCCGCGTTGCGCCATTCTGCGGCAAATGTGCTTCGCCCGGCCCACGTCCTGGCTACTGCTGCATTCTTCATGATGATGCTTGTCGACACCGGCCGCATACCTATCGAAAGTTCCTCCGCAACCGTGGAATTCGGGATGATCGATGACGCGCGCTGGTTCGAGCACTCAGGTCCCTGGATGGCGCTCTTTCGGTGGGGCTCATCCATGAAGCAGTTTCTGCTGTACGTCGTCTTTGTAAACGTGCTGCTGCTTCCCATGGGGCTTTCGTCAGATGGAAATGTCGGCTCCGTCGCATGGGCTGTTGTCACGCTCCTACTAAAAATGCTCCTCATTGCTGTCGTGGTGGTCGTCATAGAAACGTCATTTGCGAAACTGCGACTCTACAAGATTACGGAATTCATTGCGACCGGCTTGCTGGTGGCAGTTTTAGCCGTTTTTGCCTACGTGGTTGGGGTCGGA
Source organism: Candidatus Tumulicola sp. (assembly GCA_036490475.1). NCBI lineage: Bacteria > Bacillati > Vulcanimicrobiota > Vulcanimicrobiia > Vulcanimicrobiales > Vulcanimicrobiaceae > Candidatus Tumulicola > Candidatus Tumulicola sp. The sequence continues at coordinate 384,407 of DASXDT010000005.1, forward strand.
TGAGTCTGCACGAGCTCACTGTGCCACAAGCGATGGCGGGCACGATCGCCATGCTGTTACTGCTCGTGCAGCTAGCATTGTTCCGGTCGGTCGTCATCCCGGAATTCATCCGGCTCTACGCAGTCCAGTCGTGGCTCGTTGCGGCGATTTGTCTCGGCGCCGGTATCACCGAGCACGCCTGGGATCTGATCGTCCTGGCTATCCTGACCGCCCTGTTTAAGGGACTGCTTCTTCCTGGATACATGCGCGCGCTAGTTCGAGGCATTTCGATGCGAATCGAACTGCCCGCCCGAGTAAACGTTCTGTTGTCCTTGATTATCGCGGGAGCGTTGATCGGGGTCTCGATTTTAACAGCAGTGCAGTTGCCGCTGCTGGGCGGCATCTTCTTAGCAAATGCCGACCTTGCAACAACGCTTTCAATAGTTTTCACGGGATTTCTTCTTGCGATCTTACGGCCAAATGCGGTGGCGCAAGTCATCGCCTTTCTGACGCTCGAGAATGGCTTATTTTTCGGTACGATCACCCTTGCTCCGGGTCTGCCGTTTATCATCGGCGTCTTGCTGTTGATTGACGTGCTCGCGGCGGTCGTCGTATTCGCCATTTTGGTTCGAGCGTTGGTGGGGTCGCAGGCCGCCGCATCCGTTTCGCTCTTTGAAAGGCTGCGAGGGTGAGCGCGCTATCGTGGGTTATTGTTGCGATTCCCTTGGGATTGGCATTGGCCGTTCTCGTGGTGCCCTCGCGCGCCGGTCGTTATGCGACTGCCATCGGATCGATTACGTGCGCCGCATGCATCGGGGTGCTGCTTGTGCGCATCGCCGGCGGGGAAGGCCGTTTGGACGCTCTCTCGGCGCTGTTTCTCGCTCCAGTCGCGATCGTCTACGGGTCAGTAGGACTGTATTGCCTGTGGTATGTGCGCGCAGAGCCGATCGGCGCGAACGGAGAGGAGCGCTACCGTCGCGAGTTTCTTGCGCTGACGAATGCGTTCGCTTGCGCCGAAATCGTCGTACCCCTTTTGAGCAATATGGCCGCGCTGTGGGTGGCGCTCGAAGTGACCACGATCCTAGCGGCATTACTCGTGCGTTTGCAAGGCTCAGACGCGGCTCTCGAAGCGGCGTGGAAATACCTGTTAGTTGCGTCTTGTGGTTTGGCACTCGGTTTGATCGGGGTCGTTGTACTCTACGCGTCGGGTACGGGTGCTCTTGGGAGTCATTACGCCCCGCTGTGGTCTTCCTTTATGGCGGTGTCGTCGAAACTCGATTCGAACGCATTGCGACTCGCTTTCATATTCGCGCTGATCGGCTTTGGAACCAAGATGGGTCTGGCTCCGATGCACACCTGGCTTCCCGACGCACATGGCGCGGGCCCAACGCCGACGAGCGCGATGTTGTCCGGCGTGTTGCTATCGGATGCGTTATACGTGATTCTCCGCTTCGCGGCAATTGCGAACGCCGCGCTCGGAACGGGCATGACGCAGCGCTCATTCTTCATCGTTGGACTGCTGTCGTTGTTTGTTGGTGCGTTCTTCTTGCTACGCCAACGTGACATTAAACGAATGCTCGCCTATTCGAGTATCGAGCACATGGGCATCATCGCATGCGGCCTCGCATTTGGGGCACCCTTGGCGTTGGCTGGGGCGTTGTTACACGTCGTCAATCATGCCGCAGCCAAGGCACTGGCGTTCTATGGGGCTGGCCGGTTGGCGGCACGGTACGATACGCGAGAAATAGAACGCATTCGCGGCGCAGCTACGATCTTGCCCATATCGGGAACGTTGTTTGCAATGGCGGCGCTGGCCCTGGCGGGAATGCCCCCATTCGGTCCATTTCGTAGCGAGCTAATGATCCTCTCCGGAGGTTTCTCCGGATTGGCGTGGCCGGTCGCCATCGTCGTTGTCGGATTATTGCTGGTTGCTTTCGCCGGTATTACGCGTTGGACGATCGCGATGACGGCCGGTGCGGCGCCGCAAGGCGTGCAGCGCGGTGATCGTGATCCGGCTGCGATCGCGGCGATGGTAGCAGTGTTTACGGTGGTTCTCGTAATAGGACTCTACGTTCCAACTCCGCTCGCCGTGCTCATCGCCAATGCTGGAGCCATCGTACGAGGACATCCGTGAAGGCCTCAGACGCACTCCTTGAGACGCGCAATGCGCTCGCTGCCGGTGCGCGCTTTGCGTGGCTGTTCTTCGAAGCGGTTGGGGGCGCCACGCGCGCCCATTACGTGGTCGATGATGCCGGCAAGCTGCACGATTGTGCCGGTGACGTCGAAGGAACGTTACGGTCGCTAGCCTCCGCCACGCCTGCCGCAGAATGGTACGAGCGCGAAGCCATCGAGCGCTTCGACATTTCGTTTTCGGAGCTTCCGCTGGCGGCAACGCTGAGCTACCCGGTTGCGGCCGAGGAGCTTCGCAGCTATTCCGCTTCTGCCGAGGTCTCCACGGTGCTCTATGGTCCCGTGCGTTCGGGAATCGTTGAATCCGCGCGTTGGAATGTCGGCACGGCTGGCGAAGATTTCATCGACGTCTGTCCATCGATGTTTTTCAAGCATCGCGGGCTGGAAGAACGTTTCGAGGGCACGCCGCTGCAGCTGGCGCCCTACGTGGCCGAGTACGTCTCGGGAGCAACGGCATCGAGCCACGCAGCCGTGTTCAGCCGTGCGGTCGAGGCAGCGCTCGGCATTCGCGTTCCCGATCGTGCGCGTGCCGCGCGAGCCGTACTTGTCGAGCTCGAGCGGATTCACCAGCATCTTGACTCGTTGGCAAAACTCGCCGATGATGGCTCGCTGTCGGTTGGAGCTGCCATGACATTTGCGGCGAAGGAGCGCGTTCACCGTTTGCTCTGTGAAGCCACCGGTAACCGATTCGCGCGTGGAACGATCTGCGTCGGAGGAACGCGATTCGACGCGCTCTCGCGCCTGGCCGACGCGTGCGAACGTGCGCTGGACGAGGTCCAACAGCAGGCGACGCAGACCGTCGCGGGATTGGTATCGACGCCGTCGCTCATAGATCGCCTTATCGGAACCGGTCGATTGGACGAGTCGACGATTCGTGCATACGGTGCCGTCGGTCCGGTGGCGCGCGGCAGCCACGTTTCTAGCGACGTCCGCGCCTGTGACGGCTACCTTTACACGCCGCTTGATGGTGAGGAGACGCGAGAGCAAACCGGCGATGCCGCGGCCCGCGCTCTGGTACGAGTCGGGGAAATAACACGTTCGTTCCAGCTCATCCGCAACGCCCTCGATGCTGACCCTGCCGGGCCCAGTGTAGTGGCGTATACTCCACAAGACGGATCCGCTATCGCGCGGGTCGAGTCACCGCAGGGCGAGCTATTGTATTTCGTCCGCATCGAGAGCGGTATTCTGTCGCGTGTTGCGATCCGATCTGCGTCCTTTGCGAATTGGCCAGCGTTCGTGCCTTCTCTGCCCGGAAACATCTTTACCGACTTTTCGTTTATCGAGCACTCCTTTGGAGCGATCCAGGCAGAGGTCGATCGATGAGCTGGCTGATGCGCGGTATACGAGGTGGTATTCTCACGACGCGCTATCCGTCCGGCGGCGACGAGATGCCGCAAGCGTACCGCGGCGCGATCGAAGCGTTGCCGGCAGACGTCGACGTCCAGCGTCGTGCCGCTGCGGCCTGCCTATCTGGAGCAATCATACCGAGCGAGGGCCGTGCCGTCATCGACCCAACACGCTGTTTTCAATGCGGAGAATGCGCACGCGCCTTTCCGGAGGCGTTCCAAACGACTTCCACGTTCGAGCTCGCGCTGACGGGCGGCGATCCGCATTCGATCCAAGAACGGCTCGCCAAACGGGTGCGCACATTAGGACGATCGATTCATCTTCGTCATGTCGACGCAGGCAGCGACGGTTCTGAAGAGCAGGAGCTTGCAGCAATTTTCAATCCATACTACGACGCAAATCGCTTGGGAATCTTTCTCACGGCGACGCCCCGACATGCCGATGTGCTCGTCGTGACCGGTGCTGTGACGCAATCCATGCGCGAGCCATTGCTGCGGACGTTCGACGCAATGCCGAATCCCAAAGTCGTCATCGCACTCGGAACCACGGCGTGCTCCGGCGGAATCTTTGCCGCCGCAGGCGGCGCGCCCGTCCCGGTACGCGCGGTGCTCGACGTCGATGTCATGATCCCAGGAGCACCACCTGCGCCGCTCTCGATTCTTCACGGCCTCTGGGTCGCGCTCGGTCGCTCAGATGCACGAGGAACGTTCTTGTGATTGCTTTGCTCGTCGCCTTTGCGCTGTGCATTGTCGGCATCATTCTCGTCGTCGCGATACGCGGACCGCTCGGTCGGGCGATCGGCTTTATGTTCCTTGGCGCCGCTGGGATCGCATCGCTCATATCGGCTGCGACCGCCCTTCATTCGAGTAGATCGTATGCGTCTGGCCCGCCGGATGCACACCTGCTGCTACGCATGGACGCAGTTTCGGGATTCTATATCGGTCTAATCGGAGCAATTGCCGTAATCGTTGCGGTGTTTGCGTTGGGCGGCCGCAGTGCCGACGAACGAGGCGCTGGTCACACGGCTGCGGCAAGTTCCTGCGCTGTCCTACTGGCGTCGTTAGTAACGTGCGCGGCCGGCGACGTCTTTTTGTTTCTTTTCGGCTGGGAATTGCTCGCATTGGCGTTTTTCTGGTCAATTGGATATGCAGGGACGGACGAATCCGCGCCGCGATCTGCGTACGTTACACTCGTCGTTACACATGTTGCAGGCGGCTGCCTACTTGCCGCGTTATTGACGCTCGCCCACGCTGCGGGCAGTTTCGAGGTCGGAGACGCGATTGCGGCCGGAACCCACTTTGTGGGCGCCTCCGGCGGCTTCATACTTGTACTACTCGTTATTGGGTTCGGCGCGAAGTTCGGCATGCTCCCGCTACAGGGTTGGATGCCCTACGGTTATCGAAGTGCGCCGAGTGCGGTTGCGGCGTTGATGGCTGGCGGTGCACTCAACGTAGGCTTTTACGGCATATCACGTTTCGTGCTTGCGTTCCCCCAGGCGCCTCTGTGGTTAGCCATCGCAGTGATTGCCGTCGGTTCTGTCGGCGCATTTTTTGGCATTTCATGGGCTGCTGGGCAACGAGACATGCGCGCGCTCGCTGCCTACTCAAGCGTCGAAAACAGCGGCATCATCTTTGCTGCCTTCGGCGTCGCGATAGCGGGTCGGGCGCTTCACGATCCGATGCTGATGGGATTCGCGCTGGCAGCAGCCTCAGTGCAAATCGTTGCGCACGCCGTGGCCAAGAGCACCCTATTTCTGACCATTGCTTCAGTGAATGATGCGCGTTCAAGCACCGACCTGGATAAGCTCGGAGGCTTAGCGCGCGTACTTCCGTTGACAACCCTTTCCGCAATATTGTCCGGCATGTCGCTAGCAGCGCTTCCGCCGCTTGCTGGCTTTGTCGGCGAGTGGCTCGTGCTTGAATCGCTCATGCAAGCGTTTCGTACCGGAAACGTTGCTTCCGAAGTCATTTTCGCACTCGCCGGCGCAATCATTGGCGTTGCGGCTGGCATTGCGATCGTGACGTTCACGAAGTTTGTCGGCATTGGTCTGCTTGGCGCTTCACGCTCAGTAACGCTACAGAGGGGTTTCGTTGTTCGAGCTCCGCTGCGCGGGGTGGGGTTGCTTCTCGGCTGTGCGGCGATTGTCGGAACCGGCGTGTTCGCTCGATCCTTACTTTCCACCATTGCACCGAGCATTGACTCGGCTTCGCACAGCGATGCAGTTGCCGCGATGATCGGAGTTTTCCCGTTAGTCGCGCCTGCCTTCGGTGGCTTTTCGTCGGTCTCGCCTGGGGGAATGGGCCTAGTGCTGGCAGGGTTCACGATCATGTTTTGGATCGTTTCAAAGCTATTTTCGCGGCCGGCGTCGTCAGCGACCCCCGCTTGGACATCGGGCGAGCCGTACCGCTCTTGGACGCAGTACGGCGGCACAGGTTATGCCAATCCAACCCGGGTCATTTTGGACGTCGTTACACGAACAACGCGAGCCGTCAATCCAGAGATACGTACGTACGACAGCTCGGTTCGGCCGTTTTTCGAGCTGGCATGGTATCGCTGGCTTTTTACACCTCTGTTGTGGATTGCATCCGCCGTACGAGCGACGCAGTCAGGCAGCATCGGTGCCTACTTGGCCTACATTCTGACGTTTACAATCTTAATGCTATTACTATTTCCCTCGATCCGCCATTGGTAGGTGTTGTATGTTTTCACACATTATCGTAGCTTGGGACGGTTCCGAGTGTGCTCGTCGAGCTTTCGAGTACGCAATCGAGATTGCGAAACGGTTCGAGTCGCGTTTGCAGCTCGTTTCCGTTGCGCAGCCGGCTGCTTATGCTGAAACATCCGCAGAAGTGGAAAACGATAGAGCCAAAGCGCACCGATTTTACGAAGGCAGTGCGGCCTCGCTCATCGACCTGAGCCGTGAACGAGGTGTCGGGACAGAATTGCTGATCGTCGAAGGCGGCCATCCGGCTGAGGGCGTGGTCGACACTGCCTCGAAGATTGGAGCTGATCTCATTGTCGTGGGCCGCCGCGGGCTCTCAAGCGGAATCACGCGTTTCCTGATAGGGAGTATCTCCGACCGAATCGCGCGTTATGCGCACTGCCCAGTATTGTTAATTGACAACCCGCAGAAACGATCATGAGTGTTCCGGCGCAAGCAAATGTCATCCACAATCAGAACGACGGATACTACTCAGCCGCGTAGCCGAACGTCTCCCGGGCACCGGTTCGGTTACCTCCGTGGAGACGGAAAGAAAGACGTGGCTCCCCAAACAAACGGGCGTTCGTGAGAAACAAGACTGCCCACTGAGGCTGTCACAAGATTGCTCAGTCATGCTGTTCAGGCGGCGAAAGCCCAGCGGGCACTCGGGTTGCAATAACGTTTGGAATATGAGCGCATCTTAACGAATCACTTGACACTGCACGGCGAATTTTATGGTATGTCCCGACGCGAAGCTTTTGCGGGCGAGCTCAGCGGGCTGAACGCCGCAGGCGACGTCGTACTTGATCGCGCGCATACCAAACTGCTCGACTGCTCCTGCATCGAAGTACCATCCGCGAATTCGTCGAAAAAGATACGCCGATATGGCGAAGAAGGAACAGTCCAATGCTCAGCGCATCCCGAAATCGAAGATAAGGTAACCGTGGGAACGCGTTTCGCTCCATGTCACCGGTTTGGTGAAAAGGAAGGTGGGCACACGCCGCCTTGGCGGCATGTTTAAGGGGGCGGCTTCTCCAGCGCGAAAGCTCTGAGTATGAGGTAGTCCGTCAGTAGTAGTTCGTCGCAGTTCGACGCGGCCACCGAGTGTCAGATGGTTCTGCACTCTTATCCTATGATTTAATCTGCTTGCTGGTCGCCAGTTGGGGAGAATCGACCCGACTGGTGACCAACGCTTTACTCATTCCCCGAAAATGGAGCGCACCACAACGATCGCGACGCGCGAGCAAAACCGCAGCCGTCGAGCACGAGCACTACGGCCTCGGGCCGGCCAACTGCGGAGGTCCAGACCGCGAGGTCCGCACATCGCTACCGGCGTAGGGCCACCGATGACGAACGATCAGGTCCGAGCAAACGCTTTAGGCTATTGCTACGAACGGAATAAAAGCAGCCCGGGCAATTACATCCAAACTAGTGAAATTGTCGCCGCGACCGGATTTGGGCTCGCGGAGATACTCGAAGCGCAGCAATATCTGGTCGACAAGGGACTTCTCGCCTCGCGCGAACATGGGCAGCAGATTCGGAGCTTGGGACATGGCCTCGTAGCGATGATGGCTCGGATTACCGCTGATGGATTGACTTCGTCGAACATCCTGAGGACTTTCACGGATCCCGCTTACCCGCAGCCCTAATCAACATCTTTGCACAAGGCGACGTATCGAACGTTCACGTTGCCGGCGGCAATCAGCAGAACGTCCACGCGCACAATATCGGTGCTCCGGTTGTGCAATCGTCCACGTCGTACCCGCCGTTTCCACTCGAGCAGTTACGTACGGAGTTAGCGCCGGATGCCATAGCAGTCGGCCTCGTCGAAGAACTTGCTCGGGAATTGCAGAGGCCGATGCGTGCGTGGGGCAAGATTTTGTCGCTCATTGAGACGTTTAACAATACTGTGTCGGTAACAACGGGTACTGCGACGATGGTTCAATGGTTTTTGCACAACCCCTCGATCCCAGAGCATGTCGTTCAAACGATTCGCTCGATTACTGGCGGTTGACCCATACTCGAAACCGACGGAGCAGCCGTGCAATGATGCAGTCCTTCTTGCCCGATGGACTTCTCCCACCAGCAAACTATAATCACGGAACTAGCGAAGCGATGGTGGAGATCTTCCTGCGCATCGGATGAGGATGAGAAGTGCATGGTCACTATCTGAGAAGAGGCGCTCCTTCGAACTGACGGTGCGAGCGGTCCGCGGTGCCGTTCGAGACCTGACATCCAGTCGAAGGCTGTGCACCGAGACTGGCGCCAAACGGCGGTCCCAGAGCAGTCGTGCAGCAACGTCATAGGTCGCAAAGAGTGGGACCACACTTGCATCTCCCTCGATTAGGTTAAGTGCTTCCAGCATTGGTTGTCCGCTTCGGTGCGAGACCCGCAACGAGCACGAGTCGGCGCAGATATCGAACAGCCACTCCCTGCAACCACTGACTTCCACTTTTTTCACCCTTCGTAAAATTGACGAGTGCTGCTGAGCGGCTTCATAATAATTAGCTCGAGTTAAATAGTGCCCTGGAATTTAATTACGCCCACAGCATTGATCCCGGTTGAGGAATTTTCTCCGCGGCGAAAGCCAATCCCGACGCCAGGCGCCAGTGACCTGTTCGAATCAGGCCCCGAATTTTATAGTCCAGGAAGTTCCGCCAGGTTCGTTCCTTCAGTCGTTTGGATTGTCTCGAGCGCATTTCTTGCAAGCTCGTGCCCTCCGTCATCGTGTTCGGCTGATATACAATAATGCATCAGGATCAGTAAGGCCGAAAAAGCACCACGCACCGACCGCTGGCATTGCTCAGTAAAAGGGATTCGTTGAGACGCTTGAACTCCAACGTCTCTTGTATCTTGCGCAAAGACCTGCAAGCAGCGACAAAGCTGCTTGCTGAGTGGTGGATATATGCGAGCTCTTGCGGCTAAACGTTGAGCCTGCCGAAGCATCTTGCGTGCTCGATCGAACATTCCAGCATGGCAATACCAGTTTCCGCACTCGACGACCGCCGCGATCTGAAACGGCGACATCGCCACGTTTCAGCGGTAGCGAGTTCTCTTATCGCGTCCACAGGCAGGTCTCGAAAGCGTCGATCCGTAGCTTAGGTCTTATGAAGCCGCATCTCTGGGCTGCCGCCTGTCAATGCGCCAAAGGCGGCCGAACCGACTTGCGCCGCGTACTTTGCAAGGACTCCGGCGCTACAACGCGGCGCCGGTGCAGTCCAGCTGGCTGAACGTAACAGAAGCTCATCAGGAGATAGATCTACGTTGAGCTCGCGTGCCTCGACATCAATCGTAATGAGATCGCCGTTACGCAGAAGGGCAATAGGGCCGGCACAAGCGGCCTCGGGCGCCACGTGGCCCACCATAAGCCCGTGCGTGCCTCCAGAGAAGCGTCCATCGGTTACGAGTGCCACCTTGTTCATCAAACCGGCACCAACGATCGCACTAGTTACGCCCAGCATTTCACGCATTCCGGGTCCGCCCTTCGGGCCTTCGTACATGATGACCATGACGTCACCGCTTTGGATAGTTCCATGCATGACTGCCGCCATCGCGTCCTCTTCACATGTGAAGACTCGCGCCGGGCCACAATGGTAAGAGTGCTCGCGTCCAGCAATCTTGAGCACCGCTCCATCCGGAGCAACGTTGCCTTTCAGGATCGCGAGGCCGCCGCGCGGTCTAAACGGGCGTGCCACTGTAGCCACGACGGTTTGTTTTGGCGACTCCGTCGCAAGTGCCACCGTGTCCTCGAGCGTCCTCCCATCGGCCATTCGGACCGAGCCGTGCAACAAGTTCGCATTCAGCAATCGTCGCGCAATCAGCGCCGTTCCTCCGGCGCGGTCGACGTCGAGAGCGACATGTTTTCCGCCGGGCCTGAGATCTGCAATAATTGGCGTCCGCCGGCTAATCGCGTCGAAGTCATCGATCACTAAATTAACTCCAGCTTCATGCGCGATCGCCAGTAGATGAAGCACCGCATTGGTCGAACCTCCGGTCGCGGCCACGACTGCGATCGCGTTCTCAAAGGCCTTGCGCGTGAGGAGGTTCCGCGGTCGTACGTCGCGCGCCAACAGATCTAGAACTGTAGCGGCAGCCGTCTGCGCCCACCCCAAGCGACGATCATCAGTAGCGCCGGCAGTGGCGCTACCCATGGGGGCCAGGCCGAGATGTTCGATTGCCGTCGCCATTGTGTTTGCCGTGAACTGACCTCCGCAAGCACCGGGTCCGGGACATGCGCTATCTTCAATCTTGGCCAACTCTTTGTCATCGATGGTTCCGATAGCGTGTGCTCCGATCGCCTCAAAGACATCGATGATGGTAATATCGCGGCCGCGATGACGTCCAGGAGCGATAGGCCCACCGTACAACATCACTGAAGGCACGTTGAGGCGCGCAAGCGCCATCGCGGCGCCTGGAATTGTTTTGTCGCAACCGACAAGCGCCACAATGCCATCAAACATGTAGCCCAGTCCCATTAGCTCGATCGAATCGGCGATGACTTCGCGACTCACCAATGAAGACTTCATTGCTGCGGTCCCCATTGCAATACCATCGCTGATGGCAATCGTATTGAATTCCATTGGTGTACCACCCGCTGCTCGGACGCCGCGTTTCACATGCTCGCTAAGGTGTCGGAGGTGAAAACCGCACGGCATGGTTTCAGTCCATGTGTTCGCGATGCCGATAATCGGTCTTCGCAGGTCATCGTCGGTGAAGCCAATTGCCTTGAACATGGCACGCGCAGCCGCTCGTTCTACCCCTTGCGTGATCGTTGCGCTGCGCGCGTTGAGCTGCGTCACGCGGATCCCACCGCGGGGAGTGTTGCTAAAATGCCAAGGTCGTTGAGTTGCCGTACGATCGCGTACATGTCGTCAGGCTTCCGTAACTCGACAGTAAGGTCCAGCTGCATGCACTTGGCTAGCACATTAGGAAACGTCCTGCGGTGAGATACTTCGAGCACGTTGGCGCCATTGCGCGCGACAACCTCGGAGACTCCAGCCAGGCCACCAGGAACGTCGAGCACTTCTGCGCGCAAGCACACGACGCGCCGTTCCCGCAAGCGCACGCGCGAAATGACATATGCAAGAAGCCCTGTGTCAATGTTGCCGCCTGAGAGTATAAGTCCAACGCGCGCGCTACGGAAACTGGCGCGGTGTTGGAGAAGTGCAGCGACGCCCAAGGCCCCAGCTCCCTCCGTAACCGTTTTCTCGTCCTCCAGGAGTAGGTGTACTGCAAATTCGAGCGCATCTTCATCGACAAGGAGGACATCGTCTATAAGGGCTTTGGCCATTGATAGATTCAAGTCGCCGACTCGCGCCACTGCGACGCCTTCAGCCAGCGTAGCGCCGCCTACGGGCGACGGCAGGTTGTTTAAGGCATTGTGCAATGCTGGATAAAGTGTGGTCTGAACGCCGATGACGCGAATGTGGGGATTAAGTGCTTTCGCGATCAGAGCGACACCACTGATAAGTCCACCGCCTCCCACTTGAACTAGTAGCACGTCAAGATTCGGAAAGGCTTGCAGTAGCTCAAGCCCTACCGTTCCTGCCCCCGCAACAATCACCGGATCGTCGAAAGGGGAGATAAACGACTTGCCGTTACTCTCAGCGATTTTGACCGCCTTCGTGGTTGCTTCTGAGACGGTCGACCCGTGCAGTAAGACCCGTCCACCGTATGCCTCGGTGCTGCGTATTTTACAGTAGGGGGTGCCATGGGGCATGACAATCGTGCTACTCGTACCTAGCTGCGAGGCGCTAAATGCCACGCCCTGCGCGTGATTACCGGCCGAAGCGGTGACGATCCCGTTTCGCCTTTCGCCGCGGGTCAAACTCGACAGCTTAACATGGGCGCCGCGCATTTTAAAGGATCCGGTGTGTTGCGTATTCTCATACTTCAGTACGACGTCCGCACCCGCGAGCCGTGAAAGTGCTTCCGACGGTAAGCACGGGGTCTTGAGCGCTACGCCTTCGAGCACGCTCGCTGCGCGTCTAACGTCATCTGCCGTGGGCCAATCGCTAGACAATTTGTCGTATTGCTCCTTGACTAGACCTCCGTTGCCCGGAGGGAACGCTCTCTGATTGCTGCTCTCAGTCGACTTGAGCGCGCCGTTACGCGGATTTAGCATACCCGGAACTTTAGATCTTCGTCCTGGCGCGTCGCCTCAGTACGTTCGCGCAGCCAGGGCATAAACGAACGTAATCGCGCGCCAACCTGTTCGATCTCATGTTTCCGAGCAGACTGTCCATAATCGAGAAGGCGTGGCTTACCATTGCTGTGCTCCGTCGCCCATTCACGGGCGAACGTGCCATCTTGGATCTGCAAGAGCAGGTCACGCATCGCCTTACGTGATGACTCTCCGATGACGCGCTGACCACACGAATAGTCACCGAAGCGAGCGGTGTTGCTGATGCAGTCGCGCATACCCTCGATACCCTGCGCATGTATTAAGTCGACGATTAGTTTGAGTTCGTGGACGCATTCGAAGTAGGCCATTTCCGGCGAATAGCCAGCCCCGACGAGGGTCTCGAATCCCGCAACCACCAGCGACGTAAGACCTCCGCAGAGCACGGCTTGCTCACCGAAGAGATCCGTTTCGGTTTCTTCGCGAAATGTAGTCTCTACGATGCCGGCGTGGCCGGCACCGATTGCAGAAGCATACGCAAGCGCCACATCGCTCGAATTCCCGCTAGGATCCTGGTGAATAGCGATTAAGCACGGTACACCCCGTCCCTTTTCGTACTCAGAGCGCACCAACGGCCCCGGTGCTTTGGGCGCTACCATGAAAACATTGATGTCGGATGGAGCAACAATCGATCCGAAGTGAATCGCAAATCCATGTGCGAACGCAAGGTACGTCCCTGACCTGAGGGACTCGACGATTGAATCTAGGAAGACCGCGGGTTGTTCTTCGTCGGGAATGAGGACCATTACGACATCGCCAAAGGATGCGGCTTCCTCGATTGAGATAACGCGTAGACCATCAGCGCGTGCGGCATTTGCCGAAGGGGCGGCGCTTCGCAAGCCGATGACGACTTCGAATCCGGAATCGCGGAGGTTCAACGCATGAGCGCGACCTTGGCTTCCGTACCCGATTACTGCGATCACTTTGCGCGTAGCACCTTTGGATTAGCGGTGGAACTTCTCACGGGGAATACCTCGTATCGTAAGCGATAATTTTTTCGATCTGCGAGTCGAGCAGCCGCAACGAGTCATCACTGCCACGCAGCTCGATGTGTACGTGATAGTAAGATAGGTCGCCATTATACTCAGCGGTCACGAATGTATAGGTACACCGACAACGTTCGGCGAGGTTGATGATCCGCGCCAGGGTTCGCGCGTCAGCTAGCTTCAGCAAGCGCTTCATGCTGGCGACCCGTCCATCATATGGCCGACGCTCGTTCCGGCCGGAATTATGGGCCAGACGTTTTCGTGAGGATAACACGAACAGTGCAGTAAGGCCGCCCGGGGTTCGCGGATAAAGCGACCCATGGCTTCGGCGAGATTCGAGCGCGCGTCAACACGTTTCGAATTGATATCGTAGGCCCGAGCGAGGAGCGTAAAATCGGGGTTCTCGGGCAGCTGCGTTTCGGAATAGCGGCAGTCAAAGAAGAGTTCTTGCCACTGGCGCACCATTCCAAGGTGAGCGTTGTCGATGAGCAGAATTTTCACGGGAAGGTTGTATCGCCGCAGCGTTGCCAGCTCTGCCATTGACATTTGAAAGCCACCGTCGCCAACGACCGCGAACACCGGTCTGTTTGGGTGCGCGATCTGCGCACCAATGGCTGCCGGTAGGCCGAACCCCATGGAACCCAGGCCGCCGGATGAGATGAACGATGTCATATCACGAGGTGAAACTCTTTGCGCAGCCCACATTTGATGCTGCCCCACGTCTGTAGTCACGATTGCGTCGGTAGGTAATGCCGCAAAGAATGAATCAAGCGCATCGGTTGCCGATAAATAGCGGTCCTGACTAGCATCGATTGGCAGTGATGCACTTGGAGCGAGCGTCAGGCGCAGCCATTCCGAGCCGACGTGCATTACAGTCGTCCGCAGGCGGGCGTTGAGTTGTTCGATAGTTCCGCGCAAGTCTCCATGCAGCGCAATATCCACGCGAACGGTTTTTCCAAACTCGCTGGCGTCAATGTCGGCATGGATAATGTCGCGCGCATTCGGTGCGAAGGTTTGAGGATCGCCCGTAATCCGGTCATCGAAGCGCATGCCGAGCGCAACTAGGCAATCCGTTTGCTCGATCGCAAGATTTGCACGCCTCGTACCATGCATGCCGGCCATTCCGAGAAAAAGGGGGTCGCAAGGATCCGAGCATCCGAGCCCATGAAGCGTAGCACAGTGCGGTACTCCGAGGAGACGTAACAAGGCGCGATAGGCAGCCGTGGCACCGCTCCAGCGGGCGCCTCCGCCCACCATAATCAGGGGCCGCGTTGCACGTCGCAGCGCCTCAACAGCCGCCTTAACGCTTACGGCATGCGCTTGTCGAAGATCTCCCTGCTGCGCCGCGGTATCGTTTCGGCTCGTGCCCGCGTAATCGGTGGACGCGTCCCTTGTAAATGCACGCCGTTCAAGACGCGCTTTTAGCACATCCGACGGCAGATCCACGAGTGCGGTCCCCGGCCGTGGCCCACGCGCGCTCTTAAAAGCTGCACGTAGCGCCGGTTCAATATCCTGAACGTTTCGGACCACCTCACTGCGTTTGGTGATTGCTTGCGTGATGCCGACGATGTCAATCTCTTGAAAGGCGTCAGTACCCATCATGCTGCTTCGGACTTGACCCGTGATCGCCACTAGTGGAACGTTGTCAAGAAGCGCATCCGCGATCCCGGTAACTAGGTTCGTCGCTCCGGGACCAGATGTGGCCATGCAAACGCCAGTACGTCCGGTTGTGCGCGCATAACCGCTTGCCGCAAACGCAGCTGCCGCTTCGTGTCGCACAAGAATATGCCGCACGTCGTGACTATACAGAGCGTCGTACAACGGCATAATCGCGCCCCCGGGATACCCGAAGATGACTTCAACGCCCTCATCAGCAAGAACATCGAGCGCAATTTCAGCGCCGGTTCGAGTTTTCAAAAACCTTAAACCTCCATAAAAAAGAAGAGCCTCCGCATCGGCGGAGGCTCTTCTGCTTGCTCTTCGTTATGCTTACGCAGTAGCCAACCGTCGCCGATCCTTGCAGCAACGAATAATTATGGCGACGTAAACGACTTGCGGGACGGTAAACATTTGCGCAACCTTATCACACGATGCTAGGTGTGTCAACCGCACTTACGCTCATGAACGGAGAGAAGTTGCAGTACGGTTCCGTTGAGGCGCGCGTTGCGAAGGTCATGCAGTAAGCGTAGCGGACAAACCGACAAGGGTTGTTCACGCGTTAAGAGCGGGCATATCAAGGTTGTCCAATACCCCTCGTCGCCAGAACATCATTTGGGGAAGCCCGGTTCGCGGACGATCTCCGCAATCGGCGTGCGGGTCGGCTCGGCGCAACGCAGTGCACTGATAATTTGTGCGTCGACTATCCTGACTTAGGCAATGGCGCTCCTCTCCCTTGATCGGGATTTCGCCATCATTTCCACCAACCCGTGGCGAAAGATCTTGGTAGAACAACCATGTTGGGAAAGGCATCCGCATGCGAAGTTAAGGATCACGAACCGACGTAGCAGCTTTCAGTCTCAGTAAATTGCGAACAAAGACCGATTCAGGCTGATCCTTGCGATAGTCAGCCGTTCCAGAGCACTATTCCGGAACGTCGGGGCTGATAGCGGAGCCAATTGGCTGCTCCAAGTTGGTAAGGCTGGCGATTGGACTGCCACCAGCCGGGAAGTTAAAGATGTTCGCTCGGGAATTTACCGAGTCGGGCCCAAGCAGCCGCGAGCCTTTGATCGTTGCTTGGGGAATATCGCACAGGTTAACCTTGCAGCTCATGACGACCGAGCTAGTAACTTTATACGTTGTCGGATCAACGAGATAGAACGTCGGCGGAAGAGTGACCTGGTCGCCCACCACCATTGTCTTTGTCTTACCTGACCACGCCACAGTGCCGGGGCCGAGAATGGTCGCGCCTCCGAGTGTGATCGGCGTCGCCTGCCCGTTGCTCGTGTCGAGTGCGACGAGGCCCGCGCGATAGCTTCGGGTTATGCCAGAAACCCACACGGTGGACGTGTTGTTAACATAACCGACGAAAAAATCCTGATAGAGGCCGGCGTTGAATTCGGTCGGGCTTCCGGTGCCTCCGGGGTAAACGATAACGTTACCGCCGGCACTAGAGCTAGGCCCATACAAGTTTGAAACAGCGAGATCTCCCGTCTTCCTGTTGATCGCGCAACCGCCGGGGTAGCCATCAGGATCTTTCAGCGCTTTTATGAACGCGCCGCTGTGTGAGTACACATCGATGGTAGCGGTTTGGAGGTTTGCGATGTATACGTTTCCTTTTCTATCGCTACACATGCCTGAGGGATTGCCGAATTGTTCCGGCGGCGAAGCGAGCTGGCCGATGTACGTACCTGTCGGATAGGCATACATTTGGACTGCGTTCGCTTCGCCGTCGCTGATAAAGGCCGTTTTGGTGTAGCCACAGCAGTTCGGCTTGATCGCGTGCGTATGTAGACGGACGCTGCCATGGTGTACTGCGACCTTCGCGAGAAGTACCGAAGTCGAGAAAACCTTCCCGTTAAAGAGCGCCTTTATAACACTGGGCTGCCCGGCCGCTGCAGGAGCTAACTCCGAACTAGCGCCGCTGCCGCAGCTTGTCAGAAGCGCAACGGCGGCAGTAAGGCAGACTGCATACTTGGTCGGTTGAGAGATATTCATAGTGCTGTCCCTTTCTAGCATTTCAAGTCTGCCGCGGCCAAAGGAAAGGACGCGAAAACACCTAGTCCTCAAAATGCAAGCTGTGGTTATGCTTTTTAAAAGATCGTAGAAGCCGTGAAAATCCGTACTAGAGTTGCAACCGTTGGAAGCACGAGCACGGGCGTGCCTTATTAACGCGCAAGTCTCTCGGCCTGAAAGGTCCCACGGTCTCGCGGCTCTTGGCGGCGTTGCTGGAAGATCGCGTTCGAAGCCATACAGTTCACGGTGCTCAGTCCGGATTTTTGAAGTCCTTTCCACTTATAGCCCACGCCTCACGCTTCTTAGTAGGAAATGAACATTTACTCAAAACCAACGCGGTCAAACGACAAGCGTGGCTGCAATCGTGCGGAGGAAAGCGGCCGGTACAAGCGCCCGACGCCCTCCATGAATCAATTTTGGATGTCCAAAAGGACTGTCTGTCAAGGCTATCTCGTCTGGTCTCCAGCACTGAGGACCACACCTTCGGGGACCCAACCGGAAGGTAGCACGACCCGTTTCCCAGGTTGCGGGCTTCCACCCACTGGATATGCCCACGTATCGACCACGTCATTGTTAACATCAGCGCCGACGACGCCCTTCGCTCCTGTCTTCAGAAACGGTTGCACCACCTGAATACCGTACTGTCCACTAAGAGTGGTTGCAATGCCATTCCCCGTTAGGGTTCTACCCGAGAGTGTTGCCTGGTACAGGACAGGCGCACCCGACTCGCTCTGTTGATCGCCCACTATGAAGTTTTTGCCATCGAACATTACTGCGCCGGCACGGCTGATGGTAAGCTTTTTCATTATTAGTGAGACCAATGAAGAGCCGCCCATCGGAAGTTCATCGACGGCGGTCGTGAACGGTGGATAATATTCACCAGGTTCTTCAGCCTGGACCAAACAGTTGCCCTTCTTGTCATAGCCGGGAAAGTAGACGTACCAATTATTCGGTTCCGAGTACGTGGTCGACTTGCCGTTGTGGAAGACTACCAACTGTCCCTTGCTAGTAGCCCCGCTGATTATGCCCACCGCTAGATCGCCATTAACCGGATTAATCGCGCAGCCGACTGGAGATTCGTTCGGGATATCGAACGTCGCGATCGGCGATACGCCTCCATGCGCATATTCTAGGACATTGCCAGGATACGAGTTGGCGATGTAGACGTTCTGAGCCTTATCTACACACATGCCTGCAGGTCGCTCCAGTCCCGTTATTGTTCCGATCAAGGTCTTCGATGGGTACTTGTACATGCGTACGACGCTGCTATACCAGTCCGAGACGTACAAAAGCTCGCTCTTCGCGACGTTTTTCGCCATCGATGATTCGAGCTGACCGCTGCTGATCCCAAGTTGAACCCCGGCGAAGCGACCTGCTTTCGCTTGATCTCCGGTGATCGCGCTCTGTACGGCTATGGGGGTTGGTGGTTCGCTCCCGGCTCCATTGCTGCAGCCCCCAAGCATCCCCGCAACCAGCAGCGAGCCCAGTAAGCATTCCCTTGACCGTGACTCCTTCATGAATTAATACTCCCTACTTCCAAGACCGGCGACGCGGAAACCTCGCCCTAAGCGGACGCTCCGCGATTGTATAAACGTCGTAAGGACGGCGTCAAGGGTAAGGTGAGAAATTGGAGGGCTGTGAGAAAACAACTCTCACCGAGCAATCTCGTCTCTCAGGTCGCGAGCCTCCTTGGCATAGCGAGAGTCGCTCATAATGGAAGCCGCGGCCTTGTACGCGTTGTATACGTCCATACGACTTCCACTATGCTCTTGGATATCTATGCATGCCCGGATTCGTTCTTGGGCTAACGGCTTATCGCCGATCGCATCAGCGCCAGATGCGATGAGGCATTGCAAGGCCCCATCTAGACGCGTCAGGCCAGTCGCGGAGGCAATTGGCTGAGCCGCACCTGCAACTTTGAGACTTGCCTTGAGGCGGCCACTCTTCGCGAAGTATTCAGCAAGCAGTATTCGAAAGAATATCCAGTGATGGCTACGCTCGGTGAACCTATCGTTGAGCCCGATGAGCAGTGTTCCGACATGAGGCCATAACGGGGTGTTGAGCAAAGCAGCAGCGACGGAGAGACGAACCCAGCCTTCGAGATAATGACCCCCAAAATCTTTGGACAAGCTCGAAGCCTGCTTCGAATATGCCAGAGCTTCTTCCGCGTTACCAACCATTGAATTTACAGTCATGAGATCAGCCACGGCAAGCACAATACTGGAAAGAGACTTGCTATTGCGAGCCAGTTCGAGAGCCTCGCGGTATGCATCAATTCGGCGAGCGATATCGTTACGCTCGGATACATCGGGCGCAATCCACTGGTGTCGACACTCGAGGCGAACCGCATAGCTTTTGAGAGGAGACGAAGCTGGCAAAGCAGAGGCACATTCCAGGGCGCGCATCGCCAAAGTCTTCGAACGATTGAAATTGCCGACAACCTCGTATTGGGCGCTACACTCCATCAAAGATTCTACGATCACTGCTGTACGCGAAGGGTCGAGCACGAGCGCGGCCGCGGGGGCATCATTCAACGCATCCTGTGCGATCTCCAGTGCTTCCGCCGAATGTGGTCCGTCAAAGGTTAGTCTGGCGAGACCAACCTTTATCTCGCAACGAGCCAGCGCAGCTTCGAGAGCGTCTAGCTGGCTGGGGAAGTTCAATAGTACTGCGGCATCATCAAGCGACGACCGAGCTTGAAGTGGGCTACCGCATTCTCGGTGAACAGCTGCAGCGATGCATAGGGCTCTTATTTTGGCTGACGCGGATGCACGCACCGCAATGTCTTCACAAAGTCGCAGGGCTCCCGCAAAATCGCCGATCCAGAATCGCTGTTCGGCCACACCCAATCGCGCATTAGCAAGATCGCTCGCGACTTGGACTACAGGACGGGGCGACGATCCGGCTTTCGAAATTATCGCTGTGATTCGCAGACACAGGCGAGCCTTGTCGCGATAATATTGTTGAACGGACAAACCTAGCTTGCTCGCCGCCACTCGATACGTTTCCCGACGAGCGTAGAATTGCTCGAACAACAGTCTGTTCCTCCGAGCGCGTTGTACTCGCCCCGTCGAAAGATCCTCGCGCTCGCATTCAACGGCCGCGGCTCGAATAGCGGTTCTGATACGCACCAGCGCATTGTTCGCGCTGTGGGTATCTTTAGTCGACTGCGTATCGAAGTATCCTTTAGTAATTGGGTTTCGTTGCAGCTCTTCAGGATGGTCTAAGTTGCGAAAAAGATGCTGCGTTGCGGCTCGAATAGATCTTGTAATATTTGCGCGGGGCATCTCTACCTCTTGATTTCTGTCACACTTTACTGACCAGTTCATTCCCTCGTAAAGGGACGATTAGGATCGAGCCACCTGTTCCATTCTTGCGACCTTCAGCTCCAGCCAATCCGCGTATAGAGTTCACCGAAGCGGTATCGCTTACATCCAGGTACCGCGAACCGTTCCATCCTTCCCCAGTTTGAAGCAGAATCGCCGTGGTGTAAGGCAACACTGAAGCATAGCCAAGCGACCGGCGTCGCTGCTACGTCAGTTCAGACGCTTCGCACGCGCGGAAAAGAATGCGGCGTTCTGATTTGCCAACGGCGTCGATGAGTCCGTGATGCGAATCGAAGTCTCGCGATCGACGCTCGCGCGGTCGACTCGAAGGATCGACCCGAAACTCGTCACCACCCAACGGCCGGCATCGTGCGCGTGTCCGCAACTCAGCAAATCTTTGCGCGGAGCGTACGAACGGTTCTGGCTACGTCATGGTACGCGAATGCTAAACTTCCCTTCCGGCAGTTCGGACGGCGTTCTTCGTGCACGCTGGACATGCTCGGGCATGTTGCGCCATGTCGCAATCGCTCGCGCGGCGCACTCACACACGAGTAGGCAACGGTAGAAGAACGTCCACGTCGTACCCGCCGTTTCCACTCGAGCAGTTACGTACGGAGTTAGCGCCGGATCCCATAGCAGTCTGCCTCGTCGAAGAGCTTGATCGGGAATTGCAGAGGCCGATGCGTGCGCGGGGCAAGATTTTGTCGCTCATCGAGACGTTTAACAATACTGCGTCGGTAACAACGGCTACTGCAACGATGGTTCAATGGTTTTGCACAACCCCTCGATCCCAGAGCATGTCGTTCAAACCATTCCCTCGATTACTGGCGGTTGACCCATACTCGAAACCGACGAAGCAGCCGCGCCATGTTGCAGACCCGCTTGCCCGTTGGACTCCACTCGCGAGCGAAACTATAATCGCCGAACCAGCTCAGCGAGAGAGTAGAGATCTTGCCTGTGCATCAAAATGATGATGAGAACTGCATAGTTCCTATGGGAGGAGGCGCTCCTTCGAACCGATGAGTGCGAGCGGTCCGCGGATTGCCATTCGAGGCTCTTACGTCATCTTGTCCGGCTAATACGCATAATGCATCAGAATCAATAAGGCCAACAAAGCGCCACGCACCGAAACCGCAAGCATTCTTCGGCAAAACGGATTCGTTGGGATGCCCGAACTCCGAGTTGTCTCTAGCATCTTGCGCACAGTTCACGCGAGCAGCGACTAGGCCACTTGCTGAGTGCCGGATGTATGCGAACCTCTCACGGCGTCGAGCCTGCCGAAGCTCTTGCGTGCTCGATCGAACACTCCAGCATTGGCAATACCAATTTGCGCGCTCTAGGCGCGGCGACGTGGAACGGCAGAATTGCCACGCTTCAAGGGTAGCGAGTCTCTTATCGCATCCAGAGATGCGCCTAGAAAACGTCAACCCAATAACTTCGGCCATACGAAGCTCGTCGATGCTTCTCGATACATCTCGCCGTCGAGGAGGGCACAACAACTCCGCTGACTTGCGCTATCCTGTAACTGTCATCTTGGGGCCTTTCGAACGCCATTGCGCCCGAGTTAATGTTGGTTCACGACGGAGTTGAAGATCGCTGGCGTAGGCGGCCTCTATCGGCGGCGCCGATACCGGCCTTATGGTCTTCGGCTGTATTCGGCTCGCACGTCGGAGCGTTGATCCTCGAAGTGCAGTCTATTTTCCCTTCCTCTGCTTTACTGAGAGAAACTAGTCCTCGCCCCAGCCCGCGCGGTCCCGATCTACTGTGCTCGCGTCGGCCCTGGGACGCCACCATATTCCCCGATAGCGGAAGGCAGACGCTGCCGCCGCTGCCTCCGATGAGGTAGTTTAAGTTATGCGCGACTTTGAAGATGTTCGAACGGCGCCGCCAAGCCGCCTGATGCTTCAAGCAAATGCTGTCCGCAAGGGAGCCGGCGTCGAGTCGTTCTTCGTGAAGGAGATGACAACATCTACTTTTCTAACCACGGCGCCGATAATGTCAATATTAACCACTAGGCTCAGGCGGCTTTCCAACTAAAACTCCATGCCGCCTAACCTACGTTCAAGGCGTAGCGCATAGCACGAAGAGCGGTGAATGAGACGACTGCCACGATCCGTCAAAGGTGATCGTGGCCGCTGTCATCGTTCGGCGCTATGGTGCGCGTTGCTCTTTCCTAGGAGTATTTTCGTTAAGCCAACAGCAACGAGTGCACGTCAGCCGGCCTACCCGAAGATCCGCTACGTCTGTGACAAATGAAGGTTCTGGGTCACGTCCAAAATATGCGCCAGTTCGCACTCCGTTTTCAACCTTAGCGCAAGCTTTTTGGGAGTGGGCACGCAACCGAAAGTGCCCTAGAACTCGTAAGGCGTAGTCGCGAACCCTGACACGTTGTTGAATCCGTTCGCGATGATGTATTGGTATTTCCCCGATGGCCATGCGAAGCGGAGAACCTGATTATACTGAGTCCAATCCGAAGAGAACAGGAGCTTCGCCTTATAATTCAGCGCGAAGTTGAACGGTTCGCCGCCGTCCGGCATGGTGATCGATTCGGACGGTTTCGTCTTTCCCGGCGGAAACACAAGAATTGCAGACGGATAGACCTGTTGTGCCACAAGGATATCTCCGACCGGATCAACTTGAATGCCACCCCCAAATTGGAACGCGAGCTTGAGTTCCGTACCGGTTTTAGCGTTTGGTCTATATTTCTTCACAAAACTGTACGGAACGTTACCTTCGAGGACGTCGTACATCACGTAGAGGTTCTGCTGCTTATCGAACGCGACGGACAGTGGCGCGCCGCCATCGAAATCGGACAGGCGATACTCCTTCTTTGGGTTACCTTTAGGGTACACGGCAACCCAACCGTTGTAATCTCCATTGAAGTCCGCAGTGTATATCGTTCCATCTTTGGCAACAGCGACATCGCTCGGGGCATCGATATCGGTGGTAAAAGTGTTCGTCGGTGATGTCGCGCCTGGCGCATACATCTGCAGCTCACCAGGAATTGTCTTATCCCCGTCCTGCGCGCTCTCATCGGCGACGTATAAGTTTCCTTTTCGATCGGTTGTAAGGCCGCCGGGATACGCAACTCCGTCGGTGATCGTCGCGATCGGCTTTTGGCTCTTGCCTTCCTGTTGAAAGACGTCAATCGTGTTCTCGCCTAGATTGGAAACGTAAACGATTTTCGAACCGGACTCCATAGGGTACGGGCGCCCCCCGTTCACATCTTTCGACGCGTGCAGCGAACCGAAAGGTATCGAAGCGCCGTATGCACCAAGCGGATACATGTGCATATTAAGCATCGGTATGCGCGACGCAGACGAAGGAGAACTTGGGCCGGTAGTTAGTTGCGGGGCTGAGCCAGCGCCAGCACAACCTGCGAATAGCGTCGCGACGATTGCGACGCCTGCAGTACGCGAAAATCTGATGGTCATAAGAGCGCGGTCCTTTCGAACGGAATATAAGTTCGCTATTTGCATGAGAGGGACCAGCCCGCTTGTCCTACTCAAGAAGAGAACAACAAAAAGAAAATGCCTCCCTAGGCAGCGATGCGGAACTTCACTCGACTGAGGCATATGTGCCTCGACATTGTACAAACGTCGCAAGGACGGCGTCAAGCGCAATGTGAGAAAGCGGGATACTGTGAGAAAATGACTCTCACCGATCAATCTCCTCTCTCAGGTCGCGGGCCTCATTGGCGTAGCGGGAGTCGCCCATAATGGAAGCCGCAGCCTTATACGCGTTGTAAATTTCCAGAAGACTGCCACTTTGCTTTTGAATATCTATGCTTGCGCAAATCCTCTCTCGAGCTAAGGCCTTCTGACCCATCGCGTCAGCGCTCGAGGCCATGACACATTGCAAGGCTCCATCTAAACGCGTCTGGCCAGCGCTGGATGCGATCGGCTGAGTTTCGCTTGCAACCTTGAGGCTGGCTTCGAGGCAGCCGCTCTTTGCTAAGAAATCGGCAAGTAGTATTCGATAGAATATCCAACGGTGGCTTCGTTCGGTGAACGTGCCATTCAGTCCAATCAGGAGTGTTCCAGCAAAGCACCGGTGCGGGGTGTCGATCAACGCTGCGGCAACACACAGGCGAACCCACCCTTTGAGGTACTGGCCTCCAAAATCTGCGGACAAACTCAGAGCTTGCTTCGAATACTCCGATGCCGCTTCTACGTTACCAATCAACGCATTTATGGTCACGAGATCAGTCAACGCAAGTACGATGCTAGGAAGAGAACTGCTTTGACGAGCCAGTTCGAGGGCGTAGCGGTATGCGTCAACTCTGCGGACCACTTCGCTACGCCCAGGCACGTCGCGCGCAATCCATTGGTGTCGACATGCGAGACGAATCGCATAGCTTTTAAGGGGGGACGATGCTGGCAAAGAAGAGGCGCATTCCAGCGCCCGTTTCGCCAGTCTATTCGAACGAATGAAATTTCCAACAATCTCGTGTTGTGCGCTGCACTCGATCAAACATTCTACGATCACTGCTGTACGCGAAGGGTCGAGCACGAGCGTGGCCGCGGGGGCACCATTCAACGCATCGTTCGCAATCTCCAGGGCATCCGCCGAACGTGGCCCTTCAAAGGCTAGTCTGGCCAAGCCAACCTTCACCTCGCAACGAGCGAGTGCGGCTTCGATAGCGTCTAGCTGGTCGGAGAATTTCAGTAGTACTTGGGCATCATCAAGCGACGACCGAGCTCGTAGTGGGTTACCGCATTCTCGGTGAACAGCTGCAGCGATACATAAGGCTCTTATTTTGGCTGATGCGGATGCACGTGCCGCAATGTCTTCACAAAGTCGCAGGGCTCCCGCAAACTCGCCGACCCAGAAGCGCTGTTCGGCCACACCCAGTCGCGCATTAGCAACATCGCTCCCGCCTTGGAGTATAGGGCGGGGCGACACGACGGCTTTCGAAATGATTGCTGTGATTCGCAGACACAGCCGAGCCTTGTCGCGATAATATTGTTGAACGGACAAACCTAGATTGTGCGCCGCCTCGCGGTACGTCTCCTGACGAGTATAGAACTGCTCGAACAACAGTCTGTCTCTCCGAGCGCGTTGTACTCGTCCCATCGAGAGATCCTCGCGCTCGCATTGAACGGCAGCAGCTCGAATAGCGGTCCGTATACTTCCCAGCGCGTCGTTCGGCCTTTGGGTATCCGTGGTCGCCTGCGTATCGAAGTATCCTTTAGTAATTGGATTTCGTTGCAGCTCTTCAGCATGGTCCAGGTTGCGAAAAAGATGCTGCGTTGCGGCTCGAATGGATCTTGCAAGATTTGCGCGGGGCATCTCTACCTCTTGATTCCTGTCGCGTTTACAGAGGAACGGTTAGAATTGACGCACCTGTTCGATTCTTGCGTCCTTAGGTTCCAGCGAAGCCGCGTTTTAGAGTTCACCGAAGCGGTATCGCTTACATCTACTATGCAGTGGACCGTTTCGTCCTTACCCAGCTGAAGCAGAGTCGCTGTGGGGTAAGCCAGCATTGAAGCATAGCCAAGCGACCGGCCTCGCTGCTATGTCAGTTCAGATGCTTTGCACGCGTGGGAAATAATGCAGCGCCCTGATTTGCCGATCATGTCCATGGTCCGCGATGCGAATCGACTTCTAGCGCGATCCGCGCTCGCACGCGGTCGACTCGAAGGATCGAGCCCGAAACGCGTCGCCACCCAACGACTGGACATTGTGCGCCTGTCCGCAACTCAGCAACTCTTCGCGCGGAGCGTACGAGCTGTTGGGTACGTCATGTGCGCGAATGCCAATGTACCCTGCCGGCCAGCTCCGGGCCGTTCGGATGGCCTTCCTCGTGCACGCTGGACATGCTCGGTGATGTTGCGCCATGTCGCAATCGCTCGCGGCGCACTCACACACGTGTATGCAACCGTAGAAGAACCTCCACTCTTTCGGTCTTCGCTGGTAGACTCACGAATTTCTAAAAGCATTCGAGCGACAAAGGGACCTCCGATATCGCCTATGCTTTAGCAGATTGATTGCTTCGCGTCGTTGAACTGAGGACTACCACAGTCTGCGGTCCTCGTGTCTGGAGGTCGACCACAACTCCCATACGACATGCGCTAACTCGCTGTTTTGTAAGTAACGCCATTCCGCACGATCAAAAAGGAGCGGCGACTCCATTATAACTCTGCGATACGCGTAAAGCGAAACGTGCTAAAATCTTCGTCGCTCAGGGACGTCGTCGATAGAAACGGCAATGGCTTCGCATGCCGGTCTTCCTCGGGCAATGTCGTACCGGCATAGTCGGCGGCAACACGATCGGCGATGGTGATTGTCGCGAGATCTATGCCGTCGAGATCACGATGTAACCGCAGCATTTTATCCCAGCTTGGACTTGATCCTAGCGCGGCCCACTTCAAAGCCGTCTCCAACGAGATGCCAAGGAGGCGCGCGAGCATCGGCGCCTCGATATTGCGCAGCAGTCCCAGCATCGCGCTCGTTCTAATATCCCGCCATTTTAGTTCTGGCGGGATCGCGCTTCGCATTGCCGTTATCCTCAACGGCCGACCGGCGAACTCCGAACTCGCAAACAAGTAGGGGTTTGCTGGATCGCGTTGCGGGCGCTTGGAAAATTGACGTCGCAACAAATCCGGAACAGGCTCCGGTAACTGAAGCCAGACATCCCCGAATCGTATCGTCTTGAAATCAACGCCGATTTGAGAACGGTGGATTTCAGCAATTCTGCTGAGCATCTGTGCATAAAAGCCGCCGAAGATGAGCACTAGACGGGTCCGAATGCTCAGGCTCTCGTCAGTTAACGCGCGACCCAGCACCTGCGATATTCTCTGTTGGTCCGTTGGCTCGCGGGCTGGCGCGCTGGCCCGGCTGCGGGCCACTGTGAGTCGGTCGCTACGCCTGCGCGATCGATTAAGCCATCGGACGAACGGACGTAACTGAGCTCGCTTTCCGAAGCTGCCGGCCTTGACAAAATCATTGTATTGCCCTTGAGTAAGGCCTGAAAGCAACGCTCCGGACGCCCGCAGGTATTGCGAAAGTGCAACAAGCGCTCGCAAGCATACGCGGCTGTTTCCAAACGTAGGATCGACTCGCTCTTCGTGCTTGGCCCTTCGTCTGGTCAACGGTAGCAGCCAGAACGAAACATACTCAACGATAACACGACGATCAGCCGGCTGAATCTCACTCGTTTGCTCGCGTACACGCTGCAAAAAGCGATCAAAGTCAAGGTGCAATGGTAACAATAGTCCGCATTGCACGAGCGCGCTTCGTAACATCCCTATGGCTCGTCGCCGAGGCCAGGTGTTTAGCGTGGCGTAACTCATAGGCAGTTGACACAACCCTTCAAGGATATCTGCGTTGCGTTGCGTCCACTCTCCAACAACTCGCGCAATTTTCGGTGCGAGCCAGAGGTCCAACAATGGCGCCAGGTGCGGATAGGGCTTGAGTATTTCGATTAACAGGTCTCGCCCAGGGTGGTAGCACTTGTCGCAACGATCGCCCGCGCCGGGCGGCCCTGGAATCCCTACTTCATTGCAAACCGAACAAAGGATCCGCGAGCGCGAGTCCCCGCCGCAGCGCTTGCATAATCTCTCGCGCTTAAGCCAGGCGAGTTCTCCGCACGAGGCGCATCGTCTCCGGCGTGCCTTATACGGCACTGCGCGGCAGTCCAGGCACAAGGACCGACGCTTACCGATTGGCTGCTTGCACCGCACGCATGGAAACCAATCCGTATATCGCGCGCGATAGCAGCGGCCGCACAGATCGACGACGTTTTGCCGCTTCGTTCTTTTGCCACAGTCGCGACAAACGATGGGCGGTCGAGGATAAATCTTGCGATAGCATCGTTCGCAACGCCTGTCGCTAAACTGCCTGCGCTGCTCGCCGCAGTCGCGGCACTTCACCGTCTCGGGGCTGCGCCGGTGCGAGTTGTTATAACACTGTTTGCACAAGCCCTTCGCGCAATGCGGAAGGCGCTGCTCGCAGTCCGTGCAAATGATGAAAGGCCTCATCTAGGTCAATCGAACTCGAGTTACCGGAATCGCCGGCTGGGTTTTCTTCTTTACGCGCGGCTTCGGCGCCACTGCGTCTTCACTTCCAACACCGATGATGTCGCCGGTCGTACAATCAAAAATGGCGCAAAGCGCCATTAGCGTAGCCATTGACAGTCGCTCCGGCAAACGCTTGACCAATCGAAAAACCTGTTCGCGCGAAAGATCGACGCCCTGCTCGGCCAACTTCGGACGCAGGACCGACGTCTCGTTCCAGCCGCGTTCTGCCATGAGTTGCGGCAGTCTCCAGTGCATCTGTTTCATGGCTTCCAATACTCATCCGGAATGGCATCGGCGACGGCCGCAATGTCCGCGGGATCAATGAGCGGCTTGAGCATCTGCGCGTGCGCGTGGCGCATCACCGCGTTGAGAAATGGATCGCCCAACGAACTCGTATACGTCGCCATCGACCCAAGGTGCGTGTGGCCGACCTGCAACTGAATGAATTTTGCGGGATAACCGGCTTCGATCAGATGCGTCATGTAACTATGCCGGAAGCAGTGGATCTTGAACTCCGGACCGATGCCCAACTCGTCGCGGATCTTCGCCCAAATGTCGTCAAGCGCCGTAAGGCTGAGGAAACTCTTGCCGTTCTTCTCGCTCGGGAAAAGTGCCGTGGACGCGGAATCTCCCAGCAAGCGGGGACGAACGAAGTGCACGTACTCGTGCAGCACGCGCACGACCCAATCGAACTTCGGCACGGTACGAACGAACCGGGTCTTGGGGCCGCTGCCGTTGCTGCCTTTACCGTGCCGTATCCAGATGCCGGCATATTGTCCGTAGTCTGGAAATTCGGCCGACGGCGAGAAATCATGCGGGTTGACAAGCAAACGACCTTCGGTATTACGGATCCCGTAGGCGTAAAATAATTTGAAAATTGCGGCATCTCGAGCGGCAGGCGCTTTAGATTTGCCTTTAGCCGCCTCGATGCGGTCGTCTAGATAATCGAAAATCTGCGTGAGCATCGCTCGTGAAAACGGCAATCGCTTCGTTTGGCGACTTTGAGAATCGGCGCTGCGTTTGATCGAGTTGAGCGAATCGAAGATCACGATCGGACCACGCCCAAACTGTTGCTGGCATTGCAGCGTCCATGGGGCATGAGGATCCGGGTAGTCGGTGTCGCAGACGTACTCGCAGAAACGACGTACCTGTCCTTGATATCCGCCAGCCGTGGTGAGCTCGAGCTCGCGGCCACCCTCTAGTGACGGCAGCCGCCAGAGCTCGTCGATCCAAATTTCGCCCATGGCGCGCGTCCATTGCCACGGATACGGCGCTTCGAAATGCGCGTCGGCCCAGCGCGAAAACCGTTGCACGACTCCAATGGTGAAGCTGGCATCGTAGCCCCGGGAGCCGCATCGCGCGGCGAAGCCGCGAATCATCGATTGGAAGACTGCTTCGCCGGCCACGGCGAGGCTGATCGGCACGACCGGCGCGACGATTCTTAGTGCAGTGGCGGTACGTCCCATAAAACACCCCTAACGCCGGCCCGCAGGCCTCGCTCTACTGTTGCATCTATCGAACATACGTTCGATAGTCGGGCGACGTTGCCTTGTTGCACCCGATGCAACACGTGATTGTTAGATGCAACGGGCGCCCGAGGGCGCCGCTGCGAGCGAAAGGGAGCGGCGAGAGGGACAGCGCCTGAACGCGCGCTGTCAGTCCGCCTCGTGTACGACCCTGCTAGGCCGCCTGGAGCCCGCGTATGGGCATTAACAACTGACTGAGCTTGCGCAGAAGCGACGTCATGTTGTTGCATTTGAATAACCGAGGGAAGTCCGCAAATTTCGGATATCCCTTCGTTCGGATGTTCACGACTGTCGTAAGAATATCCGAAGCGTTAGCCATTAGAACCGTTCGGATATTCGCAGATCGAATTCTCCGATACTCGGGAGACACGTAAACTCTACGTTGACATGCTTGACGCGACTCCGATTGTGAACTCTGAGTTTGGATACTTACGCGTTGCGCCGCCATAAGCGTTGCAACAAGATCCAGGAACCGTGAGGTTTCGGGACAATGGCGCAAAATTATCACGATGATTTTACCAATGATGCGCGAAGATTAACGTAAAGTCTTTTACGTTTTCCTGTGACACTGGATGCAACAGATGGCCTTAACCACACGCTACTTACTTTCGGCAGGTGGACCTGGAACTACTGCTTTCAGGAAACTGGAAACAGTAGTCTAATTCTCTAACGATGCAGCCTACAGCGTGGCTTTATCTGGTCGTGTCGACGTCTCGTCAAGCTGAAACGCTTGGGGAACAAGAAGCGTGGGCGACCGCAGCCGCAAATGCACACGGCTGGGCGATAACCCGCACGTTTCAGGGAACGGCAAGTGGTAGAACCGGCCCACGCAAACTGATTCAAGATCTGCTGCAACAACTCCGGACAACACACACGGCACAGCGTCCGGCTCGCGTCTTGATGACGCGGCTGGATCGCGTTGGACGGGGCGACACCCTGCAAATACTGGTCGCTATCGATGAGATTATGCGTCTTGGCGCAACGATTCACACGCGCGAAGACGGCGATGTGATCATCCGCACCTCGTCGGATATTATCAAGCCATTCTTCCGAGCTCTTACAGGCGGCCTAGAGAACGAAGCGCGCGCCGACAAGGCTCGAGCCGGCCACGCCAGGCGAAAATCAGCTGGATTGCACGACGGCCACGCTCCTTACGGGGTCGTTCTCATCGAGGGGCGGCCCCGTCCGTTCGAACCCGCCGCCACAATCGTCAGAACGATATTCAAGCTGCGGGCGCAGGGCCTTGGTCTTCGTACAATCCGCAAACGCATATTGGAGCAACATCCGCCCCCGAAATCGCTAAAGCACGGGCGGACCAAGACAATATCGTGGGACAAATCGACAATCGCGATGATGTTGAAATGCTCGACGTATCGCGACGTTGTGGTTCCCGCCGACCTATTCGATCGCATTTCCGTAGTACAGCAACCGGATCCACTATTTGTAAAATCGGGCGAGGGAACATGGCCATTGGCTGGGGCAATCGTCTGTTCGTGCGGTCGAAAATTGTCCGGGCGAATGTCCGGCAGATCACCTGCCAGGCACCGCTATTATGTCTGCTACGATCACTCGGACGGCAGACAGCCGCATTTTCGCGCGGAGTACGTTGAGGCCGCATTCGCTACGATCCTCGAACAACTCGTGGCATCGAGCGAACTTCAACGGACGTATAAATCACCAAGGATCTTCGCCAGAGCCATGCGCGAGCGCGTACGCGACCTTGAAGCCGCACTGCGTGATGCCGAAAGCCGGCGCCGCAACGTGCTTGGTCATGCGGAGCTATTACCACCCTCGTCGGAATCCGCTACTGCGCTATTCGACCACTTGAATGACGTAAGTACTCGTAAACTCCGGTTGGAACAGGACCTCGCGGAGGCGCAGCGCGACCTCGCTCAAGCTGACGTCCTGCGACGACAAGCTGCCGATGCCGGCGAGATCCTTCGCACCCTGCCGGCGATGTGGGCGACGTTGGGACTCGACGATCAGCGCAATGTCGCACGGGTGCTGTCAGAAATCCTCGGCGGCATTCGTCTTGAAGCGATCTCGACGAGCAGAGACATTAAATTCGCGGACCCACCGGCCGCACTCACAACTGTCTACGTCTGCTTGCAGATGTAATCGTCGACGCCGAGTTCGAATCCGACGACACGGTCGACTTCGTCGCAACGGCCGGTCAACATCACGATCGGAAGACTCGGTCGTTCGCGTTTGAGCGTGCGCGCGACTTCGAAGCCGTCGATACCGGGCAATCCGATGTCGAGGATCAAGAGATCGGCCAACGTGCGCGCTCGCCGTAACGCTGCCGGCCCGTCGGGTGCGGCAGCAACGAGAAAGCCTTCGCGCTCGAGATGATGCGCGACGATGTCGCGAATGGCGGTTTCGTCTTCGGCGACGACGATCGTTTGCACGGGCACGATAGCGACAGTGCCCGTTACCGCTTACGAGTTAGACATCTGCCAGTGGCCCGAATTCTGCCGCGTGCAAGCGTAGCGTGCGATAGATCGTCGACGCCGCAAAGCCTAAGCGTTCGAGCTTACGCGCCAATGCGGGATACGAAGCTGCCGGCTGGCGTCGCTGCAATGACGCCAGCGCGATCGAGCAGCGATCCGATTCGCTGCGTTCGAGTTCGCCAACGGCCTGCGTGGCCGCGTCGCGCTCGATCCCCTTTCGGACTAACTCGCCAACGAGTCGAGCGTCACCCAGCGCGGCACGCTTGGTCTCGACGTACAACCGCGCGTACAGATGGTCGTCGACGAAACCATCGCGCTTACAGCGTTCGACGGCTTCGCGGACGCCGTCGCCCGGAAAGCCTCTGCTCTCCAGGCGTTGCCATAACTGTGCTTCGGTAAGTCGACGGCGCGCGAGTAGGCCGAGCGCACACGCGTACGGCGTCACGAACGCCTATGCTTCGACGGCCGCGGTCCCGTTCGGCGAAGCCACCTTCAAGAGCGCTTCGCGGATCTTGGTTTCCAGCTCTTGAGCCATATCCGAATGCTCTTCTAAGAATGCCTTCGCGTTTTCGCGGCCTTGACCGATACGTTGATCGCCGTACGTATACCACGAACCGCTCTTGCCCACGAGGTTTTGATCCAATGCGACGTCGAGAATCGAGCCCATCTTGGAAATTCCGCGGCCGTACGTGATATCGAACTCGGCCTGCCGGAACGGCGGCGCGACCTTATTTTTGGCCACTTTCACGCGCGTGCGCGCGCCAACGACGTCTTGACCGATCTTGATGGTTTCGAGCTTACGAACGTCGAGACGAATCGACGCGTAGAATTTGAGTGCGCGACCGCCCGACGTCGTTTCGGGGCTTCCAAACATGACGCCGATTTTCTCGCGCAACTGATTGATGAAGATCATCACGGCTTTACTGCGCGAAATCGCCGACGTGAGTTTGCGGAGCGCTTGCGACATCAGGCGCGCTTGCAGACCGACGTGCGTGTCGCCCATATCGCCCTCGAGTTCGGCCTTCGTAACGAGTGCTGCGACCGAGTCGACCACGATCACGTCGACCGCATTACTGCGGGTGAGCATCTCGGCAATGTCGAGAGCCTGTTCGCCGGTGTCGGGCTGCGAAACCAATAGGTTGTCGAGATCGACGCCCAATGCAGCCGCATAGTTGGGATCTAATGCGTGTTCGACGTCGATAAAGGCCGCCGTCCCACCGTTCCGTTGTGCTTCCGCGATTGCATGCAGCGCCAACGTGGTCTTACCGCTGGATTCGGGACCGTAGATTTCGACGATTCGTCCGCGCGGAAGTCCGCCGACGCCAAGTGCCAAATCGAGTGCGATCGATCCGGTCGGAATGACCTCGAAGGCCATGCGCTCTTGGAAATCTCCCATGCGCATAATCGAGCCTTTGCCGAACTGACGCTCGATCTGCGCGAGCGCACTATTGAGTGCAACGTTCCGTTCGTCCGATGATGCCATGCTGATCCTCCTACGTTAGTGTTGTCGCAATATGGGGCGGCGCTTAACCAGATTCGCATTGGATAGTGCCACCTGGGTGGCATTGAGGACGCAGACCGTCATGAATGTGCTCCGGCCGGTGCCTCATCGAACAACGCCTCGATGAACTCTGCGGGAACGAAAGGCGCGAGCGCGTCGGCCGTCTCTCCGAGGCCGATGAACTTGACGGGAATTTCCAGTTCGTCGACGATGGCGACCAATACACCGCCTTTGGCCGTCGAATCCAACTTGGTGACGATCAGACCGGTGAGTGGCGCGGCGGCGTGAAACAATTTGGCCTGCGAAATCGCATTTTGTCCGGTCGTTCCATCGAGCACCAAGAGCGTTTCTGCCGGAGGCTCGCCGACTTCGCGCTCGACGACGCGGCGAATTTTTTTCAGCTCTTCCATCAGGTTGATCTTGGTTTGCAAGCGTCCCGCCGTGTCGATCAACACGACGTCGACGTTACGCGCTTTTCCGGCGCGAACGCCGTCGAACACGACCGAGGCCGGATCGGCGCCTTCGGCTCCGCGGATTAATTCGCTGCCGCTGCGATTGGCCCAAATCGCCAACTGTTCGGCCGCTGCGGCGCGAAAGGTATCGCCGGCAACTAATAGCACGCGTTTGCCTTGTTTGCGTAGGCGCAGCGCCAATTTTCCGATCGTGGTCGTTTTGCCGCTGCCGTTGACCCCAACCACCAGAACGACCGCCGGCTTTCCGCCCAACTGTAGTTCGGCCGACGGAAGCGTGAGAAAGCGTTCGACGTCTTTTTGGAAGCGCGCGACCACACGATCGGTGGTTTTCCACGCTTCTTGTTTTGCGACGGTTTGCAAACCGGATACGATTTTCTGCGTCGTGGGCACGCCGAAATCGGCGACGATCAACGTTTCCTCGAGCTCGTCCCAAAACTCGGGCGTCAACGGCGTACCCGGCCGGCCCAGCCGCTGTACCGCTGTAAATGCTTCGCGCGCCTTGCCGAGCGATACGCGAAGTCGCGAGAACCAGGTCACGGCCGTCCGTCTTCTTGGCTAACTATCGAACTCCTGTTCGCTAGTTTTGATCTTTTTGGTTCAGCAGCGGGCGGCGCGAACCGCAAATACGAGCGCTTGGCCATAGAGACACGCTTTGTCACGCAGTGTGCGCACGGCGTCGTCTTTTTGCAGCGCGTCGGCGAAGCGTGGGAAGCGCGCCAACTGCTCGAACAGCACGGCGTAGCGAGCCGGCCGGCGCTCCATGAAGCGCATCAGCTGCACGCGGTGGACCAGCCGGTGAACGAACTGCGAACCGACCCGTCCGGCATAGCGTGCCGCTGCCCGCACCGGATCGGACCGGTCCGCATTCAGCGCTTCCGCCGCCAGCCGGCCGCTCATCGCGGCTTCGTAGATGCCTTCACCGTTGGTGGCGTCCACCAACCCGGCAGCCGTGCCGCCGAGCAACACGTTGCTGTCGCAAAAACGCGGCCGTGGATCGCCGCCGTATAGCAAGTGGCCTTCTTCTTTCACCGAGACGACGGTGCGGTGCGAGTACAGCCGCGCGCGCACGCGCTCGGTAAATGCGTCAAGTTCTTCGCGCAGTTCGAGCCCGGGAAGTTTGCCGACGAGCCCGAGGCCGATCGCCAAGTGATCGCGTTTAGGGAACATCCACGCGACGATCTGCCGTCCGTCGCGGGCGGCATAGTAGTGCAGTTCCAACGTCCTGTACGCGATGTCGACGGCCGGCGCGTCGAGATAGACCCGATATTGGAGCGTCGTCATGAGACCGTCGCGCCAGCGGTCGTATTCTAACCGTGAAGCCGATTCCGATTCGGTACGCACGCGATCGAGATTCACCGTGGCGCCGGATGCGAGGAAGACGTTCCGTGCCGCGATCGTGCGACGTTCTCCGGCACGAAGATCGGCATATTCGACGACGGCGCGTTTACCATCGCTTTGGATGGTCCGAAAGAGCGACTGAGTTCGGATATCGGCGCCCTCACGTGCCGCTAAGGCGGCCATCGTCCCGTCCAGCTCTTCGCGCGTCGTGGTGTGGCCCGGTCCAAACATGACTTCGTGCTCGCGGCCGTTCGTATCGAACAAGGCCAGGCGCGGCGTATCGAAGTGGACGATCTCCCGCGGCAGATCGAACTCTTCGCAAAATCCCGGACGTAGACCGGCGGCGCAAACCCGCTTGGCTCCGACGACGGCGTCCTTCTCGAGGACGACCGTTTCGAGCCCCGATCGGGCGGCTTCGCGTGCTGCAGTGGCCCCGGCCGGCCCGCAACCGACGACGAGAAGATCTACCGTTTCCACAAGCGCGACGTTCGTCGTCGGCGTGCGCGGTCCGCCAGCTTGGCCGCGTTCGAAAAGGACTCACTCGCGACATCGCAGTAAGCAGGCCGGTCGGCTCGCCCTCGAGCCTGACCCATACACTTTACCCCCGCTCTACTTTTTAAGGACAGGAATGACGGCAGATACGGCGATCGCGGCCGGTTTGATCGGCGGCGCCCTTGCGGTACTCTACGGAATCGCGCTGACCTTCTGGGTGCTCCGGCAACCGGCAGGCAACGAAAGGATGCGCGAAATCGCCGGGGCGATCCAGGAAGGCGCCATGGCCTTCCTCCAGCGGCAATACATGACGATCGGCATTGTGGCCATCGTGCTCGCCATCGTAATTTGGTTCGCACCAACGCTCGGTCGCGAAGCCGCGATCGGGTTTTTGATCGGCGCCATTTTATCGGGCGCGGCCGGATTCATCGGTATGATCGTGTCGGTACGTGCCAACGTCCGCACGGCCGAAGCGGCCCGAGGCGGCATCAAACCGGCGCTCAACGTGGCCTTCCGCGGAGGCGCCGTCACCGGCATGCTGGTTGTCGGCCTCGGCCTTCTGGCGGTTTCCGGTTACTACTGGATTCTGCTGCAAGTCAACGGCGGCGATCAAAGCACATCGCTGAACGCGATGGTCGGTCTCGCTTTTGGCTGTTCGCTGATTTCGGTGTTCGCGCGTCTCGGCGGCGGCATTTATACGAAGGCCGCCGACGTCGGTGCCGATCTGGTCGGTAAGGTCGAAGCCGGCATCCCCGAAGACGATCCGCGCAATCCGGCCGTTATCGCCGACAACGTCGGTGACAACGTCGGCGACTGCGCCGGTATGGCCGCCGATTTGTTCGAGACCTACTGCGTCACGACGGTGGCCGCAATGTTGCTCGGCAATCTCGTTTTCGGCGCGACCGTGCCGAACGCGACCACCTTCCCGCTGTTGATCGGCGCGCTGTCGATCGTGGCTTCGATCGTGGGCACGCTGTTCGTCGGTGGCGGTAACATTAAAAAAGATCGCATCATGGGCTCGCTGTACCGCGGTATGGCCGTCGCCGGCGTGCTCTCGATCGTCGGCTTCTGGTTCATCTCCCAATACGCGTTCGGCAGCGCCGGCAGCATCTCTCCGCTTTCAGTATTCGTCTGTGCGGTCGTCGGTGTGGTTATCACCGGTGCGATTACATTCATCACCGAGTACTATACGGGCACGCAGTTCCCGCCGGTACAAAACATCGCGAAAGCATCCGTGACCGGTCACGCGACCAACATGATCGCAGGCTTGGCCGTTTCGATGCAGGGCACGGCGTTGCCGGCCATCGTTCTCGTCCTCGGCATTTTGGTGAGCTACGCGTTCGCCAATCTCTACGGCGTCGCGGTTGCCGTTATGTCCATGCTTTCGCTAGCGGGTATCGTCGTCGCGATCGACTCGTTCGGACCGATCACCGATAACGCTGGTGGTATCGCCGAAATGGCCGAACTACCCGAAGAAGTTCGCAATGTGACCGATCCGCTCGATGCGGTCGGCAACACCACCAAGGCCGTCACGAAAGGCTACGCCATCGGTTCGGCCGCGCTGGCCGCCGTCGTGCTCTTCGCAGCGTTCTTGCAAGAACTCATCAAAATCAAGTGTCCGGGTGCGACCGTCGGGTCGTGCGTCGACGACGTACGCAACTTGTTCGCGATCGGCAATCCGTACGTTTTGTGCGGGTTGTTCATCGGCGGTCTCTTGCCGTACTTGTTCGCATCGCTGTCGATGGAAGCGGTCGGGCGCGCCGGCGGCGCGGTCGTCGAAGAAGTCCGCAGACAGTTCCGCGAGAATCCCGGCATCATGGAAGGAACCGTTCGTCCGAACTACGCGACGACGGTCGACATCGTGACGCGTCACGCGCTCAAGGAAATGATCGTGCCCGCGCTGATTCCGGTCGGCGTACCGGTCGTCGTCGTCTTGCTGGCCGTATTCGGCGTACTGCCGGGTAGCACGGGGGCACAGATGATGGGCGGCATCTTGGTCGGTTCGATCGTCACGGGCTTGTTCGTCGCCATCTCGATGACGACGGGCGGCGGCGCGTGGGACAACGCCAAAAAGTACATCGAAGACGGACACTTCGGCGGCAAAGGTTCGATCGCGCACCAAGCGGCCGTCACCGGCGACACCGTGGGCGATCCGTACAAAGATACGGCCGGTCCGGCGATCAACCCAATGATCAAAGTGCTGAACATCGTAGCCTTGCTGCTGGTCGGTTTCCTGGTCCGGTAGCTCCTCGCGTACGTGAACGTTAGCGTTGAGGGCGCGCAGAGCGTCCTCAACGTTGCTTGCCGTCCGTAAGTACCGTGTGCTTTTGCGCCCGATAGGTATCGTCTTGGCCGCGCTTTGTATCGCCGCCACTCCGCCACCTCGAACACCCATGCACCTTCGCTAAGCAGTAGAGCGAACGTGCTTGGAAATCTCGAGGGCCAGTATTACATCGCCGGAACTCCGCGGATTTCGCAACCGCTGGCCGGCGAGATGCGTGCCGATCGCGTTTCCGGCGTAAGCATCGCAGTCATCGACGACTATAGGATTTCGTGGACGAGCGCCGCCGGCTTTCGCGACGTGTCCGGAAAAGCGCCGGTGACCGAAAATACACTGTTTCAAGCTGCGTCCATGAGCAAAGCAGTGGCGGCCGCCGGTATTCTGCGGCTCTTCGAAGTCAAGCATCTGTCTCTCGACGCCGACGTTAACACGCTGCTTCGTTCCTGGCACGTTCCCATGGTGCCGAACGTTTCGGGCACGGTTACGATGCGCCGGCTGCTAAGTCACAACGCCGGCGTTAACGTTCACGGTTTCCAGGGCTACGATCGTGACGCAACCCTACCCACGCTTTTACAGGTACTCGATGGCAGTTCGCCGGCAACTAGTGAAGCGATTCGGGTCACCAGCGTTCCAGGCTCCAAAACCGAATATTCCGGCGGCGGAACGACGATCGCTCAGCAGGTAGCAATCGATCTCAGCGGCGAGCCATTTGCGACGTTCATGCAGCAAACGGTTCTCGCGCCCCTCAATATGCGGGCCAGCACGTTCGACCAGCCGCTGCCAACAGCGTCGCAAGCAAACGCAGCCAACGGTTACTACTCCGACGGCAAGGCGGTGCATCGAGGCTGGCACGTGTACCCGACGATGGCGGCCGCCGGGTTGTGGACGACGCCGACCGATCTTGCCAGCTTCGTCATCGCAATTCAAGATGCGTTGCGCGGTCGAGGTAAACCACCCATCGACGCAACCGTCGCTCGCGAGATGACGACCAAAGCATCACAAATATTTGCGTTAGGTCCGGCCGTAGGATCGGGCTTCTTCTGGCATGACGGGGCGAACGAGGGTTTTCAGGGTACGTTCATCGGCCTCACCACGGGCGGCCGGGGAGTTGTCGTCATGACAAACTCGGATAACGGCATTCTGCTTGCCAACGAGATCGTTCATTCAGTCGCCAGAGTGTATCGCTGGCCGGTTCTGCAGCCCGAGCCTAAGACGGCTCTTTCGTTGAAGCAAGCGCAAATGCGGTCCGTGACCGGAAGCTACGTAGCGAAAGCGAGCGGGTTCGACGTTAGTATGCAAGTAACGATCGAGCGGAATGCAGGCGCGTCCGCGCTTTTCTTGCGCAGCTCCCTCGATAAGATACCGACGAAGCTCTATGCCGAGGGACCGTTACGCTTTTTCACCCTTAACGGCGCATCGCTCGTATTCGTTCGTGACGCCGCCGGCCACGCGATCTCGCTGCAAACCGCCGGCATGACGTTGCGCCGCCGGCCGGGACCCTAACCCTGCGGACGGGTTTTTCACGAAACTTTAGCCTTTTATCCCTGTCGGGCCAATGCGCTTCAGGCCCATTTGTGCCTACAATACCTTCATGACGCGGGCACTACCACGTAGCTTGCGCGGCGCATTGTGCGT
The DNA here is from genome assembly GCA_036490475.1 of Candidatus Tumulicola sp. Taxonomy (NCBI): domain Bacteria; kingdom Bacillati; phylum Vulcanimicrobiota; class Vulcanimicrobiia; order Vulcanimicrobiales; family Vulcanimicrobiaceae; genus Candidatus Tumulicola; species Candidatus Tumulicola sp. Next base: position 424,506 of record DASXDT010000005.1, read on the forward strand.
CGCTGTTTTCGCTTTAGCCGGCAGCCTTCCGGCGGCCGCCGATTCGCAGCAGAACCAGCAGCAAGATCAGATGGAAATGCAGATCGGGCAGCAAGAATGGACGCAGTTGTCGCAACGCGGCGAGGTCGTTCAATCGTCGGAGTATTATCCGGAGCTGCAGCAGGTCGCACAGCGCGTCGCCGCCGTCGCGGATCCGCAGTACTTTACGCCCTTTCATTTCGTTCTCGTTAACGAGAACTCGCCGAACGCAATGGCGGCGCCGGGCGGAAACGTCTACGTAACTACTTCGTTGATGCGTTTCGCGCAGAACCAAGACGAACTCGCCGCGGTCCTATGCCACGAGGTGTCACACGATATCCACCACGATGTCGTGAACGAACAGCAGAAAGATCAGCGGTTGCAGTCGCTGTCGAATTTCGCAAACATCTTCGCGCCCTTCGGCATCCTGGGAGCGGCGGCAACGGGTGCCGTCGGTTTAGGTGCCGGCGCTCAATCCAAGAGTTACTCCCGCCAAGCCGAATCGAACGCCGACCATATGGGCGCCTACACGTGTGCGCAGGCCGGCTTCAACCCATACGGCATGGTGTGGTTGTTCCAACGCATGGAATCGATGCCGAAGCAACCTTCGGGCGGGATGTCGAGCATGGAAATGTTTTCCGACCATCCTACCGACGGCCACCGTGTCGCCGATCTAGAAAACCTATTTAAGAGCGACCCCGCGACGTTCGGCCACTTCGATCCAAACGAATCGACAGCCGAAATGTCGCACGCGACCGGCGGCCGAATTACGCCGGTGCAGGGTTACGCCCACGCGCCGAGTCGACCGCAAATCGGACAATCGGCAGCGCCAAACGCGCAATACCCGCAGCAATATAACGCCCCGCCGCCGCAACAAAATGGACAGCCGCAACAGTACGGCGCTCCGCCGCAACAATACGGCGGTCCGCCGCAACAACCGCAGCAGTACGGCGCGCCGCCGCAACAGTACGGCGCTCCGCCGCAGCAGTACGGCGCGCCGGTACCGACTCAGCCTCCGGCGACGCCCTCGCCGGGAACTTCCGGTGGCGCCGGCGGCGATGCCAACTTGCCGGCGACTTCTTCTCGATATTTTCGCGCAATCATGATATAACTCACGACGATAAACGAGATAGCGAACGCGAGGGCTCCGTCGCCGACCGCGCCCGTCAGAGAACTATGATGCGGCATCAGCAAACGAACCGCGCTCCGCAGTCCGAACGCGACGAGGAATATGGCGATCGTGATCCACGACGATCCCAAATACATGACGCCGGGTCGATCCGTCGGCCGAACGTCCGTGTGAATTCCGCGAAGAATCCCGAACGGGACCCCCACGATCGCGCCGACGATCATTCCGACCGCGACTTCCCAAGCCGGCGTCGGCTGCATTTGCTCCGAACTGTAGATGACGAGAACCGCGACGAAGACGAGAATTAGCGGCTGCATCCACATGCGGGTGACGCTGATTCGTTGCGGACGGATCGAACGCACCGCCAGGAGCGCAACCACAATGACGAACGGAATCAGCTGCATCCACGGCGACGGCGTATAGTCGGATTGCATCGAGCGGAGCGCTCCTTTCAAACAATAAAAAACGGGAGCGATCGCTCCCGTTTCTATCGTGACGCGGAAGCGAGAACTACTTGATCTGGACTTTCGCGCCGGCCTCTTCGAGTTTCTTCTTGATCGTCTCGGCTTCGTCTTTGGCGATGCCTTCCTTGACTGCCTTGGGCGCACTTTCGACGAACGCCTTGGCTTCGGTAAGTCCGAGGCTGGTCAGTTCGCGAACGGCCTTAATCACTTTGATTTTTTCCGGTCCGGCTTCGGCGAGGATCACGTCGAACTCGGTCTGTTCGGCGGCCGGTGCAGCGGCGGCTGCGGCCGGAGCGGCGGCAGCCGGGGCAGCGGCGGATACGCCGTACTTCTCTTCGAGCTGCTTGACGAGGTCGGCGAGTTCGAGGACGGTCAGTTTATCGATTTGATCGATCAGTTCGGCTAATGCCATGACTGCAGGGTCTCCTTAAGCGTTGGATGCCGCGGCTTTTTGCTCGCGGATTGCATTGAGCGCGCGGACGAGGCCGCTTTGATTGCCGCTGAGGACGGTCAAGAGACCGCGGATCGGCGAGGCGATGGAGCCGACGAGGCGAGCCAGTAGCTCGACGCGAGGCGGAAGTTTGGACAGTATGTCGACCTCGGCCGCACTAGCGATCCGTCCGTCGATCCACGCAGCCTTAACCGAGAGCTTTTTCGTGGCTTCGGAAAAGGTGCGCAGCGCTTTGGCGGGCGCAACCGGATCGGATCCGGCAAATACGATACCGGTTGGGCCAGAGAGGTACGCGTCGAGTTCTTTTGCAACGTCGGCGCCCGCGATGCGGAACAGCGTGTTCTTGACGACGGCGTACGAGTTGCCGTCCTTGCGCAGCTCGCCGCGCAGTCTCGTGATATCCTCGACCGTGAGGCCTTGATAATCCGTCAAGAACAAATTCGGAGAGCCGGCGAGGCGCTCGCGCAGCTCTTGTACTGAAGTTTCTTTACGTGCGGTTGGCATGAGCCGTCTTTCTGGACCGAAGAAACAAAAAAGCGCTCCTCCAATCGGAGGGCGCCAACGGAAGCACCACCCGAATTTTGGGTGTGGTGCGCGGTCGTGCGTCCTCGGCAGGTGTTCGGTCGTCTACTAGCACAGAGCAAGCGTACGGCCGGACGATTAAGGCGCTCGCGCCACCTACGGTCTTTGGAGCCCTCGGTACTGTAACATACGTCGCGTGATGCCGCAAGACGTATTGACGAAAGGACGAACCATGTCGACCTCATGTCGCAACCTTCGCCGCGAACAATTTTTAGGGCTCACCGGAGCCGGTTTAGGATTGGCCGCAATCAGCGTGGCTAGCCCGGCGAAAGGCGCGGGCGGGCCGCCGCCGTCGGCTGCCGATACACCGCAAGAAGCGCTAGCACTACTGCGCGCCGGCAACAAACGGTTTTACGAGGGAACGGGCCACACGGAATCGCTCACCGCGCGGCGCGTCGAGTTAACCGAAGGGCAAGCCCCGTTCGCTGCAATTCTCGGCTGCTCCGATTCGCGCGTGCCGGGCGACACGGTTTTCGACGTCGTCCCTGGCCATATTTTTAGCGTCCGGATCGCCGGCAACTATCTTACGGAAGGGGGGCTCGGTTCGCTCGAGTATGGCGTGGCGGTGTTGAAAACGCCCCTAATTCTCGTGCTTGGGCACTCGGCATGCGGCGCGGTCGACGCAACGATCAAGTACGTCCGTGACGGAGCTGCCGTGCCGGGTCAAATCATGAGTATCGTGCGTGCGATAGAACCCGCGGCCAAAGAATCGCGCCAAGAACCGGGGGATTGGCTGCATAATGCGACCGCGCGCAACGTGCGCGATAACATGGCGGCGATCAAGCAGCGTTCGTCGATAATTGCAGACGCCGTCCAAGCAAAGCAGGTCGCTATTGCGGGCGGCGTCTACGACTTGCATTCGGGAAAGGTGACGTTCTTCTAAAACGTCACCTCCAAATTAAGCGGTCGCTTTGATGCGGTTGGGATCGACGCGAACGCCCGGTCCCATCGTGCTGGTCAGCGTCACGCTGCGCAAATAGGTTCCTTTGGCAGCCGCCGGCTTGGCGCGCACGATCGCATCGAGCAGCGTCGATACGTTTTCGAGCAAGTTCGCTTCGTCGAAGTTGGCCTTGCCGACGATCGTGTGAATGATGCCGCTCTTATCCAACCGGAACTCGACCTTACCAGCCTTGATGTCGCGGATGGCGGCGCCGATGTTGGCGGTCACCGTACCGGCTTTTGGGTTCGGCATTTTCTGCGCGAGAATACGGCCGAGCTCGCGCCCTACTTGCGCCATCATATCCGGCGTCGCAACGGCGATATCGAACTCGGTAAAGCCGCCCTTAACGCGATCGATTAAATCCTGATCGCCGACGATGTCCGCGCCGGCCTCTTGCGCCGCCTTGGCGCTATCGCCTTTGGCAAACGCGATCACGTTGACAACCTTGCCCGTCCCGTGCGGCAGCAAGACCGTGCCGCGCACGTTCTGATCGCTCTTCTTCGGGTCGACGCCTAAGCGAATGTGCGCCTCGACGGTTTCGTTGAACTTGGCGTTGGCGTTCTTCTTCACCAGTGCGACGGCGTCGGATGCGGTGAACGCTTCCTTTTGGTCGAACTCGGTCGTCAGCTTCTTGAAGCGTTTTCCGTGATGTTGCGGCATTAGGCTTCGACCTCCACGCCCATCGAACGGGCCGTTCCGGCGATGATGTTCTTGGCGGCGTCGATATCGTTGGCGTTGATGTCGGGCATCTTTACGTTTGCGATGTCTTCGAGTTGCTTTTGCGTCAGCTTACCGACCTTGTTGCGGTTCGGCTCTTTGCTGCCCGATTCGATCTTCAGCGCCTGCTTGATCAAGAACGACGCCGGCGGCGTCTTGGTAACGAACGTAAACGTCCGGTCTTCGAACACCGTGATCTCGACGGGAATGATCATGCCTGCCTGCGATGCGGTACGTTCGTTGTACTGCTTGCAGAAGTCCATGATGTTGAGCGAGTACGGTCCCAGGGCGGGACCGATCGGGGGAGCCGGCGTCGCTTTGCCGGCGGGAATCTGCAGGCCGATTTTGCCTACGACTCGTTTTGCCACGTACGTTTCTCCTTAACGATGCGCCCTTCAGCGCTTCTGCCCCTCAAAACGTCCGCGAGCCGGGGTCGTTCCCGCGAACACATCTGTAGCGGCCCGTGCGGCGCTAGACTTTCTCGACTTGGAAGAACTCCAGCTCGACCGGTGTTTCGCGGCCGAAGATCGAGATGAGCGCGCGCAGGCGTTCTTTCTCGGGCGTGATCTCGTCGACGACGCCGGTGAAGTCGAAGAACGGTCCCGATGTGACCTTGACGCGATCGCCTTTCTTGAAGTCGATCTTGAGTTTGGGCGCCTCGATACCCATCTGCTTGAGAATCGTCTTGACTTCTTTATCCGGCAGCGGCACGGGCTTTTCGCCCGGTCCGGGGCTGCCGACGAAGCCGGTAACGCCTTGCGTGTTGCGCACCACGTACCACGACTGGTCGTCCATCGTCATTTCGACGAGGACGTAACCCGGAAAGACTTTCTTCGGGGTGATCTTGCGCTTGCCGTCTTTAAACTCGACTTCGTCTTCCATCGGGACGAGCACGCGAAAGATCTTGTCTTGCATGTTCATCGAGTGAATGCGGCGCTCGAGATTGGCTTTGACCTTGTTCTCGTACCCCGAGTACGTGTGCACGACGAACCAGTTGCGGTCGTCCTTGGCACGCGGCGAAATCGAGACGGGTTCGGCGGCCTCAGGATCGTCGACGGTGGCGTTAGCGCCGGCGTCGTCAGCGGCGTCGGCAGCAACATCGCCCGTGGCCTCGACGGTCTCCGCGGTTGTAGTCACCTCGGCGACGGTATCGTCAGACGCTCCGGCGAGGTCGCCCATCTGTGCGTCGTCTACGGGCTGTTCCGAGCGAACGTCCGTCGGTTCTGCGAACGGATCGTGTCCGATTTCAAACATCGTTGTTGTGGCTTACTATCCGATCGTGGGGTGAATCCAGGTAAATAGGGCGCCGAAGAGTTGGTCCAAGGCGAACGTGAACAAGCCGACGCCGACGACCAGCGCGATCGTCAGCACGGTAGCAGAGATCCACTCTTCGCGAGTCGGCCACGTGACGCGGCGCATCTCGGTGATGACGCCACGTACGAAGTCTTGACCCGCGATGCGTGAGGCTGCTTTTCTTTGATCGTTCACCAGAGCATGTCTCCTGAAAAACTGGCAGGGCGGACAGGACTCGAACCTGCAACCGGCGATTTTGGAGACCGCTGCGCTACCAATTGCGCCACCGCCCTACGTGCGCCGTAGACTACTTCGTCTCGCGGTGCGCGCGGTGGCACCGGCACCAGCGGCAATACTTGTTGCGCTCGAGCCGGTCGGTCGTCTTGGACTTGTTTTTCTGCGTGTTGTAATTTCGGCGCTTGCACTCGGTGCATGCCATTACGATCATTACGCGTGTTTCTTTTTTCGCCATCCGTCCATCTCAAAACAGAACAAAACGGACCGCGGGGTCCGTTCGACCACCCATGCTAACACATGCCGCGCGGCGCCGCAATGGTGCGCCCGGCCAGAATCGAACTGGCAACCTTGGGCTTAGGAGTCCCCTGCTCTATCCAGTTTTGAGCTACGGGCGCACGAGGGCGGCTGACTTCTCAGAGACCCTACGGCGCGCCTGGTAGCGAGCCACGATCAGCCGGTCGAACGCCTCGAGCGACTCGACCGGGGTCACGCGCGGATTTTGCAGTTCGGTGGCCACACGCGTCCCGAGAGGTCCGCCCATCCACACCTCGACGGCGTCCGGCAACCCCGCCGCAAGCTCCTCGCAATAGGCTCGAGCCAGGGCCGGCCGCGGCAGCGCCCCCGATATGCCTGCCACGACCGCGCGTGCCCGCGTGGCGGTCGCGGCCGCAACCGCCTCGGAGGCCGGAACGCGGGTCCCGAGATCGATCGTCCGGATACCTCGCGCGCCGGCCAGCATTGCGGCCAACGCGGTGCCGAAGCCGTGCGGTTCGAATGGCGGGGTCACGAACAGAATCGGCCGGGCGGTTCCGCTCGTGCCGGAAGAGCCGATCGCGCTCCGGACGAGATCGGACAGCAAATGTTCTTGCCACACCTCGGCCCGTCCGCACGCCCACTCTTCCCCGATGCGCCGAAGCGCTGGGGCAAAAATCTCAAGAACGAGCTCGCGGGCCGGCACGAGACTCGCTGCCGCCCTCAAAATTTGCACCGCTCGGGCAGCGTCGCCCGCGCGCGCCGCATCGACCAACCGCTCGACGGTACGCCCGGCGCCTTCCTGACGCTCGTTCGGGCCGCCGATGAGGGCGCGGATTTCGTCGTCCTGTAGCCGGGCGAGGGTTCGGATCGGATGGCCGAGCCGCGTCGCGGCACCGGCCAGCGCAAGCCGTGCAACGTCTTGCTCGGAGTAGGTTCGAGCACCGGTTGCGTCGCGAGCGGGAGCGACCATCTGGTATCGGCGCTCCCACACCCGGATCACGTCGGGCGAGAGATGCGTCAGGCGGCTGACAGCTGCGATCGAGTAGTTCACGTGACCGGCCGACCCCGCCAGCGCAAGGCACCGCGCCGGCCGAGCACCAGCGCTCGAATCGCCCCGATGGTGGCCACCGCATGCGATACCGGCGCGAGCGCGACCGACAGCGGCGACTCACGCATGCGCGCGGTCTGCAGCGCGCGGGCGGCGACGATTGCGGTCAATGCGACGGCCGCCGGAAGCCGGGCGCGGCGGGCGAAAAGCGGCGCAATCGTAAGCAGAGCGTGCCATGCTGCGTAGGTCGCGCAAACGCCGGCACCGGAACCGAAGAGTGAGCGCCCGAGGCCGTCCCAGCCGGCGCGCATCGACTCGTACCCGTCGACCGCAAGAACGTGGGCGCCCGAAGCCAGGGCAACGCGATAGCCGCGCATCCCTAACCGCCGCGCCAGCGCGACGTCCTCGACGATCGTGCCGATCCCGGCGTGTCCGCCGCACTCAACGTACGCACGCCGGTCGACCAGCAGCGCTTGTCCTGTGGCTGCGGTGCAGCGCGGATCGCGCCAACGCCACATCGGAAGCGCCTGTAACAGCAACTCCGGCACTAACGGCGCGAGGAGCGAATCGGCGACGGTGCGCGCTCGCACTCGTGGCCACGCTGAAACCGCATCCGCATCACATTCGCGGGCGCGTACCAGCAGCGCTCCTGCCGCGCCCGCTTCGAACGTTACGTCGGCGTCCGTGAACAATAAGAACGGAATATCGCAGCGGTTCGCGCGCTGCGCGGCAGCAGAGAGCGCCGCGCTCTTCGATCCGTCCGCCCCCGGCGCCAGACGCGCGAGCCACACGCGCGGATTCGCGTCCGCGAGACGTTCTAAAACGATCTGCGTTGCGTCTCGCGACCGGTCGTCGCAGACCGCGACGGCTTCGATTTCGGGCTGCGCCAACAATCCATCGATGCACGCTGTAACGGTTTGCTCCTCATCGCGAACGGCGAGGCACGCCACGATCGAACGGTCGCGACCGCGCGCCGCACGCAAGAGTGGGAAAAAGCGCAGGTTCACGCATTCCACTGCCAAACCGGCGATCGCGACGATCGCGCCCACCCACGCCGTTATCGTAACCACCTTCATCGGACGAAGCGGTTACCGGCGATTGCCGCCAAGCGCGCGCTAACGACGTCGGGACCACCCGATGCCGGATACAGCGACCGGCGGCCGTGCAACGCGCGTCCGGCAGCGAGGTCGGCATCGATCCGCTGCAAGGATGCACGGACAGTCGCTAGTACCGTCGATCCGGCATTCCTGTCGCACGCGTCGATCGGCGGCGCGAATTCGACGAACGCATCGGGACGTTGCGCTTCGACGAATGCTAAACGCACCGCGCACGCTACGACCGGCTTGCCGGCCGCACGCGCGGCGTGCAGATAACCTGGATGGAATCGCCTTGGGTCGCCGTTTTCCAAGCACCCTTGCGGATAAATCCAGACGCCACCGCCGCCCGACGCACTGCGAGCCGCAACATCGATCGAGCGAACGCAGTCGCGCGGAGAGTCGGCATCGATCGAAAACGCTCCGCCGTATCGAAAGAACCAATATCTGCGCAACTGTTCTTCGGTCATCATCACGAAGAACGGAACGGCGGGTGCGATCGCGCGTTGCACTGCGTACGGAAGAAAGCCGTCCCACCACGACGCGTGATTGGCGACTGCGACGAATCCCCCGTCGGGAACGGCGACGTCCTCGCGTACCCAGACGCCGCGGAACGAACGACGCAATAACCATTGCAAATAGCGACCGAATGTGATATCGAATCCGCGCAACGGGCGCGCCTCGATCATGCGGCGTCGCCCATCAGCCGGCGAGCGGCCATTCGGCCCGAAAGCAAGACCATCGGCACGCCGGATCCCGGATGCGTTCCGCTGCCGGCAAACACGACGTTATCGAACCGCGGATGCCGAATCGACGGGCGAAACGCCCCCATTTGGTCGAGCGTGTGATCCGGGCCGAACGCGGCTCCGTGCGCCAGTCGCAACTCGCCGGCAAACTCACGCGGGCCGCGGGTTCGAACGAACTCGATATCGTCCCTAAGCGCACCCACTTGCCGTTCGATCGCCGGCAGTACCGCGTCAAAGAGCGCGGCTTCATCGAACTCCGGAAGCGCCAGCGCGTTGGGAACCGGCGCGAGCAACGTTAGCGCACTGCAACCCGGGGGTGCCACGCCGGTATCGTCGACCGCCGGATTACACGCATAGACGAGCGGCTCTTTGGGTATTTCGCCGGCATCCAGCTCCGCATACGAACGCCATGGATCGGACGGTAGAAACACGCTGTGATGAGGTAACGCGACCGCACGGCGCACGGCCACGTACCACAACATCGCGGAATGACCGTACTTCACCCGTTTCGTCCGCGACGTGCCGAACAACGATGTTATCGCCGTTTCACGATCGGCCGTCACCACGACGCCGTCGGCCTCGACCGTGCGGTTCTTTAAGACGACGGCCTGCGCGCTACGCCCGGCCGTGCGCACTTCGCTGACCACGGAGTCGAACTCGAAACTCACGCCTGCGGCGGTGCACGCTTCAACCAAGGCGTCGACCACGGCTGCCGTGCCGCCTTCGCAATACCAAACACCGCCGACGGCTTCTTCGACTGCAAGCATCGCGTAAAGTGCCGGTGCCCGACGTGGCGACGTACCGAGATAGAGCGGTTGGAAAGTCAACGCATCCACGACGTGCGACGACCTAAAATATCGCTGCGCGAACGAACGAAGCCCTCCGACCGCCCACGGCGAAAATCGCCCCGGTGCGAGGAGCGTGCGGACGAACGAACCGGTCGTGTGATCGACGTCGAGAATATTGGCACGCGAACGAACGTACAAATCGTGCACCCGCGCGAGGTAACGAAGCGCCGGCGCGTTGTGCAACGGACCTTCGAAGCGTGCGATCTGCGCTAAGAGTTCCGCCAGATCCGACGACAGATCGAACCGCTCGCCATCCGGCCAAAACACGCGATAACCGGGTTCTAAACGGCGCATACCAAGCCGTTTGAAACCGGCTTCTCCCAAGGTCGCGCGCAGCACGTCGGTCATAACCAGGAGCGTGGGACCGGCGTCGAACCGATACGCCCCATACTGCAAACGTTGCGCGCGGCCGCCGGCCGTCGACAGCGCCTCGAGGACGGTTACCTTGGCTCCGCGCCGCGTGAGTTCGAGCGCGGCAGACAAACCGGCCAGACCGGCACCGACGACCGCCACGGATTTCACGCCCGCGCACCGAAGGCGCGCTCGATGGCGTGGCTGATTACGCTGCACGTCGCATCGGCGGTGCTGTGGCTCGGAAACTTCGCGATTACCGGCGTCTGGGCGTTGCGCGCGTTTACGAGCCGCGATCGCAACCTCGCCGCATTTGCAGCGCGCGAAATTGTATTTACCGACGCGGTCTTCACGCTCGTCTTCGGTAGTGCGGTCGTCGTAACAGGATTGTTGCTCGCGCAGGCATTGCACCTCGACGTCGCGGCCACGCGTTGGCTGCGGGAGGCGCTGATCGCGGTGGCCGTTTCGGGCATCGTCTGGATCGCGGTGCTGGTTCCGATCGAAATCCGTCTCCTAATTTCGACGCGCCGCGGTAATCCGGCGCGCAATCTGTTCGTCGCGTGGAACGTCGTCGGCTGGACGGTAACGGCCGTGCTATTTGCGGTCATTTACTTGATGATCGCCAAGCCGGTATAGGCGCTAACGACGCACTTCGCAGCCAAGCCCCACTTGGCGGCACCACCCACGAACGCCCGTCCCGCTCGGTCGAACCCGCGCCGCTCGATTCGCGCGAGAATACCCTCGTAAAACGTCGCCGCCATCAGCAGCGCGGCCCGCGATCCGTCGTTTGGAACGCGGCGAACCAACGCACGCCCGGCGGCGTACTGCCGTCGCGCGTGGGCCGCGACCGCACGCATCGCTTCGGTACCGCCGGCGCCCGGGAACTCGCGAAGCGGCAGATAGTTTCTCCCCTGTCGCTCGTCGTCGTCGACGTCGCGCAGCACGTTGGTGAGTTGCATGGCGACGCCCAATCGCTCGCCCAGCGCCAATGCATCGGCCCCGGTTGCTCCGAGGATCGGAACCACGCTTCGCCCGACGGTTCCGGCCACCGCGCGTGCGTACGTTTCGAGATCGTTCATGGTCGCGATGTCGACCGTTCCGAGGTCGCTTTCGCATCCATCGATCAGTTCGAGCAACGGCCGTCGATCGATTGCGTAGCGCATATATGCGCGCGCTAACGCGTCAAACCACGGCTCCTCGCACGCATCCGGACCGCCATGCAACGATTCCACCGCCGTACGAAAAGTCTGTATTCGCGCTCGCCGCGTTGCGTTGGAGGCATGTCCTTCGTCGGCAGCGTCGTCGACGCAACGGAAAAAGGCGTATAGCGCTTCAATCGCGTCGCGTTTTGCGGGCGGCAGCAACCTCGTGGCAAAATAAAAGCTGCGGGCGTGATGCCGCATGACGCTACGACAGTAGGCGGCGCTTCTCTCGCGGCTCATGCTGGAATCTCCTCGCAAATACGCTCGACCGTCTGCATCGCGCTTAACGTTACCAATGGCAATCCGGTCGCGGGCCGCGTGCTCGCGCCGGCAAAATACACGTTACGTAAACGACGGTGACGCGTGTCGGGCCGCAACGGACCAATCTGTAGTAAATCGTGGGACAGCCCGAACGCCGAACCCCGAGAGCAGTTCAACTCTTCGAGAAAATGCTGCGGCGTGCGCACGTCCATCCAGCGAATTCGCCCGCGTAGGCCGGGAAAGCGACGGCGTTCGATCGTTTTCAGAATTCCGTCGACCTTCTCGGCGGTTTGTGACTTCCAATCCGTCGCGCCGTCGGCGTTAGGGACCGGCACCAAGACGTACAGCGCTTCTTCTCCGGCCGGCGCCATCGACGCGTCCGTCGCGGACGGCGCGGCCAAATAGATCGCCGGGTCGCGCGGGAATCGCCGCCGAGCGAAGATATCATCGCAGGTCGCGCGCAAGTCGGCCGGCATTAAAAACTCGTGATGCGCGACGCCGTCGTACGAGCGTTCCAAAGCGGCGTAGATCAACAATGCCGAAGGCGTATGACGCATCCCGGTCGATCGATGCCGTGGTTCGTTAAGCAACGACGCGTACACGTAGGGCAAGTCGGCGGAGAACAGCGCCACATCGCACGCAATCTCTCCGCGGTCGCTCGTGACGGCGCGCACGCCTCGGCCGCCCTCCACCACGCCGCGCACCGTCGTCGAATACTCGATTTTGGCACCGCACGAAAGCGCCAGACGTTCGAGCGCTCGGACCAGCATGTAGATGCCGCCGCGTGGGAAGAATATGCCTTCGCCCATCTCGGTGAAGAACAGCAAGCGATACAGTTCGGGCGACGCATATGGCGACATACCGAGGTACATCGTTTGGAACGACAACGCGGCGGCCACAGTACCGGATCGAAACGCGCGCTCGGCAGTCCGTCGCAATGAGCGAAACGCTCCGGACCGAACGAGTGCAGACAGCACTGCCGGTGCGAGCAGGCTTCGGACGCCGCGCATACGCGTGCCGACGAGATGCCGGCGTGAAACATCGTATGCGAGCGCGCAACCCGCGAGGTAATGCAGCAAACCGCCGGAGCTTCCGGGCTCGAATCGTTCCAGCGCATCGATCGTTTCCGGCAGCGACGATCCGATCGTCAGCGTGCGGCCGTCCACGAAGTGCAATCGATAGTTGGGCGACACGCGTTCCAACGGGACCTCGCGGTCGAAATCCGCGCCGCACGCGGCAAACGCCGACCGGAACACATCGGGCATAAACAGCAGCGTCGGGCCGAGATCGAATGAGAATCCGTCCCGCTCCATGCGGCCGGCCCGCCCGCCCGGCGACGCCGAGCGCTCGACAACGGTCGTTTCGTATCCGGAATAAGCCAGTAGCGCGGCCGCCGTTAAACCGGCGACTCCCGCACCCACCACCAACGCTTTTTTCCGTCGGCTCACAGCCATGGAGACCTCATGGATCGCTTCTTGTCCATGTTTTGTCCAAGGCAAACGCCTCGGCCGATAAATGGGTATCAGAGCCAGATGCTGATCGGAATGACCGGATCGACGGGATTCATAGGAAACGCCCTACGCCGGCACGCCCACGCTCGCGGCTGGGTCGTGCGGCCGATCTCGCGCGATCCGCGACCGGCCGACGTCGAAAACCTCGATGCGGTCGTCCACCTGGCCGGCGAGCCGATCGACGGCCGATGGACTCCGGCCAAGAAAGATGCGATCGTACGGTCGCGCGTCGATACCACCCACAAGTTGGTCGAAGCGATGGGCCGCGCGACGCACTCGCCAAAGGCGCTGATCGCAGCGTCGGCCGTGGGCTTCTACGGCGACCGCGGAATCGAACCGCTGGACGAACGCTCCGCGCACGGTACGGGATTTCTCGCGGCCGTTTGCGTTGCGTGGGAACGCGAGGCGTCGCGAGCGAGCGCGCTTGGCATTCGCACGGTCATTCTTCGTACCGCGGTCGTGCTCGGTCGCGACGGTGGCGCGCTCCCGCGTATGGCCGCCCCGTTCCGTTACGGCGCAGGTGGGCCACTCGGCAGCGGTCGTCAGTTCGTGCCGTGGATTCACATCGACGATCTCTGCGCGCTCTATCTCGCCGCCATCGAAAAGGGTTGGAGCGGCGCGTTCAATGCGGTTGCGCCCGACTACGCAACCTCGGCAAGATTATCCCAAGCGATCGGTGCCGCGATTCGCCGCCCCGCCTTGGCGTGGGCGCCGTCACCAATTCTTCGGCTCGTACTGGGCGAGTTCGCGACGACGTTGCTGGCGAGTCAGTTGGTGTTGCCGTCGCGAGCGCAAGCGGCGGGATTCGAATGGGTGCACACACGGCTCGAGTCGGCCGTTCAATCGCTCTTGGCCCCGTCGCGACAAAGCCGGCTCGTCCGCACGCTACGTCGCCGGCAGACGATTCACGCCCCGATCGCCGACGTGTTCGCCTTCTTCGCTCGTGCAGAAAATCTCGAGGCGATCACACCGCCTGCGCTGCGATTCGAATTAGAATCCCAATCGGGCAATCTCGCGGCGGGTAGTTCGATTCGCTATCGCCTGCGATTGCACGGCGTCCCATTTGGATGGATCACGCTGATCGCAAAGTGGCAGCCGCCCCACGAGTTCGTCGACGTGCAGTTGCGCGGTCCGTACGCTCTATGGGAACACCGGCACACGTTCGAAGTGCGTGACGGCGCGACCATCATGCACGACGCAGTCGATTACGCGTTACCGTTGTATCCGTTCTCAACGATCGTCGAAGGCTTCGTGCGGCGAGACGTCGAGGCGATTTTCGATTTTCGTGCGCGCATCATTCGGCAGCGGTTCGGAGCGGCATAACGCCGTGGCAAGCCGCGCGGTTAGCGCGGCGGTAACGAGCTGGTCGTCTTCGGGAGCAGCGCTTTGGTTCGCCAATCGAATCGGATTGCGAGCAACCGGATCGCGGTCGTTAGCGCGATCGCGATCCACGCCGCGGTCTCGACGCCGGCATGTGTCAAGCCGGCGATTCCGCAAAACACCAGCGCGCCGGCGAAGGCGACCACTGCAAGCAGTTGTCCGGGCAACATCCAAATTTCGTTGACCAGCACGTCCCGCAATAGACCGCCGCCGCAACCATTGACTACACCGATGAAGATGGCCGCCGGATAACTGAGTCCGGCTACCAGCGACATCTGCGCGCCGACGCATGTGTACGCGCCCAAACCGACCGCGTCGACCAGCGACGTCATCGCGGTAAAACGTGCCGACGGCGTCCGTCCGCCGGCTCGTATGGCGATCCAGCCTCCAGCGATCGCGCCGACCACTACGGTCAATAGGTACGCTGGCTGGCGCACGGCTTCGGGAGGGCCGTGCTGCAAGAAAATGCCGTCACGTAACAGACCGCCGCCTAACGCCGAAACGAATGCCATAACGAACACGCCGGTGACGTCGTACCCCTTGCGAACGCCCAAACCGGCACCGGTGATCGCCCAAATAAACGTCGCGCCGATATCGAAAAACGCCGGCAGTTGGAACTGCTGCGCGCTCACCGTCCCGAGCGTTTCCAGTTAGCCAGCCGCGCGAGATTCACGGCGATCGAGTTCGCAGCGGTCAATACGAGCAGCGATCGCGCGATGCGTTCTAAACTTGGATCGCCCCAACGAAACACGTGTTGGTATTCGTTATAGATCAGTGCAATTAAAAAGATGCCGCCGCTGAGAAGCGTCGGGCGCAAAATCAGCGTACCGGGCTTCTCGCCCGTTCGCACGTCGAATGCGAAGCCGCGCGCGATGCCGAGCGCGAGGCCTACGACTCCGGCGACGATCATCCACTGAACCGAGCGTGCGTCCAACGAACCGTGGGTCAGGATCGCACGTGCCGCCAGCAACGTATACGCAACCGGCCAAACCCATATGGTGCGCAGCGGCTGCACGCGCTCTTTTCGCTGCACGAGATACGCCAGAGCGATCGTTAGCGTGGCAAGCGCGATGAAGATCGTACTGCGGACCCAATCGACCGTCATGAGCGGTTGCTTCAAGGGGCAGCCTGGCCGCTACCTGCGCCAACGTTGAGGGGTTTACGCCTCTACGTCGTACTCGATAGATCGTCGTTATCGTTCCTCGAAACGCCCGGAGGTTTCATGCAGGCATCGTTCGGCCGCGCGCGGCAGCCGGCAAGCATCGCGTTCGCATTGGCGTTGGCCGCGTGCGCGGGATCCGGCTCCGGCTTGCCGTCGGCCGGAACGCAAGCACCGATCGAGGCGTATCAAGCCAACGTCCGGCCGCGCATAAGCGGTAAAATTCAGCATGTCGTCATTATCATTCAAGAAAATCGCAGCGTCGACAATCTCTTTCAAGGTTTACCCGGCGCCGACACGCAGTCATACGGTTACACGAGCAAAGGGAAAAAGGTCAAGCTGATTCCGAGGTCGCTGGCCGACGAGTGGGACATCGATCACAGCGCGCGATCCTACTTCCAAGCCTGCGACGGTCAGGGATCGTTCCCCGGAACGCATTGTAAGATGGACGGTTTCAATCGCGAATCGCTGGAATGTCAGGGCCTCGGCCCGGGACATTGCCCGGCCGGCAATCCACAATACGGATACGTGCCGCATTCGGAGTCGAAGCCGTATTTCGATATGGCGCAACAGTACGTCTTCGGTGACCGCATGTTTACCTCGGAGTTCGACGCCAGCAGCTTCGTATCGCATCAATACATCATTGCCGGCCAAGCCAACTCGACCGTCGATTATCCGACGAACCTGTGGGGATGCGATGGCGGTAAGACCGACGTGGTCAACACGATCGATCAGCAACGCGTTATCACCAACAACTATATTCCGGTATGTATGGATAGTCAGACGCTCGGCGACGAATTGGATGCAGCGAAGTTGAGCTGGGGCTATTATACGGCCGGCGTGTACGGCGACGGCAATATTTGGAATGCGTATCAAGCCATCAAGCACATACGCTATGGCCCGGATTGGAAAGCCGACGTAATTCGTCCGCAGACGCGCTTCCTGAAGGACGTCGCAAACGGCCAACTCCGAACCGTGAGCTGGGTGACGCCAACGTGCGAGAATTCCGATCACGCCGGTTGCGGCAGCTCGACCGGGCCATCCTGGGTGACGTCGCTTGTGAATGCGGTCGGCGAGAGCACGTATTGGGATTCGACCGCGATCTTCGTCTTTTGGGACGAGTACGGCGGCTGGTACGATCACGTGCCGCCCAAAAAAGTCGACTACGACGGTCTCGGGATCCGCGTGCCCTTGTTGATCGTTTCTCCGTATGCAAAGAAAGGCTACGTGTCGCACGTCCAGTACGAGCACGGCAGCATCTTACGTTTCGTCGAGGATCAGTTCGGTCTCGGGCGATTGGCAGCCAGCGATTCGCGCGCCACGTCGCCCGAGGCCGACTGCTTCGATTTCAAGCAGAAGCCTCGGGCGTTCGTGCCGATTAGCGCTCCGCACGATGAAAGCTACTTTCTAACGCAAGCGCTCGATCCGCGGGCGGTCGACAACGAATAGCTGCGGGCTACTCGTAGTCGGGCGGTCGTCCATCGTCGATCTGCTGCAAGAAGAACTTGCGGTTCTTGGGTGCGGCGATCGGAACGAACTTGCGCGGCGCCTGATTAAAATCGAAGGCGTCAGACGCGGGCGAGTTTGCGCGCGTGTCGCTCGCCGATAGGCGGGGAAGTCCGAAGACGTCTTCGGCAAACTTCAAGATGCTGCCGTGCTCGTATTGCACTTTCGAGACGTAGTTCTTCTTGGCGTACGGCGAGATGACGAGCAGTCCGGTACGAATGCCCAAGCCATCGTAATCTTCCATCGGCGGGGCAATCGGATCGTAGAGTCCGCCCCAGTCGTCCCAGAAGACGAAGATCGCGGTCGAATCCCAAAACTTACTCTCGCCCACCACGTTGACCAGCGACGTCACCCACGACGGTCCGAATCCGCCGCCACAGTTGACGTGATCGGAATCCACGCACGTCGGCGTGATCCAGGTGACGTTTGAAAGTATGCCTTTGGGGACGTCGGTCAAGAACTGCTTTTGCGGCGTGATGACGTCGTTTTTCCAATCCGGCCCGTTGTAGATATGTTTGACTGCCTGATAGGCCGACCACTCCCCGCCGCCATCGTCGCCGGTGATGGAGCTGGTGTAGAAACGCCACGTAAGCTTGGCCGCATCCAGCTCGTCACCCAGCGTCGTATAATCGAAGCAGGCGACCTGCTGGGGTCCGTAGGTGCGTTTTTGGGTCAGCGTGCTAACGGTGTCGCTCGAACCGCCTTTGCAACCCCAATAGCCATAGGGAAGATCGACGCTGCTCTGCGCTTGTCCGGCGATGATGTACTGATGCGAGACGAAGCTTTCGTCGAGTTGCGACGTAAAGAAGCGCGTGCCGAGCGTCCACTCGTGCGCCATGTCGAAATACGGCTTCGAATCGGTATGCGGCACGTAGACGTATTCGGGGTTGGCCGGTCCGCCGAACGACTCTTCATTATTGAATCCATTCATCCGGCAATGCGTTCCGGGGAGATCGCCTTTGGGCGCGTTGCACGCCGCAAACATCGCCGCTGCGGAATGGTCGATAACGTATTGCGTCGCCAGGCTGACCGGCTTCAACTGGATCGTCTGTCCCGTGGAGTCTTTTCCGGACGGAACCGTATCGGCACCGGGGAAACCCTGGAACAAATTGTTCACCGAGCGGTTCTCTTGAACGATGATGATGACGTGTTTGATTTTCCCGGAGCCGCTCGACGTCGGCGGCGAAGCAATGTTCCCTTGTCCGGCGAAGGGCACTGGGGATGGAGAGTTCGCCGAGCATGCGCTCAACGAGATTGCCCCGGCCAGCACGCCGCATAACGCGAAGCGTAAATACATTATGAATCCCCTATATTCGTACGAGATAAGAACGATGGAGCAACGTACGCGGGGCGGACTCGGTGGTCCTGGACCCGGCTGCAAGCGTACGCGCTCCGGTAAGACAACGCAGCGATGAAGCGCTTCGTCGCCGCGGCCGCCCTCGGTGTATCGGTCGGATTGCGCTCGCAGACTGCTTGGGCCGTGCTTTCCATAGCAAGGCGACGCGGCGCTCGGTCCTTCATCTCTGCGGCGTGCGCGCTCGGCGAATTTGCCGCCGATCTCTCCCCGCGGGCTCCCGACCGCACGACGCCGCTGCCGTTGATCGCGCGTCTCTTCGGGGGCGGCCGCGTCGCGTATGCGATTGGCAAGCCGGGATCGCGCGTCGGTTACGCGTTGGTCGGTGGCGTGTTCGCGCTCGGCGGCGCATTCGCGGGGTTAGCCGCGCGGCGCGCCGCGGCGGAGGCGATCGGACCGGTCCCGGCTGCAGCAATCGAAGATGCCGTCGCAGTCGCGCTCGCCGCGTGGGCGGTTTGGAGCCTTCCCGAATGATTCCGGCCATCCGTCCGGGGCAAACGTTCGTCGGACGCCGCGACGAACTCGACTTTTTACAAGAAGCGTTCGAACGCGCGAGCGAGGGACGCCCAAGTTTCGTTCCGGTGGAAGGCGACGCCGGCATCGGCAAATCGCGTTTGATCGATGAGTTCACTGCCGCGTTGGGCGATGGCGCGACGGTAGCACGCGGTTGGTGCAGCGAGCAAGTCCGAAGCCCGTATCTCCCGTTTTTCGCGATGCTCTCGGCGGTCGACCAACGCGCCGCCGCACGCGCCTTCGATCCGCATCGGGATCGCGGCGACATTGAGGATAAAGCCGCTTTCTTAGCCGCCAGCGCCGGCATCCTACAACGCGTCGCGCAAAAAAAGCCGCTCGTCGCCGTGGTCGAGGACGTTCAGTGGGCCGACTCCGGTACGCTCGAATTGCTGTCGTATTTAATGCACGGACTCGGCGAAGCGCGCGTGTTGGTATTGGTGTCGATGCGCACCGAAGACGCGGCGACCAACGCCGGCCTCGCGGCATTTCGTTTGCACGCGACGCGCAGCCGCGTGGCGACGATTCGCTTGCGCGGCCTTTCGCGCAACGAGATTCGTTGTTTAGTAACGGCGCGTCTCGCGCATCGTTTGCCGAATGCCGGCGTCGTCGGACAGATCGAGCGGCTCTCCGAAGGCAATCCGCTTTTTGCCGAAGAGCTTTCGAACATCGCCGAAGACGGGCGCTTGAATCTCGCCACGGATTCGCCGGTGTCGGTCGACGCCGTGCTCAGCCAACGCTTTGCCCCGCTCTCAGAACGCGACCGCTCGTTGTTGGTTCGAGCGGCGATCGTCGGTCGCGAGTTCGACGCCGCTTTCGTCGCCAACATCGCGGGCGTCACGATCGAGACAGCGCTGGAGACGTTGCAACGAGCCGTCGAGGCGCATGTCGTGGTGACCGATTCCGTTAACCCGAACGGTTTCCGATTTCGGCATGCGTTGATCCGTCAAGCGTTGGCCGATCGACTGGTGGTCGGTTTGGCCGCTCCGTTGCACGCGCGCATCGCGGCAGCGCTCGAAGCATCCGATCCGTCGAACGTGGCCGCCCTCGCCTACCATTGGTCGAAGGCGCGCGTTGCCGATAAGGCGCGCGCGTATAACGAACGCGCCGGAGAATCCGCCTGGAACGTGTATGCGTATCGCGACGCGATCGGCTTCTACGCGAGTGCCTTACAATGGGAATATCCGGCGGGCGAAGAACGCGCGGCAGCGTTCGAACGCTTCGGCACATTGCTGTACATCGAGGGCTGTGGTGAGGAGCCGGCCTCATGGTTCGATCGCGGACGCCAGGAATGGGAAGCGGCAGGCGATTACGTCGCCGCAGCGCGCGCGCTTCTGCGGACGGCCGATCAACATTGGGTGGATGCGCGCACGGACGAAAGCATGGCAGCGGCGCGCACGGCAGTCGAGCGCCTCGCGCCTCTGCAGCGTCCGGCCGAAGCACTAGAGGCACATCTGTCGCTGGCGCGCTTTGCAATCACGTTGGGCGACGCCGCCACCGCGCATGTTGAGTTGCAAGCGGCGCACGGGCTCGGTGGGTCGCTCGAGATTCCGGCCAACGCCAGTTTTTATGAGATACGCGCCGAAGCCGGCGCCGCGCTCGGGAACTCGGCAACGGCGTTGCTCGACTGTGCGACCGCGTCCCGCCTGGCGCAAGCCGGCCGCAATAGCGAAGCGATCGTCCAGATCGAGAACAACTGCGCGTTGGTCGCGGCCGAACTCGGCGCGATCCCAGCGGCGATCCGGCGCCATGAGATCGCTCTGGCCGAGGCTCGGCGCACAAGCATGCCGTGGCGAATCGCCTACTCGGCGCTCAATTTTGCGCAGACCTTAACGCTGTCGGGCGACCTGCGTCGAGCGCGCACGGTTGCGTGGGAAGCGATCGAAAGTGGCGTCACGACCGCGACGTTTCGCACCAAGGCAGCGGCTGTCGGAATTCCGCTGGCGTTGCTGCTAAACGACCGCCGCCTTCTCGACGCCTGCGCCCGTGACGAAGCGCTCGAGCTTGCGCGCCGTTCGGGCGAGGTGCAACGTATCTCCGCCGTCGGCGCCGCGTTCGCAGAATTACGCTCCGCCCAGGGCGCGCTCGAGGAAGCGCGCCGGATCGTGCGGGATACGATCGCAGCCATCGAGACGATCGGAACGCCGCACCGTTGCGTCGCCCTGGTGCTGCACGTCATCGCGAACGGCGGCCAGGTCGAGCGCGACTGGGCCGGCGCCGCGCTGCAGCGGAGCTGGACGAGGCCGGCGGTACTGCGTGCGTGCCGCCTCATGCTGCATGCCGCCGTCGAGCCGAGCGGTTCGCCTCGCGCGGCCCGTAGCGCTTCGTCGGCGGCGGCGCAGTTCGGACGTCTCGGCTGGAACCTAGCGCGGGCCCGCGCGCTCGAGATGGCCGGAAACGCGGGTAGCGCGTATGCAGCGTATGTAGCGATGGGCGATGTCCGCGACGCCGACCGATTGGCACCGGTCGCGTGCGACGAGAGCAAGTCCCGGGCCGATAGTCTGAGCCCGCGGCAGCGCCAGATCGCCGAACTCGTGGCCGAAGGAGTCACCAATCGCGTCATCGCCCAACGGCTGAATATCAGCGAGCACACCGTCGAACATCATCTGTCGAGCATTTTCGCGCGTTTGGGCCTGCGTTCGCGCGCGGCTTTGGCAGCTCGCGTGGGGAGACTGCCACCGCAATAGCGGAATCCCGGGATAGCGTTCGGCCGCCGCTCTCCGTATAATTCGCGCAAGACCGGAGGAGGAGCACGATGGTCAAGCTATGTTTGGTGGCGCGCCGTTGGATTGCCGCGGTGATTGCCGTTTCTTGGGTACTGTGCGTTCCCGTCAATGCCGGTACGACCGGCAGTTTAGCGGGGAGCGTCGTCTCGTCTGCTAACGACGAACCCATCGCCGGTGCCGTCGTGCGGATGACGAGCCCGTCCCAGGTGGCCTCGACCCACACCGACGCCAGCGGCCGGTTCATCTTCCTCTCTCTGGCACCCGACACGTACGTCATAACGATCGACCACACCGGCTTCGAACCGCTCTCGGCCAGCGGCCTGAGCATCTTTGCCGATCAAGCGCAAACGCTGTCGTTCAAACTCAACAAGAGCCTAAAAACGATCGCTACGGTTCAATCGCGCTCGTCCTTGAGCGAAGTGCGGCCGGGAACGATCACCGACGTGTATTCGGTCAATCCGGCGGTCACCAAAGCGGCAGCACCGATCGGCGGCGGCGGCGGACTGAACAACGTGTACTCGGCGATCGCCGCCATGCCGGGCGCCTACGTGCCCAACGGCCAAATGGGCGTCAACCAGACGGTCTACATTCGCGGCGGTTACTACGACCAAATCGGCTACGAATACGACGGCGTTCCGGTCAATCGCTCGTTCGACAACTATCCCGCGCATTCGGCCTCCACGCTCGGCCAACAAGAGCTGCAGATTTATGCCGGCGGAGGCGGAGCGAGCGCCAACGCTACCGGCTTGGCCGGGTTTATCAACCAGGTCGTCAAGACCGGTACGTTTCCCGGCTACGCCAACGTTTCGGGATCGGTCGGCTCACCGACGTTCTATCACGACGTTTCGTTCGAAACCGGCGGCGCGACGCCCGATCGTCTCTTCTCGTACTATGTCGGGGCTAGCGGTTACAATCAAGATTTTCGCTATCTCACGCAGTACAACGGCGGCGACCTCATGAGCGATTTTCCGTACGGCGCCGGCCCAAGCAATCTCACGACCGAGCTGGATTTTTATCCGGCGGTATACCCGACGTGCAATACGAATGCGTCGTACACCAACCCGGCGGCCAAGTTTCTGAGCGACGATCCGGGCTGCTTCTCAGCGTTCGGCTCCAACTATAGCGAAGTTTCCTACATCGCGGGCCGCGAGATCGTCGCGAACATGCACTTCGGTATCCCGCATCACAACGACGCCGGCCGCGACGACGTGCAAGTTTTGTACACCTCCTCGGCGCAGTTTCGGCAATATTATAGTGGCGTCGACGACGGTGGCTTGCCCCTCGCCCAAGGACTGCTGCAGCAGTGCGATTTCTCGCATTGCGCACCGCCGCATTGGCCGGACTATTACACCTTTCCAGGTGGCACGCAGTTCCTTGCGCCGGCAAAGACGCAACAGATCGCCTACCTCTTTCCGGGCTCGCCGACCGACCGCTGCGCGAACGTCAGCGGCGTCCCGAATGCTTGTAATATTGGGGATGGCGACTACGCGCTGTTACCCAACGATTATCGCGACGGCCGGTGGGACACCGCCAACATTTTCAAACTACAGTATCAGAAGAATTTCGGAAGCAACGCCTATCTTCGGGTCTTCGGCTACTCGTTCTATTCCGATACGAATCGCAGCGGCGCGAGCCGTCGCGGTATCGGCAGCGGTTACGGCGCCACGAACTACGACTACGAAGTCGACGGGCACACGCGCGGCATTCAAGCCGACCTTGGCGACCAGATCAACGCAACGAACCTATTGAGCGCGAACCTCAACTATATCACTTCGACGACGTTGCGCTTGAACAACGATAACTACTTAAATACGGCGAGCCAACAAGTGAGCAACTTCACCAACGGTTCGGAGTGTTTCGCCTTCGAAAATGGCAACGTCGGCAAGGAGCATTTCAGCAAAGGCGAGGTGGCGCCGTGTAACGCACCGATCACGCAAGGCACGTTCGAAGATCCGTCCGGAAGAGGCAACTGGAACGGCAACCCGTGCGCCACCGGAAACGTTGGCGCGAGTTCTCCTGCCTGCAAGGCGGGCGCGCTGTTTCAGCTCACCTACACCGGCAATCAGGGCGAGCTCAATCAAGTCGTCCCGCAGTTCGTCGATGCCTCCATATCGGATGAATTTCGCCCGAACGATAAGCTCGACATCAGCCTCGCCCTCAAATATGCCGACGATCAGTTCACACTCGATAACACCGATACGCCCGGCAAGAACTTCTGGTTTGCGGCCGCGCAACGCGAGTTTTGCTACAATCCGCTGACGTTCGAACCGGTTCTCAAGCCGGAAGCACCGCAGAACGACTCCATCATCGAACCGTACGTCGGGTTCGTCTGCCCAATTGACAAGTCGAGCGGTACGCCGGTGCAGACGGTTCACCCCGATGGCAAGAACGGCCACTTGCTGCTTTCGAACCAATACCCATCGACCTACGTACAAAACTATTGGCAGCCGCGGATCGGCCTCACCTACACGGTCAACCCAGACACGGTGTTGCGCGCGTCGGCCGGACGCTACGCACAAGAGCCGCAAAACTACGAAGTGCAGTACGACAGCTTGGAAGAGAATCTCGCATCCGAGATCCTCGGCTTCTTGCCGTACGGCTTCACGACGCCGTTTCACAACGCGCAGGCGCAGTTTTCTAACAACTACGACTTCTCGTACGAGCATCATTTTCACGGGACCGACACCTCGGTAAAAGTAACGCCGTACTATCGCTTCGCGACGCAGCAGCTCGATGAAAACATCTATATTCCGACGCTGCTGGCGTCGCCGGCGCTCAATGCGGGGACGCAGATTAGCTACGGCGTCGAGTTTCAACTGGCCAAAGGTGATTTTTCGAAGAACGGTTTAGCCGGCATCTTCTCCTACACGTACCTCTACACCAAGGAGAAGTGGAACGACTTTCAGGGCATCGGCGTGAACGCCGTCTCGCCGTACAATCAATACATTCAGGAATACAACGCGTTGACCAAAGCCGGCGGCGGCGCTCCGTGTTACCGCGACAATCGCAGCGGACGTCCCGCGCCGAACTGTCACAACAACGCGATCGCTAACCCGTACTACAATATGGCGCCGCAGCCGCTGCTCGATCCTAGCGCCTGGTACGTTACCGGACTCGATTATCCGTACACGTCTCCGAACGTCTTCGCGCTCGTGCTCAACTATAAACACGATCGTTTCTCCATTACGCCTGCCATGACGCTCAACCAGGGGGCCGCCTACGGAGCGCCGTCCGACGTCCAAGGACTCGACCCGCGCACGTGTACGGCGACCCAGAGCAGCATCGGCATTCACGGCGTCAACCCACACGCACCCGACTACACCTCGTGCGGATTGGCCGCGACGCCCAGCGGCTCGCTGTACATTCCGAATCCCACGACGGGCACGTTCGATTCGTTCGGCCAGTTCACGCAGCCGTGGCAGTTCAACATGGGGCTGCAACTGCACTACGATTTCTCGCCGCGCGTTGCGGGCAACGTGACGATCGCGAATTTAGTCAACGAATGTTTCGGCGGATCGAGCACGACCTGGAGCCGGCAGTACGCGCCCAGCTCCACCGTCTGCGGCTACTCGCCCAACATCTTCTACGATAGCAACTTCTACAACGGCACGGGCCCGAACGACAAGGCGGCCAACGGCGTCGCATTCAATCCGTATTTCTCGCAGCCGTTCATCCCGTCGTACGGCGACAACAACTCGTTCAACTATCCGCTACCGATCAATCTGTACTTCCAACTGCAGCTGAAGATCTAGAGCTTCACCGTGCTCCGCCGCTGCGTCGCCGCCTGTTCGGTCCTGGTTGCCCTCCCGTTGGGCGTGCGTGCGGCAGCGAACTTTTCGGTGCCCGACATCGCACGAATCGTCGACGTAACGCAATCGGCGATCGCGGCCGATGGACGGCACGTCGCATTCGTGGCATCCCGCGCGGTGCTCGAACGCAACGACTACCGCGATGAACTCTGGGTCTACGATCGAACGACTCGTACGTCGTTGCGCTTGGCGACGCGACACGACTCCGTTTCGGGGCCGGCATGGTCGCCCGACGGACGTTCGATCGCCGCGATCGCCGGCGATGCGAACGGTAGCGACCAACTCTACATCTTCGGGCTCGACGGCACCGAACGGCGCATCACCGCGGGTTCGACCGGTGTCGTCACGTTCGCTTGGCGGCCGAATGGACGATCGATCGCATTCGTGCGCTCCGACCCCGTGCCGCAGCGCACCGGCGCGGCAGCCTATGCCGATGCATTTGAAGTGACCGACAACGACTATCTCGCGACCGCGCGTCCGCAACCGCGCCATCTTTGGCTGGCGCAAGTGCGCGGCGGCGAACGGCGCCTGACCGAAGGAACGTGGAGCGTCGCCAACTCGACCCTGTCGTGGTCGCCGGACGGCGCGGAGCTTGCGTATCTGCGCGTGCCCAACGCGATCCACGGCATATCCGACCGCTCCGCCGCCTACGCCCTCGACCTAAAGAGCGGCGTTTCGCGCGCGCTAACGGCGCACGACGCGCACGAGGACCAAGTCGAGTGGTCGCCCGCCGGCCAACGCTTGTTGTATCTCTTTCCGCGAGACGGGGATCCGGCTTCTGCCACGACGGTGCGGACCGTCGACCTTTCGACGCACGAAGGCGACGCGTCGTCCCAGCTCGACCGGCACGTCGATACCGCCGCGTGGTATCCCGACGGGCGCGGGATGCTGCTCAAGGTGTACGACGTAACGTCTGGTCCGCTGTATGCGCTCGACGAACGCGGCACGCCACGTAAATTACCGCTGGGCGACATCGTCGATGCATCGATCGACTCGGCACAAAGCGTCGCACGGGACGGAACGATTGCTTTTACCGGCAAGACTGCAAGCCTTCCGGATGAGTTGTATGTGTTGCCACCGGGTGCCTCGAGCCCCGAACGAATCACGCACTTCAACGATACGCTCGCACAACGGAACTTGGGCCGCGCCACCACGGTACGGTGGACGTCGAGCGACGGTTTCCAAGAAGCCGGCGTCTTGACATATCCGCCGGACTATCGGCCCGGCCGCACATACCCGCTCGTGTT
Organism: Candidatus Tumulicola sp.; assembly: GCA_036490475.1. Taxonomy (NCBI): domain Bacteria; kingdom Bacillati; phylum Vulcanimicrobiota; class Vulcanimicrobiia; order Vulcanimicrobiales; family Vulcanimicrobiaceae; genus Candidatus Tumulicola; species Candidatus Tumulicola sp. The sequence goes on from DASXDT010000005.1 coordinate 451,344, forward strand.
GCGCATCCACGGCGGCCCGGCCGAAACGTCGCTGGCGGCGTTCGAACCGTTCTATCAAAGCGCCGCCGCGCGCGGCTATCTGGTTTTCGCGCCCAACTACCGCGGTAGCACCAACATGGGCAATGCGTTCGAACGGGCGATCTTCAATGACGCCAGCGTTGGGCCGGGTCGTGACGTGATGGAAGGGATCGCCGCTGTGGAACGCCTCGGAATCGTCGACGCATCGAAGCTTGCCGTTTCGGGTTGGTCGTACGGAGGACAGATGACGTCGTGGATGATCTCGCACTATCCCATTTGGAAATGCGCGGTCACCGGCGCGGCGGTCAACGATCTGGTAGTCGACTACACGATCGCCGACGATATCGACGCCGACCGGGCCTCTTTCTCGGATTCGCCGTTCGTCGGGGATCGGCTCGCCGCGTGGCAAGCGCAGTCTCCCATCTCGTTTTTTAAGAACGTTCGCACGCCATTGCTGATGCTCGGCAACGTGTACGACGTGCGCGTTCCAATCGTCGAGCAATACGAGTGGTATCACGCGTTGCGCGACAGCGGCGTGCCGGTAACGTTTTATGCCTATCCCAGTCGCGGGCATCTTCCCAACGGTCCGGTGCGGTTAGCCGATGCATATGAAAGGTGGTTAGGGTGGTTCGACCGGTATCTCGCGCCGTGAGCGCCGTTCGTTTGACGGTGCCGGCGATCGTCGCAGGCGTTCTCGGTTTTCTAGGCGCTCCGGCGGCACAAGCACAAGCTCCCGCGGCCTCGCCGTGTGCGATGACCGTTTATCCGCGAGTGGGGACGTACGTGCGTACGCCTCGACTGCACGGGCCGGGACTCGTATTAGCGGGCGGCGGCGCCGAAGAAGCTCCGGAGGCCGTCTTTGCGTGGATGCGGCGCACGATCGCCGGAACGGACGCCGGTAGAGCCGGTAACGTAGTAGTGCTGCGCGCGGCATCGGCCAACGAATACGACCCGTTCTTTTATAGCGACGGGCGCTTCGCATCGGTGCAAACGGTACTGATTCCGCCCTGCGCGGCGCGCGCCGATCTGGATCGGGCCGCGAAGATCGTCGACGGCGCCGACGCCGTCTTCTTCGCCGGCGGCGATCAAGCACATTACGTCGTGTGGAAGGGCAGTGCACTCATTGCGGCCGTCAAACGGGTCTATGCGCGCGGCGGCATCGTCGGCGGCGGCAGCGCCGGCTTGGCGATTCAAGGCGCGGTGGTGTTCGATGCGGTCGCCGGTGACCGCCTCAACGCCGACGTGCATACAGCCGATGCCGTCGCCAATCCGTTCGAACCGCGCATCAGCTTCACCACCGGCTTGTTTTCGTGGCCGCCGCTGCGCGACACGATGACCGACACGCATTTTGCCGTACGCAATCGCTTCGGACGCACCGTGGTCTTTCTCGCACGTATCGCGACCGACGGGCTGATGCCGGGGGCGGCGACGATCTATGCGTTGGGAATCGATCAGGCTAGTGCGGTCGTCGTCGATGCCCGCGGCGTTGCCACGCTGATCAATGCGACCGGCGGGCGCGGTGCGTATCTCGTGCGGGCGCCGGGCAGCGCAAAGATACGGAGCGGCGTGCCGTTCGTCTACCGCGTCGAAGTCTCGCACGTGCGACGCAACTTCGAAACCTTTAACCTCGCAGCCAAGACGACGTCGGACCCGTGGTCCGAAGTTCGAGTGAATGCATCCGCAACGATGTATAGCCGGGATCCGTACGATCTGTGAAACGAGCGATCGCGCTTCTGCTGATCTGCCTGGGGCTCGCGGCGTGCTCGCGCCACGATTCGCATTACACGCGCGCAGAGCTCGTCATCGCGCAACAGCACGAGCCGATGTCGCTCAACCCCGCACTCGAAAACGGCACGTCGTCGATGGAACTCGGTCTGCTGATTTTCCAATATTTGGTAAAGTTCGACGACCACTCTCGGATGATCGGCGATGCGGCCATCGAACCGCCGACGCTTCGCAACGGCGGCATTAGCCGCGACGGATTGACCATCACGTACCACCTCCGTCCCGGACTGCGATTTTCCGACGGCAAGCCGCTCACCGCGGACGATTGCGTTTGGTCGATTCATGCCATCCAAAATCCCGCCAACAACGCTCAGTCGAGGTATGGATACGACCGCATAACCTCTGCCGAGGCGCCGAATCCCACCACGCTGGTTCTCCACTTGCGATCGCCCTTCGCGCCGCTGACCACCTTGGTTCTCGCGCCGCAAGGCTTTCCAATTTTACCGCGCCACGTGTTACAGAACGAAGCCAACTTCAATCACGACACGTTTTCGCTTACGCCGATCGGCTCGGGCCCGTACGTCGTGATGCGATGGCTTCACGGCGACCGTTTGGAACTTCGCTCGAATCCGTTCTATTGGCAGGGCAAGCCGCGCATCGATCGCATCACGCTGCGCTTCGTAGCCGACGCCAATACGGCCATTAGCCTGCTGCAGACCGGCGAAATCGACGGCTATTTCGACGACCAGGACCTCGGTAATTTCCCACAGTTGCAGCAGCTCCCGCACACGTACATCTCGAGCTATCCGATTAACGGCGTCGGTGCGATCATCTTTAATACCGCCGATCCGGCAACCGCCGACCCGCGCGTGCGGCACGCCTTAGCGGAAGCGCTCGACATCCCATCTCTGGTGTCAAAAACCTACCGCGGCGCGTATTCCAGCCGCGATGCCGCTCGAGGGTTGTTCATGTGGGCCTACGACCCGCATGCCTATCCCAACGTACCATACGACCCGAGCGATGCATCCAAACTGCTGGACGCCGCCGGCTGGCGCACCGGCCCGTCGGGTGTGCGCGGGAAAGACGGTCATCCACTCGACATTCAGTTGATTATCCAAGCGCAAACGCCCGGCGATCAAATCATCGGCAATACGGTCGCGGCGGAAGAGCGCGCCATCGGCGTGCGGGTGTCGATCAAACAGTTCAACGTGACGCAGTTCGTCGCTCCGGCGGGTATGGGAGGACCGGTATACGGCGGTCATTTTCAAATGGCGCTCTACCCCTTCTTGAACGGTGACGATCCGGACACGACCGACCAGTTCGCGTGCGACCACGTGCCGCCCAACGGCTACAACAAATCCCGGATCTGCGATCCCGCAATCGACGCGCTGCTCTCCGCCGGCCGCCGCACCTACGACCAGACCGCCCGCAAGACGATCTATGCCGCGCTACAGCGAGCGCTATATCGCGAACTTCCAATCGCAATGCTGTATCAGCGGCGGCAAATCGGCGCGTTTACCGATCGATTGCACGGGCAGACGACGTCGTTTTCCGGAGCGTTTTGGAACGTCGGGCATTGGACGCTGTCGCAGTGACGGTTCTTCTCGACGGTGCGCCGGCAATCGCCGTAGTGCGTGGTGACGGCATCGAATCGGTCCATCGCGTCGCTTCGTGCGTTGCCGACGATGAGGGCCACATTCTCGACGCCGTCGGAGCGGTGGACGTCCCGGTTTTCCTGCGCTCGTCCGCCAAGCCGTTCATCGCCGCGGCGATCGTGCGCGCCGGCGTGGCCCAGCAATTCGGCCTCGATCAACGTGAGATCGCGATCGTCGCCGGTTCGCATAACGGCGAGCCGTTCCACATCGACGCCGTTCGCTCCATGCTCCACAAGATGAACCTGCCGGAAACGGCATTGCAGTGCGGCCCGCATCTTCCCTACGACGAAGCGTCGGCGCACGCGTTGTTACGCTCGGGCGCGTCTCCGACCGCCATTCACAACAATTGTTCGGGCAAACACGCCGGCATTCTCGGGCTGTGTCTAGCGATGCAAACGCCGATCGAAACGTATTTGGAGCGCGATCATCCCGCCCAACGCGCGATCTTGTCGTTCTGCGCGCGCATATGCGGCATCGACACGTCTGCGATGACGATGGGCGTCGATGGTTGCGGAATCCCGGTTTTTGCGGTACCGCTCACGGTTGCCGCCACCGCCTTTGCGCGCCTCGCCACGCTACAACGCATCGATCCGCAAGACGCGCAAGCGCTGAAAACCGTGCGCGACGCAATGATGGCGCATCCCGAATACGTCGGAGGAACCGCCGAATTCGATACCGACCTGATGCGCGTTGCAAAGGGCGACGTGACGGCGAAGTCCGGCGCGGAAGGCGTGCACGGTTTGGCCGCATTGCGCGCGCGCGTCGGAGCGGTGCTAAAAGTTGTCGACGGCAACGGGCGAGCGGTGCCGGCCGCGACGATGGCACTGCTACGGCGAACGCAGATTGCAGGCGATGCACCCCTACGGGCGTTGCAATCGTTTGCGGAGCCCGAGTTGCGCAACCGCGCCGGACGTATCGTCGGCGCGCTGCGTTCGCTGCCCGAACGCGAGCCGGCGGCCTACGAACTGCTCGAACGTCAAGCGCGTGCGCTGCTCGAAGGCGAGCGCGACATCGTCGCCAATGCGGCCAATATTGCCGCGTTCGTGTACGACGAACTTCCGGATATCAATTGGGCGGGCTTTTACTTCATGCACGACGACGGCACGCTGGTGCTCGGGCCGTTCGGCGGAAAGCCTGCGTGTTCGCGGCTAGCGGCGGGACGCGGCGTCTGTGGAGCGGCGGCCTCCCAACGTCGCACGTTGGTCGTCGACGATGTGCGCGCGTTCTCCGATCACATCGCGTGCGACTCGGCGTCGCGTTCCGAAATCGTCGTGCCCTTCTACGATGGCGACCGCGTCGGCGGAGTACTCGACATCGATAGCCCGTCGGTCGGCCGTTTTAGTGAAGCCGACCGGCAAGGCATCGAAGCGCTGGCGCGAGTGTTTTCCGAAGCCGCTTACGGCTGAGGGGGAGGGGGACCGCCGTCGGGCGGCGCGCCGTTCGGCGGGGGGCCGTTCGGTGCAGCGCCGTCAGGCGGCGGAGCACCTTGCGGAGGACCACCCGGCCAGCCGTGCGGACCGCCGCCGCCGTGCATCATTCCCATTCCCGATTCGGGAGCGAGCGCCATCAGCAGGATGCTACCCGGGTCGTTCCGGCTGGGCCCGGGAGTGCGCATCGGTCGCGGTGAGCTCTGCGCGCCCGGCATTTGTTGTGCCATTTGCGACTGCATTTGTTGATGCAAAGCGAGGCTTTGTTGCTTGAACGAATCGCGCGCCGACAGGATTGCCTGGCGTTCGGACTGATTCAACACCCCGTCGATTTGCGCGGCAGCTGCGCGCGGGTCGGGACTGGCCGAAACCGCCATCGTGCCGATAATTCCGGCGATGGCGTTGCGATGATCGGTCGATAACGCGGACAATGCGTGCGAGCGGAACTGCCGCCGCAACTGCATCTCCTGTTGCATAAACGCACCGAAGCTACCGTGTTTCCAAGCATGCGAGGAGGTTCCGGACGGGGGCGGGCTCGGGGGAGTATCGGCTGCGGTAACGGCCACCGGTGCGATGGTAAGCGTCAGCGTCAGCGCCAGCAAGAGGTATCTCATGGGCGCATTGTAGGATGCCGCGCCGTAATCTTGCCTGAGAAACGTTCAACCGTTGCGAATCGTGTTAAGGCGCTCCCGTCCATGCGGCGCGGCGAAATCGAGCAGCGGCCCGATCGGCACGATGCGCGTCGGGTTGATCTGCTCGTGCGTCGCATAGTAGTGCCGTTTGATGTGGTCGAGGTTAACGGTTTCGGCGACGCCGTCGATTTGGTACAAATCGCGCACGTAGCCGCTGAGATTTGGAAAGTCGACGATCCGTCGCAAATTGCATTTGAAATGGCCGAAATATACCGCATCGAATCGCACCAGCGTTACGAAAAAGCGCCAGTCGCATTCGAGCGGTTGGTCGCCCAGCAAATACCGGCGTTCGGCCAAGCGGGCATCCATGGCATCGAGCGTTTCGAACACGCGATATGCCGCGCGTTCGTACGCGCGTTGCGAAGTCGCGAAGCCCGCCCGGTAAACGCCGTTGTTCACCGTCGCGTACAGCACGTCGTTCAAGCGGTCGATCTCGTCGCGCATCGATGCGGGATACAGATTCAATCCAGAGTCGCCAAATGCGTCGAACTCCGTCTCGAACATGCGCATGATGTCGTCGTCCGAGTTGCTGACGATTCGGTGCGTCTTCGTGTCCCACAAGACCGGCACGGTCACGCGGCCCGCGTACGACGGATCGCTCGAGGTGTACGCTTGGCTCAAGAAGTGCCATTCGTTGACCGGATCCGGTTCGAAGAAGCGCCACCCACGTTCGTCGCGAATCGGATCCACAATCGTCATGCCAATCACATCTTCGAGCCGCTTCAACGTTCGAACGATGATCGTCCGGTGTGCCCACGGGCACGCCAACGACACGTATAGATGGTACCTTCCGGATTCTGCCGGGAATTCGGAGGCCGGATCGGCGCGGACCCAGCCTCGGAACGCATCGTCTTGACGCTGAAACTCCCCCGAATTGCCTTGCTCGTCGGGAAACTGCGCGGAAACCGTCATAGTCTCCGTAACCGCGTCGGGTTGCTGATGGTCGCAGCCTGTCTGGCAGCCTGCGCGCGTCACACCGTGGCTGCCGTAACGACACCCTCCGTCGACGTAGTCCTCGGCGTGCCCGTGTATCCCGGCGCCCAAGCCGACGCCGGCGGAAGCTTCACGACTAAGGAGGGCCGGTCGGTCGCCGCATTTCAGACGACGGATGCGTACGACCGAGTCGTTGCGTTCTACCGCAAACGCCTGCCGACCGGATCGCAAACGATGTCGGCCGCTACCGGCGACGGCAAGGCCGCGGAGTTCGAATACGCGCGCGGCAACTGGCACATCACCATCGAGGTCGCGTCGTCCAAGCCGGCCGAAACCGACGTGCTGATTAAGCGGTCCCGGACGCCTCGCCGGGCTGGAACTTGAGCGATAACGAGTTGATGCAATAGCGGGTTCCACGCGGTCCCGGACCATCGTCGAACACATGCCCAAGATGCGAATCGCAGGCTTTACAGCGGACTTCGGTGCGGTGCATTCCGTGGCTGTCGTCGTTGAGCAGCCGAACGTTCTCGAGTTCTCCGGGATGCGTGAAACTGGGCCATCCGCAATGCGACTCGAACTTCGAATCCGACTTGAATAACGCCTGACCGCAGGCGCCGCACATGTAGGTTCCCTCGTCGTTGACGCGCAGAAGACTGCCGCTATTGGGCGCCTCGGTGCCGCCCTCGCGGAGAACGTGATAACGCTCGGGTCCGAGCTCTTCGCGCCACTGCTGTTCGGTTTTTTCAATCATACACTGCTTAAACCGCGAGGGGCGCGCTTCGGGATGCACGCCAGGCCGTGCCGGATGGCACCTCGGCGGCACTTCCGGTTGCATGGCCGAGAGCAGGCAGGCCCAAAGAGATAGCCCATGAGAGATAGCCCATGTATGTAGCGCGATCGGCACAACAGGTTTTGAGCATCGCGGCCGCGGCCGCGCTTCTGGCGGGTTGCAGCAACGGCGCAACCCCGCAACTCGCTCCGGGAGCGAATTCGGCGGACGGCGCGACCGGCATCCTGCATAACGGCCGCGTTGTTTCAACCTCGATCCTCGACCCGAAGGTCGCGCTCCGCAAGAGCGATATCTCGAAGTCGCACCCTCTTCACGGAAAGATCGACGCCAGAACCAAGACGTTCTGGATCAGCGATGCCGGGGACGACGCCGTCCAGATCTTCACTTTTCCCTCCGGCACCTATCTCGGCTCAGCTCCGCAGCCGCCGGAAGGTTTCTCGGAACCGCAAGGCATGTGCTCGGACAAGAACGGCAACGTGTTCGTTGCCAACACGGTAAACAGCACGATCGACGAGTACGCCGCCAACGGTACGTTCGCGAAAGCACCGTCGGACCCGGGTGAGTACCCCGCCGGCTGCGCAGTCGATCCCTCGTCCGGTACGCTCGCCGTTTCGAACCTCATCAGCACCAGCGACAACGCCGGCGGCATCAGCCTGTACAAAAACGCCTCGGGTAGCCCTCAGCAGTTAATCGATCCGAACATGTTCGAAGTAGTCTCCATCGCCTATTACGGCAAAACTGGAAAACTCTATTACAGCGGCTCCTCGAACAACTCGTTCCACGCAATTATCGACTCATACATAAATGGTAAGTTCAAAGTCTTCATAGGAAACACAACATCGATCGCCCACGGCAACGTCGCCTGGGCGAGCGCGACCAAGAGCCTGCTCATCGGCGGCCAGGACACGTCCTACCTGCAGGTTAGAGCTAACCGCAAAGTAATCGGCAAAACAAAGCTTTCGTGTAAGTCTGGCTACTGCGACGTCGTGCAATTGACGGTGCAGGGCAAGTATATCGTCGCTCCTGACGCTGAGTCGCTCGATGCAGCGGTGTACCCGTACCCGGCCGGCGGCGCCCCCCTCGTTACCGTCACCGGTTTTGGCCAGCCGATCGGCTCGGCCGTCAGCTCGGTCGAGAACTAACACATGGATTCACAATCGGCAAAGCACGTTCTGAGCATCGCGGCGGCGGCCGCACTTCTTGCAGGTTGCAGCAGCGGCGCAACTTCGCAACTCGCTCCGCGTGCTAATTCAGCGGTTGGCGCGACCGGGGTTATGCATAACGGCCACGTCCTTACGACCTCGATCCTCGACCCGAAGGTCGCGATCCGTAAGAGCGACCTCTCGAAGTCGCACCCTCTTCACGGAAAGATCGACGCCAGAACCAAGACGTTCTGGATCAGCGATGCCGGGGACAACGTAGTTCAGGTGTACTCCTATCCCTCCGGCACCTATCTCGGCTCAGCTCCGCAGCCGCCGGAAGGTTTCGCGGAACCGCAAGGCATGTGCTCGGAGAAAAACGGCAACGTGTTCGTTGCCAACACGGAAAACAGCACGATCGACGAGTACGCTGGAAACGGCACGTTCATGCAAGCACTGTCGGACCCGGGTGAGTACCCGGCCGGCTGCGCAGTCGATCCCTCGTCCGGTACGCTCGCCGTTTCGAACATCATCAGCACCAGCGACAACGCCGGCGGTATCAGCCTGTACAAAAACGCTTCGGGTAAACCGCAGCAGCTGACCGATCCGAACATGTTCGAAGTGTTCTTCATCGCCTATTACGGTAGCACGGGAAAGCTTTACTACAGCGGCTTCAATAACTCGTTTTTTCCGGAGATTAGCTCGTACGTGAAGGGTAACTTCAAGCCGTTCATACTGGAGGGCTACACGCTTGGCTTCGCGGGAGCGGTCGCGTGGGCATACAAGACGAAGAGCCTGTTGATCGGCGACCAGGACGCGCCGAACGGCCCGGCCTTCTTGCAGGTGAGGGCCAACGGCAAAGTGATCGGCATCACCCGACTGTCGTGCTCCTCGGGCTACTGCGACGTCGTACAACCGACGGTGAACGGTAAGTACCTCATCGCTCCGGATGCCGAATCGGTCGTCGCCAGTGTCTTTCCGTACCCCGCCGGGGGCGACGCTCTCGTTACCGTCACCGGCTTTGGCCAGCCGATTGGTTCGGCGGTAAGCTCCGTCTTAAGAGTAGAAAATTGACATATGCATCCAGCACAATCGGCAAAGAACGTACTGAGCATCGCGGCGGCGTCCGCGCTTCTCTCAGGTTGCAGTAGCGGCGCGGCCTCGCAACTCGCTCCCGGTGCGAATTCGGCAGTTGGTGCAACCGGAATAACGCATCACGGCCATGTATTTACAACGTCGGTCCTTAACCCGAAGTTCCCGCGCCGCGAGAGCAATACACAACTGCGCACGCATCCGCTTCACGGCAAGATCGCGGCAAACGTCAAGACGTTGTGGCTTAGCGACTCCGGCGTTAACGACATTCAGATCTACACCTTTCCGTCCGGCACCTACATCGGCACGGCTCCCCCGCCTCCCGAGGGTCTCTCGGAACCCCAGGGCATGTGCTCGGACAAAGCCGGCGACGTGTTCGTTACGAACACGAATAAAAGCACCATCGACGAGTACGCCGGCAACGGCACGTTCATGCAAGCGCTGTCGGATCCGGGTGAGTTCCCTGTCGGCTGCGGCGTCGATCCGGCTTCCGGTACGCTCGCCGTTTCGAACATCATTAGCACGAGCGACAACGCCGGCGGTATCAGCCTTTACAAAAATGCTTCGGGTAGCCCGCGGCAGTTTACGGATCCGAACATGTTCGAGGTTTTCTCGATCGCCTACTACGGCAGCACGGGAAAGCTCTATTACAGCGGTTTCGACAACTCGTTCGACGCGGCCATCAGCTCATACGCAAATGGTACGTTCAAAATCGTCACGCTGAATGGCGCAACGATCGGCTTCCCGGGCACCGTCGCCTGGGCGAACAAAACCAAGAGCCTGGCCATCGGCGACCAAGGCACGTTCACCGGCCCGACCTTCTACCACGTTAAGGCCAACGGAAACGTGACCGGTTCGACCGTACTCGCGTGCGCGTCGGGCTATTGCGACGTTCCTCAAGCAACGGTAAAAGGTAAATATATCGTTGCTGGGACCGGCGTGTTCGCGTACCCGGCCGGCGGGAACCCCTTGTTTATCATTAGCACCGGCCTCGACGAGGGAATCGGTTCGGCCGTGAGCGTCGTCAAGCAGTAACGCTTATCGCGTCAGGCTTTACGCCACACCAAACGGTTCGAACTGCCCCAAATCTCGGGCGGTAGCGTACGAATCGTCAGCGTGTTGCCGGTTAGCGTAAACTGGCGCTCGAGCGTCGTCCCCACCAAGTTTGTAAAGACGCTAACTTCGACGTGATGAAAGACGCGATCGCCACGTATTTCGAACCGGCCGGCGTACGACAGAAAGTTGGCGAGCGATTCGGTGATGTCCTGACGGCTCGACGACGATCCGTCCGGCGCCGGCAGCGCGGCCCGATGGACGCCCATGAGCGTGGCCGACATACGCCCGTCGGCCGTGTAGATCAGATAGCCAACCGGATTTGGACCGAATCGCGGTTTCTGCGTCCCGCCTGGTTCGTCGATCACGAACGTCTCGAGCGCCCACGCGCCGATCAATGCTGCCGGCGGCGCGGCCATTGCCGGCGCGACGGCTGCAGGAGCGGCGGTCGCTCGGACGATGCTCGCGGCGGCGGTCGCGACGCCAAATGACGCGGCTGTAGCGAATAGGCGCTTGCGTGATAGCTGCATGCGAGATCCTCGACGGTTAAATGGAGCCGTTGACGAGGATTGAACTCGTGACCTCCCCCTTACCAAGGGGGTGCTCTACCACTGAGCTACAACGGCGGTGTTGGAGCGGGCGGCGGGAATCGAACCCGCGACTCTTGCTTGGAAGGCAAGGGCATTACCACTATGCAACGCCCGCGGTATCATGGTGGGCAGGGCTGGATTCGAACCAGCGTAGCGCTTTCGCACACCAAGTTTACAGCCTGGCGCCATTAACCACTCGGCCACCTACCCACGAATCGCTCACCAGGCTACGCTATTGCGCGACCGGAGTCCTCGAAAGAACGAAAAAACCCGTGCTCTCACCAACATCTCACCCGTGTCGCGAGGCAGTCGGCACACGACGCGCAATACGGACGTACGTCGACGTACGCAAGGAGAAGTGCGGATACTAGCCCGGTGTCGGTTGATCGCACTGAGTGCGGTGCTCGCGTTTGGCGCGTGCACCGGGCACCATTTTCCTATGCAAGCCTTGCAAGCCGCTCCCGGCGACGAAACGGTCGGCGACGCAGCCGCAATCGTGGCGCACAGCACGACCGATTCCGACGTCACGGCCATCGCGCTCAATGCCGCGAATGCCTTCGGCGCTCCGTTACGCAGCCTCTCCGACGGCGACGGCTTCTGGCCGCTGCCCGCAACGGCTGCCGTTCCGAACGATGTCTGCCACGACGGCGTCGAGTCGTTCGTACCCGATCGCAGTGGAGATCCTGACTCGCAGGAAGTCGCGCAATATTACGACCGTCGTTGTACCAACCCGGCGCGCGTCAGCGTGTACGTGCGGCGTAACGCGTCCGGCGACAGCGAGACCATCGATCGATCGACCTGGATCTACGCTCGCGATACGATCGCTCCAGTCGCGCTGCGCGATAGCGTTACCGTGATCACCAACGCCATTTTCGCTCCGACCGGACAGCCGATCGCAAGCGACGGATTCATCTTGACGACGTCGACCCGCTTAACCGTGGGAAGCCGGCTACAGTCCGTGTCGGGATCCGAGGAAATCGCATTACGCGGCTCCCCGAGACGGTGCGATGCATCCGCCGGCTACGACGCTGCCGGAATTCCATCGCTCGATGCAACGTTCGGCTGGCAAAGCGCATCGATGGATCAAACCGCACAACGGGTCATCTCACCCTTGCGTGGCCGGACCGTCGTTTCGTCGAGTCAAATCGGCAGGCTGTACGTCGGGCCGATCGGATCGTTATCGATCGCTGGAGGAACGCTGCAACCCACCTGCCCGATCGCCCATCCGGCATACGCACTCACCGGCGGCACGTTGAGCGGCACGTTTAAAATGGCCGCGGAGGCCGTCTTCCGCAACGGCCGGCTGGCAGCGCTGCGTGTTCCGGCGGCGTCGATGAGCGGCGGTTACCGCTTCGATGTGTGGACGGATTCAGCAACGCCCGGAGCGCGAGGCGAGCGCCGCGTGCAAGCCGTTCTCACCGACGCTCGATCGCGTGTCGCTGCAATCGATGCCGACCGTTTCGGCGATGGTGTTATGACCGTAACGGCGACCGGCGAAGAGTATCGCTTGATCGATTGGACCGTCGTTCGGTAGGGGTCGCTCCCCACAAGTGTGAAGACGGCGGCCGTACGCCGACGTGGCTGAGCGGTTGAAGGCGCGTGATTTGTAATCACGTCCGAAAGGCATCGCCGGTTCGAATCCGGCCGTCGGCTAACGAAAAACGTCTCCAGCATATTGGAGACGTTTCGTTACAACGACCGTGACATACGAGCTATTTCATCGTTACTGAAATTCGAATTCGGCGAGATTTTTTTCGATCTTGCGCTTAACGCGCTGCAACGCATTATCGATCGACTTCACGTGGCGTCCCAGATCGCGCGCCATCTCCTGGTAGCTTTTGCCTTCCAGATACGATTCGAGCACTTGCGATTCGAGCTCCGATAGATTCTGCCGGATACGCTGGCGAATGTCGTCGGACACTTCTTGCGTGACGACCAACTCTTCGGGATCCGACGTCTTCTGCGACGCCATGACGTCGAGTAGCGTGCGTTCGCTGTCCTCATCGTAGATCGGCTTGTTCAGCGAGATGTACTGATTGAGCGGAATGTGTTTCTGACGGGTCGCGGTTTTGATCGCGGTAATAATTTGTCGCGTGATGCACAGTTCGGCGAACGCGCGGAAACTCGAAAGCTTGTCGGCTTTGAAATCGCGCACGGCCTTGTACAGGCCGATCATGCCTTCCTGAATGATGTCTTCGCGGTCTGCACCGATCAAAAAATAGCTCTTGGCCTTTATACGGACGAAATTTTTATACTTGTTCAGTAAATATTCCATCGCGAGGTTGTCGCCCGTTTTGGCGATCGCGACGAGGTCCTCGTCGACGCGCTCGTGATAGTCCAGTCCATCCGAAACGGGCTGGGTCATTGCCATGTTTATTTGTCTACCTTCCGGGGATCGTGTCAAAGGATAGTATAGGAGGCCCCCCCTCCATCGTCAACTATGTCGCTCGTACCGCCTGTCGCCGCTGGCGCAGGGTCTCGAACAGCAAGATACCGGTCGCAACCGACGCATTAAGCGACCCAAGCTTGCCTTTCATCGGGATCCGCAGCAAATAATCGCACTCCCGGCGGACCAACTGCGAGAGGCCGTCGCCCTCGGCGCCCACGACGATCGCCAAATCGCGATCCAGATCACCCTCGTTCATGGCGGTGGGCGCGCCGGCGTCGGCTCCCACCACCCAGATGCCGGCCTTCTTGAGGGTCCGAACGGCAACCGCTAGATTGCCGACTCGGGCGACGGGGACCCGGGCGGCTGCGCCGGCGGCGGCTTTGCGCACGGTCGCATTGATGCTGGCCGACCGCCGGTCGGGCAAAATCATCGCATTCGCCCCGGCACACTCCGCCGTTCGCAGAATCGCCCCGACGTTATGCGGGTCGGTCAGGTGATCCAGCACGACGAACAACGACGGCTCGTCTCGCTTACGCTGCGCCAGCACTTGGTCGAGCGTTGCGTAGGCGAACGGCTCCGCCAGCGCCACAACGCCTTGGTGGGCGCGAAACGGGATGCGCGTAAAGAACTCGCGCGGTTCGAACGCGACCTCGAGGTCCTCCTCGGCCGCTCGGGCTAAAAGATCGCGCACGGCCGGATCCCGTCGCCGGTCTTCGGCCACGTGCAGCTCGCGGAGGCGTTCGCCGGCGGCCAGCGCCTCGGCGACGGTATGAATCCCGTACAGCGCGTCGTCCAGGTCGAACGGCGGCCGGGGAAGGCGGCGCCGGTTTATCCCGCGGCGGTCCACGTCGTTCCGTCCTTCGAATCTTTGAGCACGACGCCGCACATCGCGAGCACGTCGCGCAGTCGATCCGACTCCGCCCAGTTCTTATCCGCCCGCGCTCGGCTTCGTAATACAACGATGCGCTCGACCGCAGCCTGGCGCGACGCCCCATCGACGAGCGCCAAGAGGTCGGATGGAAGTCGGTCGATCAAATCCGACGGCAGTTCGATCGGCGCTTCGTTGAGCCAGCGATCGTCGGGTGCGAGACCGATCAGCGTCAACAGATAGGCGAACTCATAGGCGGTCGACGCCGAACCGGCTCTGGCTGCGGTCGCTTCGGCATTGGAGGCAAAGTCCAAGATTACCGCCAGCGCCGCGGACGTGTTCATGTCTTCGTCGAGTTCGGCCTCGACGCGCTGCACGTAGCCGGTCGCATGCAGATCCGTCGGTTCCGGTTTGCCCGCGGCCATTAGCAAACGATAGGCCTTCTTCACTTGGCGCAACGTCACGGCCGCCGCACCGACGGACTCTTCGGTAAAGTTCTTGACCTTCGAGTAACTGGTTTGCAACAACGATAACCGGATGGCCAGCGGATCGTGCCGTTCGAGCAAGTCCGATAGCGGTTCGTAGTTGCCTAGCGACTTCGACATTTTCTTGTTTTCGAACAATAACAGCCCGCCGTGGAGCCACATATTGGCCATCGGCGGATGCGGCATTAACGGTTCGCTCTGCGCGATCTCGTTCTCGTGATGCGGAAAAATCAAATCGGCTCCGCCGCCGTGAATGTCGAATCCCAGCCCTTCCGGGTCCAGCAACGCCCGCGACATCGCCGAGCACTCGATGTGCCATCCGGGACGTCCGTCGCCGTACGGCGCGAACGGCCATTTGGGCTCGCGCGGCTTGGCAAATTTCCATAGCGCGAAATCGAGCGGATCGTCTTTTGCTTCGTCGACTTCGACGCGTGCGCCGGACTCGAGCTCGCCGATGTTGCGATTCGAAAGCGCCCCGTAGCGTGCGAACGACGACACCCGGTAATAGATTCCGTCGCGCGCAACGTAAGCGTGATTCGCCGCGATCAACCCTTCGATCGCCGCTTGGATCTCGGCGATGTAGTGCGTCGCATACGGCTCCTGATCGAACTCCATCACGCCCAGCTTGCGCATCGACGCTTTAAAATCGGCGTAGTTGCGATCGATGATTGCGTGATAATCTTCGCCGTTTGCGTTGCCTTCGGCGATGCTTCGATCGTCGATGTCGGTGACGTTTTGCACGTACGTCACCGCGTACCCGCGATGGGTTAGATACCGCCGCAACAGATCGAAAAAAAGAAACGAGCGCGCGTGTCCAAGGTGTGCCCGCGCCGACGGCGTGAGACCGCAAACGTAGATCCGGGCTTGGCCGTCGCGGAGCGGCGCGAACGTTTCGACCGTTCGCGTCCGTGAATTATAGAGTTTCAGATTACCCAGCTCCAAGCTTCATCCGAGCGTTCGTTTCCTTCGAGCTCGTCGATCCGCCGTTCGAGCGTTTCGACGGTGCGTTGCAGTCGCGAAATCGCGTCCATCGTCACGTCCGGCATTTCCACTCGCGGCCGGTCCGAAACAACTCGCACGGGCTTGCCATCTTGTGCGACGATGCGCGCCGGGACGCCCACGACGGTTGCATTCGCCGGCACGTCTTTGACGACGATCGATCCGCCGCCGACTTTTACGTTGTCACCTAGAACGATCGCGCCCAGCACTGCAGCGTTGACGCCGACCACGACATTGCGCCCTAAGGTCGGATGGCGCTTCCCGTGTGTGAGACTCGTACCGCCCAACGTGACGCCCTGATAGATCGTGCAGCCCTCGCCGATCTCGGCGGTCTCGCCGATCACGACGCCCATGCCGTGATCGATAAAAACGCCGTGTCCGATCTTCGCGCTCGGATGGATCTCGACGCCGGTCAGAAAGCGGACGATTTGCGAGAGGAAGCGCGGCAACACCGGAACGCTTCGTATCCTATAGATGAAACGATGAGCTACGACGGCATGGAACCCCGGATACGACAACAGAACGTCGAGCGGCCCGCGGGCCGCCGGATCGCGCATGAGTGGAGCTTCCAAGTCGCCTCGCAGCGTGTCCCAAATCTGCGACATACTCGATTTAGTCTAACCCGGCCCGTCAACGGCTGGATTCCGGTCTGCGTCCGAAGGCGCACCCCGCCCTCGGATCGGCGCGAACGGCGCGCCATCCGGCCCTCGCTCGATCGGCTTGAGGCCGCGCCCATGTAGCAGCTTGGAATTGACCGCGCCGACCCGCATCAGGATTCGGTCGTGCCCGAGCAACGGAAACAGCAGTTCCAGCGGCGGTCCGTCGGTCGTTCCCGTCAGCGCCATGCGTACGGTCGATCGCGCGTCCGCCAAGGACAAGCCGAACTCGTCGGCGATCGCCGCCAAGTCGTGCTCTAGGGGCAGATCGCGTAATTCCGGCTGATGATCGACGTACTGACCGACCGAATCCAGAAAAAATAGCACGTCGCGGGAGCGCAACCGCTCGAGTTCGAGCGCCGGAATCATACACGCTTCGGCACGCAGCGCTTCTACCGCAGGACGTGCTTGTTCTGCCGTCGTCAAACCGTCTCCGTATGCAACGAGGAACGAATCGATCCAGCGGCGCGCCGCATCGGGTACCGATTCTTCGAGAACGCCCCAACGCTGCATCGCTGCCGTCAGATCTTCGGCGGATAGATTCATATCGAACGATCCGGAGCCAAAACGGAAGCGACCGCGTAGGCACAAATGCCGCTGCCGTCCCCGGTGTAGCCCAGGCCTTCGCTGCTTTTTGCTTTTATGCTCACGTCGTCGATGGCCAAGCCGATGCGCGAAGCGACGTTGGCGCGCATCTGGGCGACGAACGGCGCGAGCTTCGGACGATCGACGACCACCGTCGCGTCCACGTTCACTGGGTCGAAGCCGGCCTTGCGCAACGTCTGCGCGCACGATTGCAGCATCAACATCGAGTCGGCATCTTTCCAACGCTCGTCACCGGCCGGAAACGTTCCGCCGAGGTCGCCGAGGCACGCCGCGCCGAGCAGCGCATCCGAGATCGCGTGCGCCAGCACGTCGGCGTCCGAATGTCCGAGCGCACCGCGTTCGAACGGAACGTGGACGCCGCCCAGCATCAACGCGCGTCCTTCGACCAGCGGGTGGGCATCGAAACCGTGTCCGGCGCGCGTTAATCGCACGAGCGGCGACGCTCCGACAGCACGGCTGCGGCGCGCGACGCGTCGGCCGGCACCGTGACCTTGAAGTTTTCGTCACTCGCCACAACGGCGAAGACGTCGAGCCCGATCGCTTCGAGCAGCATCGCGTCGTCGGTTGCCTGCAATTCGTTTTCGAGCGCGTGTTGGTGGGCGCGTCGCAAATCGTCGCTCCACGCAAACTGCGGCGTTTGGGCCGCCCGCAATTGTTCGCGATCCAGCGTTTGCACGATGCGGCCGTTTTCGTCGACCACCTTGACCGTGTCGACCACCGGAGCCGCCAACAGGGCTCCGCGGCCGGGTCGCACCATCTGCATGCCGGCGCGCACGTCTTCCGCACGAATCAGTGGGCGGGCTCCGTCGTGGACGAAGACGCCGTCGCAGTTCGCGGGTACGGCTGCCAGGGCGCGATACACGCTTTGCTGGCGAGTGGCTCCCCCCGCAACGATGCGCACGTCGCGGTCTGCGGCGATCCGATTGCAGAGTTCTCGCATTCGGTCGAGCCACACGGGTTCGGTGGCGACGACGAGGGCTCCGACCTCAGGCATGCCGGCAAACGTTTCGATCGACCAGCCCGCCATCGGCAAGCCGGCGAGATCCCAAAATTGCTTGGGCGTACCAAAACGCGTTCCGCTTCCGGCAGCAACGACGACCGCCGCCCAACGCGCTACGGACGCTTCGATTCGTAGCCCCCGTCTCGTTTGGCGCGCGCGAAGATCATTCGTCCGGCGACGGTTTGCAATACGCTCGTCACGATCACGTCGACCTCTTCGCCGATCAATCGGCGTCCGTGTTCGACTACGATCATCGTGCCGTCTTCGAGGTAGCCGACGCCTTGATGCGGCTCTTTCCCCTCGCGGATCACTGCGACGTGCATTTCTTCACCCGGAAGCACGACCGGCTTTACCGCTTCGGCCAGCTCGTTGACGTTGAGCGAACCGATGCCTTCAACGCGCGCCATCCGGTTGAGATTGTAATCGTTGGTAATCAGTTTCGCGTTGAGCTCTTGCGCCAGACGCACCAATCGCGCATCGACGTTGCCCGCGCCCATATCGTCGTAATCGCGTTCCGAAATTTCGACCGCTGCGATTTCTTGCAACCGGGTCAACACATCGAATCCGCGCCGGCCGCGCGCACGTTTGAGCGCGTCGACCGAATCTGAGATGGCTTGCAACTCGCGCACCACGAAGCGCGGCACGATCAATCGCCCATCTAAAAAACCGGCCTCGACGATCTCGACGATCCGTCCGTCGACGATCGACGACGTGTCCACCAGCTTGGGCGCGACGTCCGATGCCGTAGCCACCGGCACCGGAGGCACCGGGACGATGCGAATCTTCGCCCCGATCCGCGTGCCCAAATAGGCCGCGAAAATCGTTACGATGAGATACAGTACGATCGCGATGTAGGTGCCGGATTTTCCCATGCCCGAAACGATTTCGAAGACGATGCTCTTGATCAAAAACGCGACGATCAAGCCGACGATCAAGCCCCCCGCACCGCCGGCGATTTCGGCCGGTGAAAAACGGTCCATGGCGCGCTCGGCCGATTCCAGCTCGCCCTCGAACAGGCTGTGAGCGAACGGCGCCAGGAGAGCACCGAGCACCGCACCGACGACTGGCGAACCGATCAGTAGCGTCAGTTGCAGGCCCTCGTTGGCGAAGTGCGGCGCCAGTATATGCTCGTAGACCTCGCGACCCAGCAAAAAGCCGGTCACTCCAAAGGCTACGATGAACGCCGCTCGCAGCAGCGTCCCGGGTAGTGTCATCGTCAGTCGAATGTTACGAACGCTCCACAGACTTCGTTTGCCAAAAACCGTCCCCGCTCCGTTAACCGCATGCCGCCGGCGGCCCGCTCGAGCAGGCCGTCGCCCGCGTAGCGGGTCAGGATCGAGGCGTAGTGTCGCTCTACGTCTACCCCATAGCGTCGTCGGAAATCCTCGAACGCCACGCCATCGGAAGTCCGCAGGGCCAACATGATGGCCTCGCCGGCGCGGCGGAAACCGGTAAGGCACTCGCTGTCGGCCGGCACTTCTCCGTCTCGTTCCAACGCTTCGACGTATTCATCGAACGAGCGCGTCGCCGTCCGGCGCACGCCCCCGCGATAGGACGCCGCCCCGACTCCCAGTCCTAGATACCCGCCGTTGGCCCAATAGTTCTGATTGTGGGCGCAGCGGTGGCCGGGCCGGGCGAAGTTGCTGATCTCGTAGTGCTCGAATCCGGCGACCGCTAGCTCGTCGATCGCGATTTGATACAATTCCGCCTCCGCGGTGTCGTCGAAAAACGCTCTGGGTTCGCGTTCCAACCAACGTTCGAACGGCGTTCCCGCTTCGACCGTCAGCCCGTAACACGATACGTGGTCGACGCCGGTTGCGATCCCCGCTCGCAACGATCGTCGCCAACTTTCGGGCGACTGACCGGGCACGGCGAACATCAAGTCCAGGGAAACGCTTTCGATTCGGGCATCGCGCGCCTGCCGCACTGCCTGCACGACATCGTTAACATCGTGCTTGCGCCCGAGCGTCGCGATCTCGCCCGCCTCGAAGGACTGGACTCCGATCGACACGCGCGTGATACCGGCCGAATGATAGGCCTCGAAATCTCCCTCGACGACGAGTTCGGGATTGACTTCGATCGAGGCTTCGCCGAACGGACCGAAGCGCTGCGTCAGCCGGTGTAGGAGTTCGACGACATCATCGGCTGCATACGCGTTCGGCGTTCCGCCGCCCAGAAATAGCGTCGTCGCGCGTTCGGCCGGCGCGCGGTCGATCTCGCGATACAGCGCGTCGAGGTAGCGGCGAGCGCGCGTCGCCCGCCACGGCCACTTCGCAAAATCGCAATACGGGCAAAGATACGGACAGAACGGTAGGTGTACGTAGACGCCCGGCATGCCGGGCCTTACGGTTGCGCGACGCAGTAGCCCAGCGCGCCTAGGCCACCATGCGTCGCAATAACCGGACCGGCTTCCCAGACGTCGAGTTTGGCCGGCGTCACGCCATTCAACCGTTCGCGTAGCTGCGCCACGACCGATTCGGCCAGTTCCGGCGCGCCGACATGGACGATCGCGAAGCGCGCTTCGTTGGGATTTGAAACGGCGCCCATCATGAGGTCGAGTGCGGTCTCGCGAGCACGTGCGAACGTGCGCACCTGCGCTTCGGCGACGATCGAACCTTCTTTAAGCGCAAGCACCGGGACGACTTTCATGAGCGTACCCAACGCTGCGCGTGCGCGTCCGATGCGCCCGGTACGCTGCAGGTGCGAGAGGTCCGCAATCAAGGCGTACAATCGCTGCGACGCACGCCAGCGATCCAACGCGGCCACGATCTCGTCGATCGTCGCGCCGGCGCCGGCCAACTCTCGAGCGTACAGCACCATCATTCCTAAACCGCCCGCGACGCTTTGCGAATCGTACGCAACGATACGCGATTGCGGAAACGAACCCGCCGCCGCTTTTGCGGAGTTTAGCGTTCCGGAAAGCTGCGACGAGATCGTGATGCACAGGATGTCGTCGCCGGCTTCGGCTACCGGCGCGAAGACGGATTCGAACATCGCAGACGTCGGTTGAGAAGTCGTCGGTAGCACCGCTTGCGTTTGCAACATGCGATAAAATTCTTCGCGCGATAGGTCGACGTAATCGCGGTAGCTACGATCGCCGAAGACGACGAAGAGCGGAACGACGGCGATCCCGGCGGCAGACGCCGTTGCGGGATCGATATCGGAGGTTGAGTCGGTGACGATCGCGACCGCCACGCTAGGCTTCGAGCGCCCCGTGTCCGGCGACCATCATGTCGCTGATCTTGCCGATGACGTCGTGTTCGACTTCTTGCACCGCCGCCATCGTCGCGTGTTTGATCGCGCGCCGGCTGGCGCGCCCGTGTGCGACGATGCAGTTGCCGCGCAATCCGAGCAGCGGCGCGCCGCCGTAGGTATCGTAATCGAAACGTTGTCGCAGTCCGTGTAATGCCGGCGCGAGCATTGCCGTTCCGAGTTTGGTAATCAGGTTGCCGCCGAGGAGCGTTTCGCGCATGACGTCGGCCAGATCGCCGATCATGCCTTCGCCGACTTTCAACACGACGTTGCCGACGAAGCCGTCGGTGACGATCACATCGGCGATGTTGTGAAACAAGTGCCGGCCTTCGACGTTGCCGATGAAGTTGACCGGAGCCATCTCAAGCAGTTTGGCCGCTTCGAGCGCGAGTTGATTGCCTTTGCTGCGCTCCTCGCCGACCGACAATACCGCGACCCGCGGATTTGGGACGTTGAGGACGGCGCGCGCGTATGCCGAGCCCATGATCCCGAACTGTTCGAGCCATTCCGGCCGGCAATCGACGTTGGCTCCCGAGTCCAGCAGCACGGTCGGCCCGTTCAAAGCGGGCCACACGGTCGCGATGGCCGGTCGCGATATTCCGACGATCGTGCGCAATTTGATCAAAGCGATGGCCAGAAATGCGCCGCTGTTTCCGGCCGATACTACGGCGTCGGCCTCCCCGCGTTTGACCAGATCCACCGCGACACCCAGCGACGTGCGTTCTGCCGAACGCAGCGCAGCCGACGCGTGCTGATCCATAGGAACGGATTCCGGGGCGTGGACGACTTGAATGAGATCGGCGCCCGGACCCTGCAGAAGCGGCCGCACGCGTTCCTCGTCGCCGACGACCAGAATGTCGGCGCCCGCCTCGACGGCCGCCATGACGGCACCGGCAACGATCTCTTCGGGGGCATGGTCGCCCCCCATCGCGTCGACCGCGATGCGCGGACGCTTACTCATCCAGCGACAACCAATATTCGGCGTGCTTCATACCGCCGTAGTAGTATTCGACACTCGCGTCCGGAAATGTTGCCTGCACTTCGGCGGCCAATTTTCGCGCGTCTTTTTCGCGCTGCGCGTTGCCGTAGTAGAGGGTCACCAGCCCACCGCGAGCCGCTCCCATACGGGCCAACGTTTCCAACGCCACCTCAGCGACCGAGTCGGCCGCGATCAGACCGCCGTCGTACCATCCTGCCGGCTTACCGTTGCGAACGCTGACGCCCTCGATGGTTGAGTCTTTGCCGGCGAAAAACACCCGCGCTGACGAAACGCGCCGAGAGGCGGCGGTCAGCGTCTGCTCGTCCGGAATGCCGTGGGGAGAGGATTGCAGCGCGAACAAACCGGCGATGCCTTCGACGACGTCACCGGTTGGCACGATGCGAACGCGCTTGCCGGTGAGGCTCGGAACCTCGCGCGCCGGCAGCACCGCGTTGGCATCGTTCACGAACAGAATCACGTCATCGCTCAAGCACTTGTTAACCGCCAGGAGCAAGTCGCGAACGCTCGGCGTTTTCACACCTTGCACCACGACTTCGGCGCCCAGCTCTCGTACGATCCGCGCAAAGCCTTCGCCCGGGACGACGGCGACGACCGACCGCGCTGGAGGTGGTTCGTCGGTCACCAGCAGCGTATGCTGGCGTTCCATATCGTCGACTTTCACTCGCGTCAACGTGCCGTGTTTGCGCGCGATCTCTTGCACGCGCTCGGGATCGTCGGTGTGCACGTGGACCTTGATCGTGGGTATCGCGCCGACCACTAACAACGATTCGCCACGCGGTTCGAGCAAGCGCCGCAGTTCGAGCGGCGCGATAGTCGCGGATTCGAGGACGAACTCGGTGCAATACTTGTTCTCGCCCACGTGCTGCGACGGTGTAAACGCTCCGCGTCCGCTCGGGCGCCGCGGAAACGCGGTGGCGCGCACGCGCTCGTCGGGCAAGAAGCGGAGAATGCCCTCGAGGAAATAGACAAAACCCGCTCCGCCGGCATCGACCACTCCGGCTTCGGCCAACATCGGCAATTGCTCCGGCGTCCGGTCGAGCGCTTCGTTTGCGGTGCGCAGCACCGAGGTCAGCAGCCGGTAAAAGTCCGGTTCGTGCAGCGCGGCGTGATAGGCGGCTTCGGCCGCCGCGTCGGCCACCGAAATAATCGTTCCCTCGACCGGGCGCACCAGCGCGTTGCGCGCCGCCGCCACGCCCTCGCGCATGCCGGTAGCCATCATGAACGTGTCGATCTCGGTGCGATTGCGCACGTGGTGGGCAAAGCCGCGCAGCATCTGCGACGTAATGACGCCGGAGTTGCCGCGGGCACCCATCAGGCTGCCCTCGGCGGCACGCGCTGCCACCTTGCCGAGCGGCTCACCACGGCCGTTCCCGGCCGCCAGCGAGGCGGAGCGCAGCGTGAGATACATATTGGTCCCAGTGTCGCCGTCCGGAACGGGAAAGACGTTGAGGTCGTTCAGGACCGGCCGGTATTTCCTGAGGAAGTAGGCACCCGCGGCCAGGAACTTTGCGAACCCGCGGCCGTCTAAGGCGGTTACGTCCACGGCGGGCCGTCTTTCGGAGGCCGGAAAAGAATCCTTGCTCGGCGCGCCCGGGCGTGATACCATCCGGAGGTTGTGCTCGAGCGCCCGTCGCTCCGACTGTTACGACATTTATCTCATCGAACCGATAAAGGAATCTCTTCCATGGCAAAGCGTTGTGAAGTCTGCGGCAAAGGCCCCATGGCCGGTAATAACGTCAGTCACGCCATGAATAAGACGCGTCGCCGCTGGCTGCCGAATTTACAGTCGGTCAAAGTCGACGAGCAGGGCACGCATCGCACCGTCAAAGTGTGCACGTCGTGTCTGCGTTCGCGCCGCGTGACGCGCAAAGCCTAATCGGCTTCTTCCTCAGCCGGGAATCCCTCAAAGCCGCCCAACGCGTGGGTGATATCGCGCGGCTCGAGGGTTATCATGAATTCCAAGCGCGCGTGTGACGCCTCGATGCTCTTGATGAGCGCGGCGCACAAAACCGGTCCCCGCCGGGTCGGCGCGAACGAGAGCGTAAACAATCCACCCGCCAATGAAAACGACGCCTGCGGCCCGTTGCCGGAGTTAATCCGCGACAGATAAATTCGTAACGCGCGCAGATCGCGTTCGCGAATACGCAGGTCGAAGTCGCCACGCATCGGGCCCGCCCGGACGCGCGCCGCACACTCCAGTACATCCAGACCATGCGGTGCCGCAACCTGCGGTGTCGCATAGCCGCCGGCGACGATCGCCACGTGCGCGCCATCTTCGGGGCCGATTCGTATCTCGGTCACGCCGTCACGTTCGCGAAATGGTCCCAACCGTCAGCGGACAGCGGCGCGCCCTCGAACTCGACCGACGGATCGTCACGAAGCGTTCCAATGCGGTGCAGCGCCCGGCCGAACCGCCTTTCGAAACGCTCCGCCAGCCGGCGATACGCTCGTGCGCGAACCGCCAGCAACAGCTCGAACTCTTCCCCGCCCGCCAGCGCGTAGCGCCGCGGGTCGACTTGTAGGCTCTCGGCCGCTGTCCGAGCGGACGGATCGACGGGAACGTCCTCGATGTTCGCGCCGCAGCCGGATGCACGCGCCAAACGCGCGACGTCGGTCGAGAGCCCGTCCGACAGGTCCATCATGGCCGCCACGGCCCGATCGGCGCCAAAGAATCGGCCCTCGGCCACGCGTGCTTGCGGCCGCCGGAACGCATCGAGCGCGCGCTTGGCTTGCGCATCGGAAAGCGCGACCGCTCCGCGGGCTGCATCGAGTCCGGCGCGTGCGGCGCCCAGCGCGCCGGTAACGCACAACACGCATCCCGGTCCGCCGCCGCCGCGGGTTTTCAAATTCGATGGACGCACCTCGCCGGTCGCGGCGATCGCGACGGTCCACACCGGAGCGCGCGACAAGTCGCCGCCAACGATCGCGATCGTAGCGGCACGCGCCGCCTGAGACAATCCATCGTACAGCTCCAGCACGTCGTCCACTCCGGCCGTCTCGGGAACGCCCAGAGCGACCGTCGCCAGAACCGGACGCGCACCCATCGCAGCGACGTCGCTAACGTTGGCCGACATCGACCGCCAGCCGGCGTCGTTCAACGACATCAAATGTTGTGCGAAATGCACGCCTTCGACCAGCATGTCGGTCGTTATCACGCTGCGATGCGAACGCGACGGCTGCCAAACGGCCGCGTCGTCGCCGATGCCGATTCGAACGGCGCGGATGCGTCCGCCTCCGAGCAACGTTGCGATCGCGCCAACGATGTCGTCCTCACGCACCGCGCGCAATTGCGCCGGGCGTTCGAGCGCCGTCACGGCAACAGCGAGCGGAGGTAGCGCACTTCGGCGCCCGGATCGGGCGCATCGAACACGGCCGATCCCATGACGATCGCGTCCGCTCCCGCTTCGGCGACTTCGCGAACGTTCGAGCGTCCGACGCCGCCATCGACTTCGATCAACGCCGCCGACCCGCGGCGATCGATGAGTTCGCGCGCCTGGCGAATTTTTTCCAGCGATCGCGGAATGAACGACTGTCCCGAAAAGCCCGGATTAACGCTCATGATGAGCACCGTGTCGCAATCGTCGACGATGTCTTCGAGCATCGCGACCGGCGTTTGCGGACAGAGCGAAATGCCCGCCTTAGCACCCAACGACCGGATGTGCGTCAGCAGACGCTGTGCGTGCCAGGTCGCTTCCAAATGGAACGTGATGCGATCGCAACCGGCCGCGCGAAAATCGTCCACGTACCGCTCCGGTTCGACGATCATCAAATGGGCGTCGAACACCGCGGTGCTGAGTTTACGCAGGTCGCCGACGATCTTCGGCCCCCACGTGATGTTCGGAACGAACCGGCCATCCATCACGTCGAGATGCAGAAATTCTGCGCCGGCGTCGACCACCGACGTGATTTGCTCGGCAATGCGCGAGAAATCCGCCGACAAGAGCGAAGGCGCGATACGGACCCGGCTCACGGCGAACTCGACGGCACGGCGCGCGGCGATCCCGATGGCTTCGGCGTCACCGCTTTCTTGCCGTAGACCACTGCTGGCTCTCTTCCCAGCCGTTGCTCTGCCACGAGTTGATCGTTCACGTACATGTCCACCACCGACGTTCCAACCGCAGTAACGTTGAAGTCAAGTTTCTGGCCGGGCTGGGCGAACGCGCGAAACAAATCGTATTTACCGGTTGCGTCGGTCACGGTTAGCCGCAAGTCGACCGGCTGCGAAGCGGCGTCGTTTCCGGCCGGCGGCACCGACACCAGCAATCGGACTTGACGTAACACGTAGCCCGATTCGAACGGCCCTGCGCTCACCTGCAACGAGACCGGTTCGAACGACGCGATCTTGGAATTTGGAGCCGGAATTTGCCGCACGACCGCGCCGTGCGGCGGACCGGAAGGCCCCAACGGCGTCCAAACGATTTGTCCGAGTTTGATACCGGAACGCGTTGCGAGGTCGCGCGCATCGTCGATCGTCAAGCCTGTAAACGTTGGAACCTGCAGGGCAGAAAGGCCTCCGCGGCTGACGACGAGATCGACCGAATCGCCATCGTCGACGTCGGTCAGCGGCACCGGGTTCTGCGAAACCACGTGCGCTTCTGGGACGATGTCGCTTTTTGCGTACGTGATCTTGCCAATTTTCAAACGCGAGCGCGACAGGTCTAACTGCACTTCGCGCATCGATTGATAGCGCAGATCCGGCATCAATCGATTGACGATTCCGTCGCTAACCACGAACGAAATCTGGCGCCCTTCGCGGGCCTGATCGCCGGCCGACGGCCGTTGCATGATGACGACGCCCTTCGGGTAGCGATCGCTGGTGGTG
Source organism: Candidatus Tumulicola sp. (assembly GCA_036490475.1). Taxonomy (NCBI): domain Bacteria; kingdom Bacillati; phylum Vulcanimicrobiota; class Vulcanimicrobiia; order Vulcanimicrobiales; family Vulcanimicrobiaceae; genus Candidatus Tumulicola; species Candidatus Tumulicola sp. The sequence continues at coordinate 478,535 of DASXDT010000005.1, forward strand.
TGATCGACCACCGACGACGAGAGTTTGAGCCGCCCAATCTCCGCGTTGGCATCGGTGAGCGTTTGCCCGACGAACGATGGGATCGTGACGGCCGTCGATGGCGGAATCAAGAAATCGTGAATCTGCCGGGCGAACCACACCACGACCGCAACGAAAATCGCCAGCACGACGCTGAAAATCCAGTCGCGGGATCCCAAGCGGCGCGTCGACTCGCGCTGCTCGCTCAGGCTAGAGCCTGACTCGCGCTGCTCGCTCAGGCCAACGCCTCCAACGTCACGTTTGCTTCATCCAAATTGCTGAAGAACCGCTGGATGTCTTCGTGATCGTCGAGAGCTTCGAGAAACGCTAATGCTTGCGCGAGCGCTTCTCCATCTAACGCTACTTTGGTTTTGGCTCGAACTCCTAAATAGAGGTCGACGATCCGCATACCGCCGTTCGTCAACGAATCGCGAACGCCGGCTAACATCGTTGGATCGGTATACACCGTCGACACGTCGGCATCGTACTCGAGATCCTCGACGCCATCGACCAAACATGCGTCGGTAAATGCATCTTCCGATTTGCCGCCCGACTGCACTTCGAGAACGCCGACGGCTTCGAACATCCAACCGACGCTGCCGGTTTCGCCCAGCATTCCGCCCTGTTTCTGAAAGAGAAAACGCAGCTCGCCGGCCGTACGATTGCGATTGTCGGTTGCCGCATCGACTACGACCGCCACGCCGTGTGGGCCGTAACCCTCATAGCGCAGCTCCTCGATTTCGCGTTCGCCGGACTGCCCCGAACCGCGTACGATCGCGCGTTTGATGTTGTCTTGGGGCATATTGAACTCGCGGGCCTTTTCGACGGCCATTTTCAGGCGGTAGTTGGCCTCGGGGTCGGGCGACCCGCTGCGGGCGGCGAGGATGATCTCTTTGCTGAGCTTACTGAAGAGGGCGCCGCGCTGCGCGTCGACCTTACCCTTCTTCAGGCGGATATTGTGCCACTTGGAATGTCCCGACATCGTCGCTCCTCGCCTTCGCTAGCCGGGCCCGATGATCCACTTGCCGATCCACATGCGCTGATTCCACTGGTTCCAAGCGATCCCGTGCGCCGAAAGAATCGGGTAAAAATAGATAAACGCCCCGACCACGATCGTCACGTAGGCCGCCACGGCAGCCCCGCCTAGCCATTTATCGTGTTCTTCGGGCCGTTTCAAACCCCATTGCCAGATGCGCTGGAGTACGATCGCGTTACATAGACAGATCAGCGGAATATCGACGTAAAAATGGTATGCGAAGGTGATACGCGGAGACTTGATCCAGGGCAGCCACTGCAGCAAGTAGGTCAGCACGATCAAGGCATAAGCCTTGTTGCGTTCTCGCCATGCCAGCACCGCGACGAACGGAACGCAGATCAACCCGAACCACAAAATCATCGGGTTGGGCATCGACGTTATTTCTTCGATGCAACAGCCTTTCGGATTTTGTTGGTCGTGGCGCTTGTCCTCATAGAAATATGCGACCGGGACGTAATCCAGCGGCCATTCAAACCATTTCGACGAGTACGGATGGGTCGCGACGAGTTTATCGTGATACTCGAACATCGAGTACTGCCGGTAGACGACGTCGTTGAGACTATGCACCTCGTTCGGATCGGGCGAGTGACGCGCTAGATCCGGAAGCCATACGAGTGCGTACACGGTTGCCGAGATCAACACGATCGTCACCAACGCCGCATCCAGACGGAAGCCGCGCGGATTGCCCCACAGCAGTGGCCGGCGTTGCCACACGAGGCCCTGCATCGCGACGGCGATCAATACCAGGAAACTTACGCCGAAGCCCATCACGCCGTACCACTTGCTGCTCACCAGGCAGCCTAGCGCCACGGTAAAGAGCACCAGCCATAGCGTCGACGCTCGTCCCGACTCGGTTCCGGTCTGGGCCGAGATCGCGTCGTTCGCGTAGGTCGCGGCACCCGCCGGCGTCGCGTAACGTACGCTCGGATCGCGGCGATATTCGATGTGTAATTCGTTGTCGTCGTAGGTCAGCACGCCGCCGCGATTGCTCGAGCGCGCGCCGCGAACGATCTTGCCGCGATCGTCGATCGTCCCGCCGTCGGGTGCGTACACGACCGTTTCGCCTTTGTCGGTCAACGCGTAGGATCCGTCAGCGAACGTCTGCTCCCGGCCAGCGCCGAATTTCCGCTCGAGAGCGAAGAAACGAATTGCGAGATAGGCCGCGCACGCGATGTAGAGCGTGACCAGCACGGTCGACGCCGTGTCGAACGCAAAGATGATGTGCCCGAGGAACGCAACGATGAGCCCCGCGACGAACGAGGCGCCGGCGGCGGCTGCGAACGCCCACTGCGGAACCGGCACGTGGCGGCGTTCGCTGACTTGCGAGGCCAGCCAAAAACGATAGAATGCGTAGGTTGCCAGCGTCGCGAAAAAGATGACGAAGCCTTCGGGTGTTGCGATGCGGGACTGCACGAAGTGCATGCCGTCGCAGGTCAGCAGCAGCGCCGCGATTCCGGCAAACACCGTCGAACCGGTAACGCGTTTGGCAAAAATGTAGAGCAGCATTACGACGAGCGCGCCGAACACCACGTCCAGAAAGCGCCAGCCATACGAATTGTCGCCGCTGCTCATATGGCCGAGCAGGCCGTTCAAGAACGTCCAACCGCCCACTCCGTGGCCGTGCGGCATGCCGCCGAACAGCATCATCGACAGCGTCACCAGTAGCTTGGTGAGCGGCGGATGCGTGTTTTCGTAGATGCGCAGGTTTTGCAGATACTCTTCGCCGGCGCGAGCGAAGTAAATCTCGTCGAACACTTTGTCGGCCGGATACCAATAGTTGACGAACGACAACACAAAGCTAACGAGACCGAGTGCGCCCATCACGATGTAATCGATCGGCGCGCGCATCCCGGTCAGTCCCTCGCCGGGATCGAACCACCGGCGTGCACGCGTTCGCCCGATCGGCTCCGAGCCGGCGTCGCGTTCGACCGGCGCCTTTCCGATATCGGGAGCGACAACGCTCGGGTTTTCGCCGCCCAGAAATTGGTAGCCGAGCCAAAAGAACGTGCCGACGGCCAACAGTGCAAAGACCGTCGTTCCGGGGCCCCACAAATTTTGTGCATCGGCGCCGGCGATGTGATTCTGCATCACGTTGAGATACTGGAGCGAGTATTGCAGGTTGGCGAACAGCACCACGGTGAGAGCCACCGCGCCCCACATATAGCGAGCGGCGAACGGTATGCAGGCGATCGTAAACAGCAAGCCGTCGAACGAATAGCGTTCGTGCATGCGCGTCGACAGCACGAAAAATGCCAGCGTCGCGATGGCACAGCTCTCGAGCAGCGCGCGCGACGTCTTCGCCTGGATGTAGCGCCACACCACCAAACCCAGCGCCGCAACCAGCAAAATCAAACCCCACAGGTATTGGGGGCCGAGCGAGAGGCCGCCGAACACGGTGATCGGCGTCGTGTCTTGCTGCCAGAAGGGTCCGCGAATCGCCCACAGATTGAACGCATTGACCGTATTGAACGGGTAAACGTTCGAGCCATACTGATAACGTCCGAACAGCCACGTCAACGCTTCGACCGGATTGCTGGGATGGAATGGTTCGGTAAGCGCGACCGCCAGCACCAAACCCGCAGCGATGCCGATCGCGCTTGCGATGACGCGCGAACGGCGCCGGGCCGGATCGACGAACGCGAACGCCAGCATGATCGGCAACACCACCGCGGCCTGCGGCTTGATCAGCAGCGAATAGGCGATGACCGGCCATGCCGCGACGGTCCACCAACTGATGCGATCGGGCGCATCGTCGTCGGAACGTAATAGGCAGTAGATGGCCAGCAATGCCAAACCGGCAGCGACCGAGTCGACTTGTCCCCACGCGGCGGAGTTGTAAATGACCGCCGGGTTGAGCAGATACAATGCCGCCGCACCCAACGCCCAGCCGGTGGATGCGAACCGCCGCGCGACCGCATAGAGCAACACTCCGACGCACGCATCCGCAACGATCGCCGGCAGCTTGACCAGCAGTTTGAGCACGGTATAATGCCCGGAATCGCCGGTCTTGAAGAACGTTTCCCACACGTGCCCGAGCAACGCGAGCACGTAGAAATAGCCAGGCGGATAATCGGCAAAGCCGGCGTTGGAATAAAAGTTCGCGAAGCCGTGTTCGGCCAGCGAGATCGCCCAGAACTCGAACGTGGAGATATCGGTTTGGAAGCCATCGTTCGGAACCAGTACGAGCCGCAACACGAGTCCGCCGGCGACCAAGGCCCCCAGAATCCAAGCGACGGAGTTCGAGCGCTCGGGGATCCGGGCGTTCGCGGTTGCCTTCAAGCGGTTACGATCTCCTATCGGGCGGCGGCGAGGTCGAGCGTTCGCAACAAAAAGTCGCGTAGTTGGGCGTTGCCGTGACGCTCGATGACGCCGATCTCCTCGGCCACCGCAGCATCGGCGGCCTCGCGCGCGCCGAGCTCGTCGAGCGCGCCGATGACGCGGCGCACTTCTTCGCGATCCAGTGGACGGCCGAGCGCGTACGCTCCGGCAACCGTTTCGCGCGCCACCGACGGCGGTTGCGAGATCGCCCAGACCACCGGGAACGTCCACTTGCGGCGAGCCACATCGCTGCCGGCGTTCTTTCCCGTCTCATCGAGCGATGACCAGATACCCGAGACATCGTCGCGAATCTGAAACGCCATGCCGTAGGCGCGGCCGACCGCTCCGAACTCCTCAGCAGCGCGATGGTCGCATCCAGCCGACAGGGCGCCCAACCGGCACGACGCGTCGAACAGCTGCGCGGTCTTGCACGCGATCATCCGGTGGTAGTCGGCGAGCTCGACCCGCGGCTCGCTTTCGAAACGAAGGTCGAGCGATTGGCCCTCGCACATGATCGCATGGGCTTCGTGCAACACGCCGATCATGTCGAGCACGTCGCGCGGCCCGACGTAGCGCCCGGCGTGTTCCAGGCTGAGGAAGCTGAGCGCGCACATGGCGTCACCGGCGTTGATCGCCTGCCCGATGCCGAACGACGTCCACAACGTCGGTCGACCGTGACGGAGTTCGTCGCGATCTTCTATGTCGTCGTGCACCAGCGAATAGTTGTGGAAAATCTCGACCGCCACCGCGGCGTCGACCGCGTGCTTGGGTGGCGCGCCCTCGGCCTGCGCGACGCGCATCACCATCTGCGGGCGAAGACGCTTGCCGCGACGCGCCGGTCCGTACCGGCCGTAACCGAAATGGCGTAAAAGCATATCGGAGATTTCACGCGATCCCCGATAGTTTACAATTCGTTCCTCGAGGGCGCTTTCGAAGTGCTCAAGCAGGTTGACGGCTGAGCTCCTCCATCCGCGACTCCACCTGATCGACGAGCCATCCGGGGGTCGACGCTCCCGACATCAACCCAGCGACGTGGACGCCTTCGAACCATTCCGGGCGCAGTTCGCTGGCATCTTCGATGTGGTACGAGCGCGCGCCATGCGATTCGGACAGGTCGGCCAAGTGTTTGGTGTTGGCCGACGTCTTGCCGCCGACCACGACCATCACTTCGACGTCGTGCGCTAATCGCGACGCTTCTTTTTGCCGGTTATGCGTGTCGGTGCAAATCGTGTTGACCGCGCGCACTTCGTAGTATTTGGCGGCGAGCGCTTTGACGATCTCGGTAAACTGATGCCCCGACCACGTCGACTGCACGACGACACCGACCCGGCTCGATCGCGGCAGAGCGTCGACGTCTTCGATTTTCTGAATGCACCACGCACCGGGAACGTGGCTCAACGTCCCTTTCACTTCCGGGTGCGCCGGATCGCCGATGACGATGATTTTGTAGCCGTCGGCTTTGAGCTTCTCGGCTTGTACGTGAATTTTGGTAACCATCGGACAGGTCGCGTCGATGATCTCGAGGCCCTTACGCTGCGCCTCTTCGAAGACGCCGACGGGCAGGCCATGCGCCCGCACGAACAGCGCGCCGGAATCGACCGAGTCGACCGAATCCGCGTTGCGTAGTCCGCGAGCGCTGAGCGACTCGACCATCTGCGGATTGTGAACGACGTGTCCGAGCGTCGTAACAGTGTCGCGGGCCGCGATCGCTTCCTCGGCTTTCTTCACCGTGATCGCGACCCCGAAGCAAAAGCCTTGGACCGACGCCTTACGAATTTCCACGAAAACTCTCCGCCAACGTACCGATTGCGTTCATAACTTCACCCGTAAACTTCGCCAAATCGTCACGAGTTGCTTTTCTACCGCTCGGCAACGCTATCGGCGCGCCGAATGCGATGTCGAAACGTCCCAACCGCTTGATCCGGTCCCCTCCTAAGATACACGTCGGAACGACGTTCGCCGCCGACCAAGCCGCGAGCAAGGCCATTCCCATCTGTGCGGCGGCGGCGCCGTCGGGATTACGCGTCCCCTCGGGAAAGATGCCGATCGCCCCGCCCTCGTTGAGGATGCTGAGCGAGCGCTTGATCGCCGCTTGCGGGCTCCCGTGCCGGTCTACCGGATAGGCCCCTAGGGTTCGAATTAGCGGTGCCAACAACGGAATTTCGAACAACTCTTGCTTGGCCATAAAGCGGATCCGGCGCGGGCAATAGCACAGCGCAGGTGGGTCAAAGTACGAAAGATGATTCGAAGCGACGATCAGCGGCCCGCTGCTGGGAACGTTCTCCACCCCGCGAACGCGCGCTCGAAAGACCGTCGAAAACATCGCCCGCAGGACCGCGGCCGACGCATCGTAGACCGCCTCGTTCATCGACCATAACCGGCCGCATCGGCCACCGAGCAAATTCGTTCGACGACCTCTTCAGCCGTGAGATCGCTCGAGTCGAGCACGTAGGCGTCGTCCGCCGGGACGAGCGGCGAAACCGGCCGCTCGCGATCCAGCCGGTCACGCTCTTCAATTTCTGCCGACAGGAGATGCACGTCGCCCAGCACGCCGGCGCGTTCGAGCTGCGCCCGCCGCCGTGCGACGCGCGCACCGACGGAGGCGGTTAGAAAAATCTTGACCGGCGCGGACGGCAGCACGACCGTGCCGATGTCGCGCCCGGCCATTACCACCTCGGCGTCGTCGGCGGCCTGACGTTGGGCGGCCACCATCAAGGCACGAACGGCCGCGTGGGCCGCGACGGTCGACACGACGGCCGTTACGTCATTGGATTGCAGCTCCTCGTCGGTCATGGTCCGGTCGTCGACACGAATCGCATACGCGGCACCGTCGGCGGATCGCACCACGCCCAGCGGGTGGGCACCGGCCAAACGAACCAAAGCGGCGGCGTTGTCGGCGTCCGTTCGCGTGCGAACGGCGAGGTAGGACAACGCGCGGTACATCGCACCGGTGTCCAGATACGGAACGTTCAAACGATGCGCGAGCAAGCGCGCGACGGTCGTCTTTCCAGACGCGGCCGGTCCGTCGATGGCGATCTGTAACGCAGGGAGCTCGGGCACCGGCCGGTTGTTCCGCGTCCGCCGAAGAACACCCGGGCCGTGGCAAAGTCCCGCTCGGTCTACGCTTGTTCCGCCTGCGGAACCGAATCGACGCGATGGCTCGGGCGCTGTCCGGGCTGCAACGCGTGGAACTCGTTCGACGAACGGCCGTTCGTCGTGCCGGCCGGCCGGACGCCGGTCGCGACGCGCGATGCCGGTTCGGCCGAACCGGTGATGCTGGGCGATGTCGATGCGTCGCAGGTCGAGCGCATGTGCGTCGGCCTGCCCGAGTTCGACGCGGCACTCGGGGGTGGAATCGTTCCGGCCAGCGTTACCCTCATCGGCGGGCCGCCGGGCGCCGGAAAATCCACGCTGTTGCTGCAAATCGCGGCCCGTATGTGCCGGCACGGCGCGGTCGCCTATCTCTGCGGTGAGGAGTCGGCCGCTCAAGTAAAATTGCGAGCGGCGAGGCTCGAGATCGACGCGCCCATTTCGCTGTTCGCCCAGACCAACTTGCGCGCGGTGCTCGACCGGCTCGAATCGCAGCCCCCGCGCACGCTGATCGTTGACTCGATCCAAACGACGTGGCTGCCGTCGTCGGAATCGTACGCCGGCAGTCTCGGACAGGTTCGCGACTGCACGCAAGCGCTGGTCGAATTCTCCAAACGGACCGGCTGCGCGACGTTCATCGTGGGACACGTTACCAAGGATGGTTCGATCGCCGGCCCGCGCATCGTCGAGCATTTGGTCGACGCCGTGCTGTACTTCGAAGGCGACTCGAGCGGCGACGTGCGTATTTTACGCGCCTATAAAAACCGCTTCGGCTCGATCGACGAAATCTGCGTCTTCTCGATGCGCCCGAACGGGTTGGAAGAGGTCACCAATCCGTCGGCGCTCTTTCTGAGTTCGCGCCGGGCGGATGCGGCCGGTTCGTGCGTCGTCGCGTCGATCGTCGGTTCGCGTCCGGTGTTGGTTGAGGTGCAGGCCCTCGTTGGCGAAGCCGCCTACGGGACGCCACGCCGGCTCGCGAATAATGTCGATCAGCAGCGACTGGCGATGATCATCGCCGTCTTGGAACGGCGCGCCGGATTGCATTTGGGATCACACGACGTGTACGCCTCGGTCGCCGGCGGCTTGCGGGTGAACGAACCGGCCGCCGACCTCGGAATCGCGCTCGCAATAGCATCCTCGTTTCGAAATCGCTCGCTCGGCCCGGACACGGCGGCGTTCGGCGAGCTGGGTCTTTCGGGTGAAATCCGCGGCGTCGGAGCAGCCGACCGGCGAACGACCGAGGCCCGCCGCCTGGGATACACCACCATCATTTCGCCCGATCGCGTTCGCGACATCGCCGACGCAATCGAGCGCGTCATAGGCTAGCGCTCCGCTTGGCGCTCTACGAGATCGTTCCGAATTTTTCGGAAGGCCGCGACCCCACGTTCTTGACGGCAGCGACGGAAATCGCCGCCGCAACCGGGGCGAGCGTGCTGCATGCGACGTCCGACGCCGTACATCACCGTAGCGTGCTCACCGTTGCCGGCGATGGCACGGCCATAGTCCGAGCAGCCGTCGCCTTGGCCGGACTCGCGGCCGAACGAATCGACTTACGTCTGCATCGCGGGGTACATCCGCGCATCGGGGCGCTCGATGTCTTGCCATTCGTTCCGCTGCGCGACGCTTCGCTCGACGATGCCACCCGGCTCGCGCACCGGGCCGGCGACGCGATTTGGGAGCGCTACGCAATTCCATCGTTTTACTACGGCGCCGCCGCGCGCAGCGAGAGCAGGCGGCGGCTTCCGACCGTTCGTCGTGGCCAGTTCGAAGGGCTCCACGCACGTTTTTTAGACCCGCAGTGGTATCCGGATGCCGGAAACGTCGCCAAACACGAGTCCGCAGGCGCGATCGCGATCGGTGCGCGCGACGTCCTTGTTGCGTTCAACGTTGAATTGGACAGTGACGATGAGCGCGCCGCACGTGCGATCGCCCGCACCCTGCGCGAAGGCGACGGCGGCTTGGGCGGGTTGCGCGCGTTGGCGTTTCGAATGGACGACGGCCGGATGCAGGTCTCGTTCAACGTCACGAACGTGCGCTCGCTCGCGCTCTATCGCATCGTCGAACTCGTGCGCCGGCTAGCGGCACGTCGCGGCATCGCGGTGACGCGAAGCGAACTCATCGGCTGTCTTCCTCGCGGCGCCGTCGAACGTTCCGCGGCGTACTATTTAGGAGTTACATCTCTGTGAAACGCGTCATCGCCACGTTGCTTGCAGTATTGGGTTGTTCGTTGCTCGGTACGGGAACCGCAACCGCGCAAGGCGGCCCGGGCGACGCCGGGATCTACGAACGCACGTTGCCGAACGGCCTCAAGGTGGTGGTGATCGAGGATCGCGCCGTGCCCGTCGTACAGACGGCGGTTTGGTACGGCTTCGGATCGCTGCAAGAAACGCCCGGCAAAACGGGACTAGCGCACGCGCTGGAACACATGATGTTCCGCGGTACGCCGGAGATCTCGGCCGGCGGTCTGGACGATATCGTCGCCCGAATGGGCGCTCAAATGAACGGCCAAACCGACTACGACTACACCCAGTTCTATTTCGTCATGCCGTCCGACAAGATCGACGTCACGCTGTTTACCGAAGCCGACCGCATGCAGCATGCGTCGCTGCGGGCCGCCGACTGGGCGGTCGAACGAAACGCGGTGCTCAACGAACTCGACGGCGATGCAAGCTCGCCGTTTTTCAATCTATTGTCGCGCGTGCGCGCGGCCGCGTTTCCCGGACAACCGGCTGGACGCACGCCGATCGGGCGTCGCGCAGACGTTGCCAATGCCACCGCCGCCGATATTCGCAAATACTATCGCGAATGGTACGCACCCAACAACGCGACGCTGGTGATCGCCGGCGACGTATCGCACGACGTGGCGTTCGCCAAAGCGCAGAAATATTTCGGCGCCATACCGTCGCGAACGCTGCCGGCGCGTAACGACCGAAGCCCGGTGCCCGCACACGGTCAACGCGTGGAGGCCGAGTTTCCGTTTCCCTTCGAAGTCGTCGATCTGGCCTATGCCATCCCCGGCGACAAAGAGCCCGGCGAGCCGGCCGTGAGTACGATCGCGACCCTGCTCGAAAATCAACGCTCGCCGTTTTACAAAGCACTGGTGCAGTCGAATATCGCGCTGGCGATCGAAACAAACGCCGATACGCAACTGCGCGGTGGGCTGCTCAACGTGTTTCTCGTACTCAATCCCGGACATCACGCCGACGAAGCGCAGGCCGTCTTTCAATCGACGCTCGACAACATGTTGGCCTACGGAATCGATCCCGATCTCGCCGCCGCAGCCAAGCGCATGACCATCGCGGAGCGCATCTACTCGGTCGACTCGATCGACGGCATCGGCGATTTAGCCGGTTACACCTACGGAATCGTCGGCGAAAAGCTGGGCAGCGAAGATGCGCGTTTGGAAGCGCTGACCGGCGCGGATTTGCTGCAAGCCATGAAGCGCTACATGAAGAGCCCGACCGTCGTCGGACATCTCAGCCCGAACGATCAACCGCCGAAAGGCACTTCCGAGAAGAGCGACTCAACCGCGGCCGACGATTTCTCCAAACGCGTTCCGAATGGTCCGATCGTCGAGCCCGCCTGGGTTGCGCGCGCTATCCGCCAGCCGACGACGGCGCGTAGCACGCTCGCACCCACGTCGTTCACCTTACCCAATGGCTTACGCGTGATCGTGCAGCAGAAATCCAACCATCCTACATTTGTTCTGAGCGGTCGCATCGCGTCGTCGCCGGCATTCGAGCCGAACGGTCAGGAAGGCATCGCCCGACTGGCGTCGGATGTCGCCGACTACGGCAGCCAGCGCTACCCGTTCGAACAGCGGCGTAAGGCCACCGACGAGATGGGCGCGTTCATCGACACCGGTGCGTCGTTCTCCGCACAAGCCGAGACGCGCGACTTCGAAAAGGTTCTCGACATCCTTGCAGACGGCGAGATGCATCCCACGTTTGCGGATCCGTGGCTCGGTGTCGAACGCTCGCAACTTGCGAACAGTCTCGGATCCGAACAGAACATCTCGGGCGTGATGATCGATCGCGCCTACGACTCGCTCTTGCTCTCGACCGCCGACCCGTCGTTGCGGCACCCCTCCGCACAAACGGTCAACGCGATCACGCAAGCCGACCTGCTATCGTACGCGCGGGAATACTGGCGCCCCGACCTCACGACCGTTTCGATCGTCGGCGATCTCTCACCGCAGCGCGTAAAGGATGCGATGACGGCGGCGTTCGGCGCGTGGGAAACGTCCGGAGCGAAACCCGACGCTCATCTCATGGCGATGCCGCCGGCCTCGAAAGGCCACGATTGGATCGGCACCGCGGCAAACCAGGTGTTCATTCGCATCGGGCAGCCTGCCGTCTCGCGTTCCAGCGCTGACTACGACACGTTTCGAGTGCTAAACCAAATCCTCGGCGGAAGCGGCGACTTCGAGTCGCGCCTGTGGCAAGAACTGCGGCAGAAACGCGGGCTCGTGTACGGCGTCGATAGTTCGCTCGACTCGAACGCCGACCGGGGCGATTTCAGAATCGAGTTGAACGCCTCGCCGCAGCGCGTGGTCGAGGCGGTGCAGTTCGTGCGCGACGAGTTGCGTCGCTTCCAGACCACGCCGGTCACCGAAACCGAATTGCAAGAAGCGAAAGTGCGCTTGGTGGGCGACGCGCTGCTCGACGAAGCATCGTCGACCGGCCAAGCCAAACAGTTGCTCGACATCCTGAACAACAACTTGCCGCTGGATTACTATCGCACGCTCAACGAACGTTTTCAGCGCATCACCGCAGCCGACGTGCAACGAGTGGCGAAAGCGTATCTGCGGCCCGACAGCCTGGTCGAGGTGTATGCCGGTCCGTCCGGCCCCTGGGCTCGCGGCATTTAGCACGTGAGCGGGACGTTCGTCACGGTCGATCCGTCCAACGGATCCGTGCTCGAACGCTTCGAACGCATGACCGCCGCGCAGGTCGACGCTCGTCTGCGGTCGGCAGCCGGTGCGTTTACATCCTGGCGGCGGTCGAGCGTGGACGAACGCGTCGCATTAGTTCGTTCGATCGGCGCGCAACTGCGCTCGCAGCGCGAACGGTTGGCCGCCACCGCGGTGCGCGAGATGGGCAAGCCGATCGGGCAGGCACTAGCCGAAGTCGATAAATGCGCCGCCTGCTGCGATTTCTTCGCCACCGAAGGCGCTCGCATGCTGCAACCGCAGCCGGTACCGCAAAGGCGCGGAAGTTCCGTCGCGTTTCGGCCCCTGGGCGTTCTGCTAGCGATCATGCCGTGGAATTTTCCGTACTGGCAAGTGTTTCGCGCCGTCATTCCGGCGTTGATCGCGGGAAACGCCGTGCTGCTCAAGCACGCGGACATTACAACTCGCTGCGGTTTGGAAATCGAATATCTGCTGCGCGACGCCGGAGCGCCCGACGGCTTGTTCTCGACGCTTCTCGTGACGGACAACGATACCGACGAGATGATCGCGGACCCAAGAATCGCTGCGGTAACGCTAACAGGTTCGGAACGCGCGGGCAGCGCCGTCGGACGCGCGGCCGGTGCGGCGCTCAAGAAATGCGTTCTTGAGTTAGGCGGTTCCGACGCGTTCATCGTACTCGCGGATGCCGATGTGGATGCGGCCGCGACGACGGCCGTGTTCGCTCGCTTTCAGAACAACGGGCAGAGTTGCATCGCGGCGAAACGCTTCGTCGTCGAATCCGCAGCGTACGATCCGTTCCTCGAACGCTTCGTACGATTGGCGAGTGCGCAGGTCGTCGGCGATCCCGCCAATCCGACAACCCAGCTCGGTCCCTGCGCGCGTGCCGACTTACGCGATGCTGTTGCGGCGCAGGTGCGCGAGTCGGTAGCCGCCGGCGGGCGCCTAGCGCTTGGCGGCGGAGCGATCGAGCGTCCCGGATTCTATTTCTCGCCAACCATCGTCTGCGATCCACCGCCTGGATCGCCGATGCGCGAGCGCGAGGTGTTCGGACCGGCGGCCGCCGTCATCCGCGCCCGGGACGAACGCGATGCGATTCGAATCGCAAATGAAACCGACTATGGTTTAGGCTGCAGTATTTGGACGAAAGACGTACGGCGCGCCGAAACGTTGGCGGCCGAAATCGATGCCGGCATGGTCTTCGTTAACGCCCTGGTCGCGAGCGATCCGGCGCTGCCGTTCGGCGGCGTCAAACGCAGTGGGTACGGACGCGAACTTTCGTACTTCGGGCTTCACGAATTCAGCAACGTGCAGAGCGTGGTCGTCGCCGGCGACTAGCCGGTTGCGTCGCGACGCAGCAGCGAGAGGTCGCGTTTCTACGTCAGCAATTTAAATGCGTGATGCCACGTTCCGTTGACTTGTCCGTAGAGCAGCCACGCCATGCACATGGCTTCCAAATATCGCGACGACGTTATGCCACCGATGTCGGCGACGTCCCAACCGAAGTCTTTCAAGATGGCACTCACGGTGGTTTTTGCTCCGGCATCGTCGCCGGCGATGAACATCGTCGGAGGTCCGCCCGAATACTTCGGACGAACCATATCCTCGGCTGCGACCGTGTTAAACGCTTTCACGACGCGCGCTTGCGGTAACGCACGCTGGACGCGCTCGCCCATCGAATCTTCCGCGCCGGTCTCCAAACGAAACACGCCGCCATTTTCCGCGACTAAATTGGTCGCGTCGATGACGACCTTCTTTGCGAAGCCTGCGGAACCGAGCGATTCCAATAGCGCGATAGTTGCCTCGCCGGACGTGGCCACGACGATCAATTCTCCGAACGCCGCGGCTTCGGCATTGGATGCCGCGCGCGAGCCCGCGTGGGCGGCAACGAAGTCCGCGAGTTTGGCCGGGTCGCGCGTTCCCAGCACGACCGTATCGCCGCGCTCGAGAAACCCTTTGGCGAGGGACTGCGCCACTTCGCCGCTGCCGATGATTCCAACGTTCATGCGACCGAAGACCCACCGCCGCTCGCGCTCGTTGCACGCGACCAGTCTGCAATTCGGCGAAAGCCCTCGGCAACGACATCGGCGGGAGCTACCCAACTACAGCGCAACCAACCCTCCATCGCCGCACCGAACGCACGTCCGGGAATAGCGACGACGTCGTGTCGATCGATCAGGGCCAACGACGCCGACAGCGAGTCCACGCCCGGCGGCAACCCGACGCAGGCATAAAAAGCACCGTCGGGTACGACGTATCGCAAGCCGCTCTCGCGCAGTGCGGCGACGACCGGTGCTTGCTGGCGCGCGTACCACTCCGCGTGCTCGCGCACGCCATCGCTGCCTGAAAAGATATGCATGGCAACGTACTGCGCGAACGTGTCGGCGCACGACGTCACCCAGGCGTGCGCTTTGACGGCTTGTTCGATGAAATCGCGCGGGCCGAGAATCCAACCGAGGCGCAATCCTGTCAACGCATTGCTTTTGCTCAGCGAGTTGGTAACGATCGTGTACGGATACATCCGCGCCAAGTCGGCAGCGTCGTCGACGAAGCACTGCTCGCGATAGATCTCGTCGTGAATCAGCCAGATCGGCGTGCCGTCGCGCCTGCGCAGCATTTCGACCAGCAGTTCGGCTTGATCGCGACGCAGTACCCGCGATGTCGGGTTACACGGCGAGCACAGGACGATCGCGCGAGTGGCCGGACCGATACCGGCCAGAATCCGTTCGGCATCGAACGCAAATCCGTCGTCTTCGAGCATCGATACGGTTCGGACCGCAACTCCGCCGAGCGTCGCCATCTTAACGTACGACGGAAAGGCCGGCTCGACGACGAGCAATTCGTCGAACGCCGGGTCCAGCAGCGTCATGAGCGTTACGTACATCGCCTCTTGCGAACCGGCCGTAATACACACGTTCTCCGCACCGGTCATCTGCGGATATGCGTAATAGCCGGCGATCGCGGCGCGTAATTCGGGATCGCCTGCATTGGCAGTGTATTTGACGCCGTCGCGCGCGGTGCGCTGCATCGCGTATTCGAAGTGTTCGATCGACGGCAATAAGGTCGGTTCGCCTAGGCCCAAATCGATCGACGTCGCCCGTTTCTTCGATGCGATCTGACGGATGATCGATCCCGGAATAGCGACGACGCTCGGGTTCATACCGCCACCTGGTAATCGCGCAAGGCTTCATTGAGCGAGGTCTTTCGATCGGTCGACTCGGTACGCGAGCCGATGATCAAGGCGCAAGGCGTACCGTATTCACCGGCAGCGAATCGTTTGGGCATCGTACCGCTGATAACGACGGCCCTCGAAGGCACGCGGCCGCGCTCGACGATCGGCTCCGCTCCGCGAACGTCCACGATCGGCGTGCTGGCCGTCAACACCACACCCGCACCCAGCACGGCTTCGGCTTCGACGCGGACGCCTTCGACCACGATGCACCGCGAGCCGACGAACGCGCCGTCTTCGACGACCACCGGACTGGCTTGCGGTGGCTCTAGCACGCCGCCGATTCCGACGCCGCCGGACAAATGCACGTTCTTCCCGATCTGCGCGCACGACCCGACGGTCGCCCAGGTGTCGATCATCGTCCCTTCGTCAACGTACGCGCCGATATTCACGTAGGCCGGCATCAAGATCACGCCGGGCGCTAAAAAGCTGCCGTAACGAGCTACTCCGGGTGGCACGCAACGCACGCCCTGTTTGTGATAATCGCGCTTTACCGGCAGTTTATCGTGATACACGAGCACGTCGTCGCGCGTACCCATGCGTTCGACCTCGCGCCGTTGAAAATACAGCAGGATAGCCCGTTTGATCCACGCGTTGGTGGTCCAGCCGCCGTTACCGTCCGGCTCGGCGACCCGAAGCGCTCCTCGGTCGAGCGCTGCTACGACCTCGTCGAGCACCCTGCCGGCGCGACCGCGCACGTTAGCGGCGCCCGCGAGCGCCTCGCACCGCTCGCGCATTTTTTCGATGTGCATCGGTACACCGATTACGGCGCGTGAAAGCGCCGGTCATGCCGGAACCGTGGGTCTGCAGGCGTGGGTAAGAGATAGCCGGACGAGGTCGAATCAACCTCACCCCTTTGAGGGAAAAGCGACCGGTCGCAAATCACGTCTTCATTTAAGGAGAGTCCGTGCCGAATAGCCCCGCTGATGAGCAACGTATCGATGCCATCCGCTTTCTCGCGGTCGATGCGGTGCAAAAAGCCAACTCGGGCCACCCGGGCATGCCGCTCGGAGCGGCAGCTATGGCCTACGCGCTATGGACCCGCAAGCTCCGCTTCAATCCCAAGGATCCGCACTGGCTCAACCGCGACCGCTTCGTGCTGTCGGCCGGACACGGGTCGATGCTGCTCTACGCCCTGCTCTACCTAACCGGCTACGACATGTCGCTGGACGACTTGAAGTCGTTCCGCCAGCTCGATAGCAAAACGCCCGGCCACCCGGAGACCGAACGCACGGCGGGCGTCGAAGCCACGACCGGGCCGCTGGGCCAGGGCATCGCCAATGCGGTCGGCATGGCGATCGCCGAGGCTCATTTAGGCGCGGTCAATAATCGCGACGACCAGCCGGTTGTCGATCATTATACCTATTGCATCTGTGGCGACGGCGATCTGATGGAAGGCATCAGTCAGGAATCCATCTCGTTGGCCGGGCATCTGAAGCTCGGAAAGCTCATCGCCTTTTACGACGACAATCTCGTGACGCTCGCCGGTCCGTCGGACCTTGCGCTCAGCGACGACCCGGTGCAGCGCTTCGAGGCCAGCGACTGGCACACGCAGTTCATCCCGGCCGACCAAGGGAACGACGTCGACGCCATCGAGCACGCGATCGACGTCGCGCAAAACGTCACCGACCGCCCGTCGCTGATCGTCGTGCGCACGCACATCGGATACGGGTCGCCTCGCCAGGATAGTTATCTCGCGCACGGCGAGCCGCTCGGACCCGACAACGTCAAGAAAACCAAAGAAGAACTCGGCTGGCCTGTGGAGCCGGCGTTCTACGTGCCGGACGATGTGCTCGCGTGGTTTCGCGATGTCGGCGCGAAGGGTGCCGGTCTCGAAGCGCGCTGGCAAACGATGTTCGACGCGTGGAAAACTGGCAACGCGGATTTGGGCGCGCAGCTCGAACGCGCGCTTCGCAAAGAAATTCCCGCCAATTTGCCCTGGCCCTCATTCGATGCCGGCAATGGCAACGTCGCGACGCGCGACGCCGGCGGAACGGTGATGAATGCAATCGCGGCAGCGTTGCCCGAACTCGTCGGCGGTTCGGGGGATCTCGACCCGTCGACCAAAACGTATTTGAAAAATTGCGGCGACTTTCAGCCCAACGAATACGCCGGCCGCAATATTCATTACGGAGTGCGCGAGCACGCGATGGTCGCGATCAACAACGGCATCGCGTTACACGGCGGATTGCTGCCGTTCGGCGCCACCTTCTTCAACTTCTCGGATTATTGCAAGCCGGCCATTCGTCTGGCGTGCCTATCGAAGTTGCACTGCATCCTCGTCTTCACGCACGACTCGTTCTTTTTGGGTGAAGACGGCCCGACCCATCAACCGGTCGAGCAACTGGCGATGCTTCGCGCGACGCCCAACTGTTATGTCGTCCGGCCGGCAGACGCACTCGAAGTGACCGAAGCCTGGAAGCTCGCGGTCGCACGCGACGGGTCGCCGTGGATCCTGGTATTGACCCGCCAAAAGGTTCCGTTCTTGGGCGCTCGCGACGCCGCGGTTTCAAAGGGCGCGTACGTGTTGACGGATGCCGACGGCGGCAAGCCCGACCTGATCTTGATCGCGACGGGTTCCGAAGTATCGCTCGCGGTCGACGTCAAGAAACTGCTCGACGCCAAAGGTCGCAAGACCCGGGTGGTATCGATGCCGTGCTGGGAACTGTTCGACCAGCAACCCCAGTCATATAAGGATGACGTACTCCCGCCCGGTGTCGGCGCCAGAATATCGATCGAAGCGGGCGCCACGATGGGTTGGTCCAAATACGTCGGCGACCGCGGACTATCGGTCGGCATCGACCATTTCGGCGCTTCGGCCCCAGCGGCCGATCTCGCCAAGGCATTCGGTTTCACCCCCGATCGCATCGCACAACTCGCTCTCGACGCGTACGCACCCACTCAATCGTAGGAGAGATTCGTGAAAAACCAACTCGAACAACTGCTCGACGACGGCCAAAGCGTTTGGCTCGATAACCTTCGCCGCAGCATGTTCGCATCGGGCGAACTGGCACGCCTGATCGACCGCGGACTGCGCGGCATGACCAGCAATCCGACGATTTTCGAGAAAGCCATCGGTGCCGGAAACGATTACGACCAGCAACTCGGCAAACTGATCGGCACCGAACTGAACGCGGAAGCGCTCTTTTGGGATCTCGCCGTCCAGGATATTCAGAGCGCCTGCGATGCGTTTGCGAACGTCTACAAAACGTCCGGCGGGAACGACGGCTTCGTCAGCCTCGAAGTATCGCCGTTATTAGCCCACGACACGCAAGGCACGATCGCGATGGCCAAGGATTTGTGGCATCGCGTCGACCGTCCGAACTTGATGGTGAAAATTCCCGGCACTAAAGAGGGCGTCCCGGCCATCGAAGAGTGCATTTACAGCGGACTGAACATCAACGTCACGTTGATCTTCTCGGTCGACATGTACGAAAAAACGGCACGCGCCTACGTGCGCGGCCTGCAACGGCGCGTCGCCGAAAACAAACCTGTAGACAAAATCCGCTCGGTGAACTCGGTCTTCGTCAGCCGCATCGATACGGCCGTCGATAAGATGCTCCAAGCGCGCATCGCCAAAGGCGAAAAGCTTGAAGGGCTCCTCGGTAAGACCGGCGTCGCCAACCTCAAGCTCACGTACCAGCGATTCAAAGACGTCTTCTTGGGCGAAGAGTTCGCGCCGATTCTGGCAGCCGGCGGCGCGGTGCAGCGACCGCTGTGGGCCTCGACATCGACCAAGGACCCGCACTTCCCGGATCTGATGTACGTCGAAACCGTCGTGGGTCCGCACACCGTGAACACGATGCCGCCGGCAACGCTCGACGCGCTCCTCGATCACGGCAAGATCGTCGCCGATACGGTGGAGAGCGACCTCGACGCAGCCCGTCAAGTCATGCAAGCACTCCAAGACGCGAAGATCTCATTGTTCGAAGTCACCGATCAACTGCAGACCGAAGGCGTAACGTCGTTTTCCGATTCGTTTGCGGCACTGCTGGGCGCGATCGTCTACAAGCAGAAGCTACTCGCATCGGGCGGAGCCGAACGCATCAAACTCTCCATGGGTAACGCGCAACCGCATTTCGATGCCGCCCTCGCGCAACTCGTGAAAAACGATTTCCTCAAACGTTTGTGGGGTCTCGATCCGACGTTGTGGTCGTCGTCGCCGCAAGCTGCCGATATTATCAAACGCTCGTTGGGCTGGCTCACCATTCCGCAGCACATGCTGGAATCGGTGCCGGAACTTCGTAAATTCGGTACGGACGTGAAGGAACACTTCGATTTCGCGGTCGTCTGCGGAATGGGCGGCAGCTCGTTGGCGCCGGATATTCTGGCCGACACGTTCGGTCGATACGGTGATTATCCCGAACTGCTGGTGCTCGATTCAACCTGCCCGGCGCAAATCAAAGAGCTTGAAGAACGGATTCGTATCGCCGATACGGTGTTCGTCATCTCGAGCAAGAGTGGCACGACCACCGAACCCAATGCCTTCTACGCGTACTTCCACGAGAAGGTCACCAAAGAACTCGGGGCATCCGTTGCGGGTCGCAACTTCATCGCGATCACCGACCCGGGATCGCCGCTCGAAGACGAAGCCAAAGCATGCGGCTTCCGCGCCACGTTCGATAACGATCCGACCATCGGCGGACGCTACTCAGCGCTGTCGTACGTCGGAATCGCGCCGTCGGCGATGGCCGGCTACGACATCAATTTGCTTTTGGATCGCGCGTTGGGTGCCATGCATGCCGACGATCGAACCGTCGACCCGAAGAGCGCGCCCGGCGTCCGGCTGGGGGCTGCGTTCGGCGGCGCAGCGGTCAATGGCCGCGACAAGCTAACCATCATAGCGCATCCCGACGTCGCCGCCTTCGGTGCGTGGGCCGAACAACTGGTCGCCGAGTCGACCGGAAAAGACGGAAAGGGCATCGTACCGGTTGCCGGTGAGAAGCTCGGCTCTCCGGGCGATTACTCCAGCGACCGGATCTTCGTGTACGTCGGTGCGAACTTGCCGGACCCGGCCGCCGGCGTCGACGACAAACTGAAAGCCCTCGAAGCAGCGGGGCACCCGGTGGTGCGCTTGGCGATGAACGACGAATACGATCTGGGCGAACAGTTCTATCTGTGGGAGGTCGCCGTCGCCGCCGCCGGTTCGATCATCGGCATCGACGCATTCGACCAACCCAACGTTCAGGAGTCGAAAGACAACACCGTCGAGCTGCTCGAGAAATACTCGAAAGAAGGTCGTTTCGATGAGCCTGCCGCGAATGCGAAGGGTAGCGATTTCGACGTAACGTTCCTATCCGGAAGCCGCGACATCCACGCCCAGACGCCGGTGACGGCACTCAGCGGTTTATTCGCCCAACTACGTGCGAGCGACTATGCTGCGATCACCGCATATGTCGCGCGCAACGAACGGCACGAAGCGCTGCTCGACGAGTTGCGACTGAAGATCCGCGATGCTCGCAAGGTGGCGACCACGGTCGGATTCGGACCGCGTTTTCTCCACTCGACCGGTCAGCTACAGAAGGGCGGACCCGACGAATGCGTCGCGCTGCAGATCGTCGCCGACGATCCCGACGATATCCCAATCCCGGGAATGCACGTCGGCTTCCGTACGCTGCTTGCAGCGCAAGCGTTGGGCGACTGGCAGTCGCTCGACAAGCGCAACCGCCGCGGCGTGCGCATCCATCTCAACGGCGGCGTCGAAAGCGGATTGCGTGCATTGATCGACGCGGTCGACGAGGCCTTATCGGTACGGGTATGATCGCGAACGCCCCAACCAATGGCGCCGCCGCCAATCCGCTACGAGAAGGATTGGCGACGGTCGATCGCATTGCGGATCCGTGCAGCATCGTGTTCTTCGGCGCGAGCGGAGATTTATTCAAACGTATGCTGCTGCCGGCGGTGTATTCGATGCACCTCAACGGAACGTTGCCCACCGGCTTTGCGGTGATCGGCTTTTCTCGCTCGCCGTATACCGACGAGAGTTTTCGCGACTACTGCCGCAAGCAGCTCGACGAAACGATGCCGCACGATCGAAAGCCCGAAGGGAACTTGTGGGACGATTTCGCGGCGCGCATTTCGTACATCAGTGCGGATTTCAAAGACGAAAACGATTTTAAGCTGCTCAAACAGCGGCTGGCCGACAATGACAAGCAATTCGGAACCGGCGGCAATCACCTCTTCTACCTTGCCACACCGCCGCCGGTGTTTCCGGAAGTGGTGCGGCAACTCAAGGCCTCCGGCCTCGATCCGAAAGACGACGACGCGGGCTGGACACGCATCGTCGTCGAGAAACCGTTTGGCACCGACTTAGCATCGGCGCGCGCCCTCCAGCACGAGATGGATCGCGTCTTCGTCGAGAGCGCCATCTACCGCATCGATCACTACCTCGGCAAAGAGCCGGTCCAAGACATCATCGCGTTGCGATTTGCCAATACGATTTTCGAGCCGATTTGGAATCGCAACTACATCGCCGACGTGCAGATTACCGCGGCCGAGTCGATCGGGGTCGAGCTACGCGGAGGGTATTACGACAACGCGGGCGCGCTGCGCGACATGATTCAGAACCACGTAATCAATCTGTTGGCGCTGGTCGCGATGGAACCGCCGATCAGTTCGCACGCCGACGACATCCGCAATGAAAAATATAAAGTGCTGTCGGCCATCACACCGCCGGCATACGAAGACGTCGCTTCGATGTCCGTGCGCGGCCAGTACGGTCCTGGAACGGTCGACGGTCAAAGCGTCGCCGGGTACCGGCAAGAGAAAGACGTAAAGTCCGATTCGAACACCGAGACCTATGCTGCGGTGCGCTTCTTCGTCGATAACTGGCGGTGGGCGGGCGTTCCGTTCTATTTACGTTCGGGCAAGCGCTTAGCGCGCAAAGTATCGGAGATCGTCGTGACGTTCCGGCCGATTCCGCACCGCTTCTACGGCGATTCGACCGACGACATCGAACCCAACTTGCTGGTCATCAAAATTCAGCCCGACGAGGGCATCGCAATGCGCTTCGAAGCCAAAGTACCCGGTCCCAAAGATCACGTCCGCAGTGTTTACATGGACTTCAACTACGGAAGCGGGTTTGGCGTCGTTTCGCCACCGGCATACGAACGGCTTATCGGCGACGCGATGCGCGGCGATCAAACGCTGTTTACGCGCTGGGATGCCGTCGAACGCGCCTGGCAACTCGTCACGCCGGTCCTCGACGTCTGGACCAATAGCAAGGATTTCTCATTCCCGAACTATGCGGCGGGCACGCAAGGACCCGAAGCCGCCTTGCGCCTCTTTCCGGACTGGCGCCGTCTGTGACCGTGCGCACGTGACGATCGACGTCGGCTCGGTACTCGACGAACTCTCGCAGCGCCGGCAGGAGCGCGACAACGCGCCCGACGTCGCGCTGATGACCGTCGTCGCGTTCTTCGAGGACGAATCGATCGGCCGTTGGCTGCGCCCGCGCATCGCCGCCGTCGCCGCCAAGGAACCGTGTCGTGTTATTCTTCTCGACGCCACGCGCCCGGCCAATGCGAACTCCGTTTCGTCGACCGCCTCCGGCACGCAAGGGCAAGCGGCCGGCGATTGGATCGAGTTGGGCGTCGCGGATTGCTCGCCCGAATCGCTGGCATCGGCGACGTCGTCGTTGGCGCACCGCACCGCGCCGATCGCGTTGATCTGGGCGTCGTTCGATATGGCCGGCGACGAGCGCTTCGCCGCACTCGCTCCGCAGGCGCGCACGATCGTCTACAACAGTTCGGCATTGGAACGCGACGAAAACGGTTTGCAAGCGCTGTGTTCGTTCGCGCAACGCGAGACCGGCGCTGCGATTATCGATCTCGCGTACCTGCGGCTTGCCCCCTGGCAGGATGCCGTGGCGTTATTCTTCGACGCGAAAAACGTGATCCACGAGTTGTTCGATCTGCGCCGCGTTCGAATCGTCAGCGGATCGCGCGCAGAAGCCTACTATCTACTCGGCTGGCTCGCCAGCCGGCTCGAATGGACCGGGTGCGGACCGCGGCAGTTTTGCAACCGCTTCGGCACCGAAGTCGACTTTGCGATCGAAACCGGCGGCGAACGGCGACGGCTGCAGCGCGTTCGGCTCGACTCGTCGCAAACGTCGTTCGACGCCGAACTGCAGCGCGGCACGCCCGAATCGATCGAGTTGTCGGTGGCGGGCGCGGTCGAGTATCCGCGGCGATTCCGGCCGGTCACCAACATCGGCACGCCGGCCTTGATCGAACGTGCGCTCGACGCGGCCGTGCAAGACCGGGTCTTCTTAGAAACGCTATTAGCCGCGGGCAACATCTTATTGCGCGAACGAGGTACCGAATGAACGTCCCCGGAGTGCAGGTCTTTGATGATGCGGCGGGTGTAGCGCGCGCGTTAGCCGACACCATCGTGACGGCCGGTCAAGACGCAATCGCACGCAACGGCGCGTTTCGAATCGCCCTTTCGGGCGGAACGACGCCGCGCGCTGCATATGAGTTGTTGGCGCTCGAGCCGGATCGAGACGCGCTGTCCTGGAGCGACGTCTTCGTCTACTTCGGGGACGAGCGTTGCGTGCCACCGGACGACGAGCAATCGAACTATCGCATGGCCCGCAATGCATTTCTCGATCGGATCTCGATTCCACCGTCAAACGTGCACCGCATGCGCGGCGAGATCGATCCGACCCAAGCCGCAATCGAATACGCACGCACGTTGCGCGACGACATGGGAACGCCGCCGCAGTTCGATCTCATTCTTCTGGGCCTCGGTCCCGATGGCCACACGGCATCGCTCTTTCCCGGCTCGCCTCCCGACGAGGACGCACAGGCGCTGGTTCGAGCCGTGTATTCGAAGTCTCAATCGCAGTGGCGTATTACGATTACACCCGAAGTCATCAACGCCGCCCGAAAGGTCGTCTTTGCCGCCGAAGGTACGGCCAAGGCCGCCGTGCTGAAGACGGTGCTGCAAGGCCCGCGCGATCCAGAAAAGTATCCCGCACAAATCGTCGCCCCCAATTCCGGCAAGCTGGAGTGGCTGGTCGATAAAGCCGCGCTCTCGTTCTGCGGCCCCGCGGTGAGTGAAGCGTAAGGGAATTCTCCGCTCCAGGAGCTTGATGGTCGCGGGCGCCACAGCGTGAGCGTGCTGGATCGGGCGATGCGATCCGTTATTTTGCGAGCCGCAAACGATACTAGCGTTCGCAGCTTGGTGCGCCGTTACGGCATGCGCGCCGGTGCGTCACGGTTCGTGGCTGGCGAAACGGCCGACGCGTTCCTCGACGCGGCACGAAAAGCTAACCGCGACGGCTTCGCGGTCGCGTGCGGCTACCTCGGCGAGGGTGTAACGTCACCGCAAGAAGCGATGGCCGCTCGCGACACCTACTGCGGGTTGCTTAGAACGTTTTCCGATCAGCAGATCGACGCGAACGTTGCATTCAAACTCACGCACGTCGGGCTCGACATCGATCCCGAACTGGCGTATCGTCTGGCCGGAGACGTCGCGCGGACGGCGAGAGATACCGGCAACACGATTCGACTCGACATGGAGCAGTCGAGTTACGTCGATGCTACGCTTGAGGGATATCGTCGATTGCGCGACGAGTTCGGCTGCGCCGGTTTCGTATTGCAATCGTACTTGTATCGAAGCGCGAGCGATCTGCGCGATCACCTTGCGCCCGGGCCGAACGTGCGCCTGGTCAAGGGAGCCTACCTAGAGCCGCCCGATCGCGCGTACCCGCAAAAGACCGATGTCGACGCCAACCTTATCGCGTTAGCCGAAATGGCGCTATCGCATCCGGGGTACACTGCGATCGCGACGCACGACCCCGCAATCGTCGAGCGCGTCGAACGCCTCGCGCGCGAGAGGAGCCTGCCGAAACGCGGACGGTTCGAGTTTCAAATGTTGTATGGAATCGGGACACCGCTCGCCGAGCGATTGCGCGACGCCGGATATCGGGTGCGGATCGCGATCCCGTTCGGCGAACATTGGTTTCCGTATTTGATGCGCCGTCTGGCCGAACGTCCGGCCAACTTAGCGTTCTTTCTGAAAGGATCGATGGCTCGTGGCTGAGCCCTGGGGCGTCTGGGCGGCGACGCTCACGCCGATCGACACGCGTCTACAGATCGACACGACGCGAGCGACCGAGTATTATGCCGAACTGCTGGAAGCCGGCTGCGACGGTGTGAATATTCTCGGTACGACCGGCGAAGCGATGTCGTTTGGAATCGACCAGCGCATCGCGTTGATGGAAGCCGTGGCGGCGGCGCTACCGTGCGACCGCGTTATGGCCGGCACCGGCGCTGCCTCGTTGGCAGATACCATTTGCCTGACGCGCTGCGCGATCGACGCCGGCCTCCGTGCTGCGCTGATTCTGCCGCCCTTCTTCTTCCGCGATGCATCGAACGATGGAATCGTGCGTTTTTACGACGAGCTGCTCGGTGCGGTACCGCAATCGCACGGCCGCTTGCTGCTCTATAACTTTCCGAAGATGAGCGGCATCACGTTCGAACCGGCGTCGGTGCGTCGATTGTTGACTGAATTGCCCGGCGCGTTTGCCGGTCTGAAAGACAGCTCGAACGACCGAGAGCTGCAAACCGCACTGATCGCCGAGTTTCCGGCACTGCGTGTGTTTCCCGGTTCCGAGGCGTACGTGCGCGACGCCGTCGCGGGCGGAGCAGCGGGCTGCATCTCCGGCACGGTGGCGCTATGGCCCGCCTGTGCGCGACGTGCGCTACTAAGCGATCGCGCAGCTGCTGATATGCTAGTCAAAGCGCGCGACTGCTTTACCAATCTGCCGCTCATTCCGGCGATGCGACATGCCGTTACGATCGCGCGTCACGACGATGCGTGGTCGAACGCGATGCCGCCACTCGCGCCCTTGTCGGTGGCGGATAAAAAAACGCTCGAGCGCCGGCTATCGGCGCTCGAGTCGTTGGAGGTGGAGTAGCGCGCGGACGAGCGCTACGGTTTCGGGGTCGGAAGCCCCGGAACGATTGGTGGCAATGGACCCGGGTTACCCGGCAGAGCATCCTGGCCGAGTTTCTGTACTTTCACGCCGTTATCGGTAAGGATGGTTCCCTCGACGCGCTGGATCTCGACGACCGCCTTGTTTAAATCGGTCTGCGCCTGCAGTTCGCGCCCGCGATTTTGCAGCAGCTCCACCTGACGTTGCAAGACTAAGAAGGTCGTTGAGGCACCGCTTTTATACTTGCGCCGCTCGCTAGCATAAACCAGTTCGGATGCTTCGCGTGCGACGCGTGCCGCGTGTAGGCGCGAGAGGGCCGACTGATAGGTCTGAAGAGCGTTACGCGCGTCGTAGCCAATCCGGGCGCTGACACCCGCTGCATAGATCGCTGCCTGACGCTGCTCCTCGACTGCGGTTCCTTTCAGCCCCTTCGCGTAATCGTTGTTGAGCGGAAAGCTGATAGTCACGCCGATATTAAACGTTGGGAACTCGACGCTCCACATATTGTGGTACGCTTGCGCCATCTTGCCCTGCGTATCCGGCGGCGGAGTCGGGCAGGCCGCAATGGCTCCCCCTACTACGGTCGTACAATTTCCCGCTATAAACCCCGGCGCAGGCTGCAGTATGCCGGCAAAGCCGTTACTCTCGAAGGTAACCGCAGCATCGGCCTGTGGAAGAGCCTGGTTTTTCGCAAACTTGAAGTCGATGTCGGCTTGCTTGTACCGATCGAGGGACTGTTGGATTTCAGGACGATTTCGCACAGCGGTCTGCACGACGGTTTGTAAAGTGGGCGCCGCAGGAAGCTGCTCCACTTGGGATGTGGGGAGCAGGTTAGCTTCCCAGATTTTATCGCCGGCATCAGTTACGACCAGGCTTTTCAGTTGATTCTGCAGTTCAGCAACGGTTTGCAGCGCGGAATAGACACTGTCCTGAAAGGTCGCTACCTGCGTTGCGGCCTCTGTTGCGTCGATGGGTGCGGTGGCCCCTCGTTTTGCTAACCGTACTATGCTATGCTGCTGTGTTACTGCGTCCCTTAGCGCTTCTTCCTGAATCGCGACGTTGCGCCATGCCGACACCAGATTCCAGTAAGCGTTAGAAACCTGAGCGATCGTATCAGACGCGCTTACTAGGGCCGCCTGCGAACTACTATCGCCGTTAATAAGCGCCAGTTGCAACTGCCGCTTGCCAGCATTCATTCCCGCGTTACGCAAAAGCGGCTGCGTCACGGAGAGGTTCAGTGAAGCGAGATAAAAGGGATTAAATTCATTGAACAGTGTGTTGTTGTAGGTTCTTGTCTGTTGAATGCCGGCAGTGTATTGCGTTCCGTTAACTGATTGACCACCCAGACCATAACTAAAGGAACTTTGATGTTGGATGACGTCTCCCGGGCCCGAAGTATATAAATATTGCGGGGGCGCTTCCTGATTAACGTACCTTCCTACATCGCCGGGACCCGCATCGAAGAGATTGAGCGGTGGCGAAACGCTGTAGCTCGACGTCGGCTGCACTTGAAGCTTTACATCGAATGCGCCGCGCGCTTCGACAACCTGGTACGCCGAGATCCGCGCGTTCGATGCGGAGATCGCAAGATTCGGATTCTTAGCTAACGCCATACCGATTGCATCTTGCAGCGTGATGCCGACGAACGGCTGCTGCGTGACCCCGATGATATTCGCCGTATCTTGATGCACCTCGGGAGCGAGATAGCCCGGCGCGATCGTCGGCGCGTTCGGTAACACCGGAGAAGGCACGGCGGTCGGCATCGGCGCGTGCGTCGGTAGCGTCTCGGTCACGGGATTCACCGGCACGATTTGTGCCGATGCCTGCGTGAACGGAACGCCGGCGGCGGTTAACGCCACCAACGCAACGAGTGCCCAAAGCCTCCGAGTCCGAACGGTCATACCTTTATTCTCCTACCGGGCCGCCTAAGCGCGGCTTGTTGAGCAACAATACGAGTGGTGCGAGTGATATCGTGAGAATCGCGACCCAACGCGACGTATCGGCGTACGACTGCACGGCAGCCTGTGACGATACAATTCCGCCCAGCGCTACCAGCGCCGGCTTCGAAACCTGCTGGCCGTGGCGCTGCAGGTACTGCGCGGTCGGTGCGTGCTGCAGCGTCTGCGTTCCTGCCAATTCGCTTTGATGCACGGTGAAACCGCGCACCAGAATAGTGACTAAAATCGCCGTTGCGACGCTACCACCGATCTGCCGCGATAGATTGAAAAATGCCGACGTCGCGGGCACTTCTTTATCCGGTACGCCGCCCAAGACCGCGATCGACAACGGCACGAAGATTTGCGACAAACCGATGCCACTGATGATCAAGGATGCGATAAACGTCGGGAACTGCGATTCGGGCGTTGTTACGCCGGCCAACATCCAGTTGGATACCGCCAGTAGCACGAACCCGATCGCGGTAGAAATGCGCACGTCGACGATACCGCGGCCGGCCAGCGCCGCCGTCAGCGGCGTGAACAGCATCACGGCTCCGGCTCGCACCAAAATCGTCAGGCCCGACAGCGTCGCGGTGAACCCTAACGAGTTCTGTAGATACTGAGGCAAGACGAGAATCGAACCATACAAACTGACGCCGAGAACCGCTCCCAAAATGCTGCCCGCGGCCACTTGTCGTAAGCGCAGAACTTGCAGATCGACGACCGGAATCTTCGAGCGCAGCGTCCACCACACGAACGCGGCCAAGCCGACGATCGACGTTACCGTGCCTAAGCGAATATTTCCATCGTCGAACCAGTCGTATTGCTGGCCTTGCTCGAGCACGTATTGCATCGATCCGAGGCCGATCGCCAGCAACAGCAAGCCGACCCAGTCGAGCTTTTTGTATGAGGGTTCGACCGGATTTCGCAAGTAATTCCAGATCAGCGTTGCGGCCACGATTCCGACCGGCAAGTTGATGAAAAAGATCCAATGCCAGCTAAAGTTGTCGGTGATCCAGCCACCCATCACCGGACCGAGTGCAGGCCCTACGATGACACCCATTGCGAAGATGCCCTGCGCCGTTCCCTGCTCGCGCAACGTATACGTGTCGCGCAGAATCGCCTGCGAAGTGGCGATCAAACCGCCGCCGCCCAAACCTTGGATGATGCGCCAGAACACCAACTGGCCGAAGCTGTGCGAGAAGCCGCACATCAGCGAAGCGAACGTGAACAGGATGATCGACCAGAAGAAATATTGCCGGCGTCCGAAGCGTAGCGCCAGCCACGGCGTGATCGGAATCACCACGACGTTGGCGATGATGTAGCCGGTGACGATCCACGCGCTTAGATCGATCGCGATGCCGAAATTTCCCTGAATATTCGGCAACGCGACGTTGACGATCGTAGTGTCGATGATCTCCAGCAAGGTTGCGGCGATCACCGCAACGCTCACGATGGCCCTGCGCAGGCCGTGCTCGACGACCACGCTTTGCATCATTGTCTGAAAACTCCGCTACTTTGTCTTAACGAAGGTCTCGACGCTCATGCCCGGTCGAAGCGGATGGTCCGTACTTTGATCGTCGATCGAGATACGAACGGGAATGCGTTGGGTGACCTTGACGAAGTTGCCGGTGGCGTTTTGCGCCGGAACCAGCGCGTAGGTATTTTGCGATGCCGGGTTGATCGAAATGACGTGACCATGAAATGTTTGACCGCCGTACGCGTCGACCTTGATATCGACCGGCTGTCCAACTCGCATGCTGCCCATCTGCGTTTCTTTGAAGTTGGCAGTGATGTAGATGCGGTGCGGAATCAGCGTCATCAACGTCGATCCGGCCGCGACCGTCTGACCGACTTCGGCGTTCTTCTCACCGACGTAGCCGTCGATCGCCGCGTACACACGCGTATACGTTAGATTCTGTTTGGCGAGATCGAGCTGCGCTTTGGCCGACTCCACTTGGCTCGGGTCGGCGGCTTGCGCCAGTTTGCCTTGCGCGGTCGTCACGCCGCCTTGCGCCGCCCCGATCGTCGCATTCGATGCGTTGACACGTTCTTGCGCCGCCGAAAGGTTCGCTTGCGCGACCGAGATTTGATCGCGTGCACCGCGGAACTGCGCCGACGCTTGGGCGTACGCCGCGCGAGCCGTATCCATGTTCTGGCTCGGCTCGTCGCCGGACGCCACCAGCGATTGCGTGCGTGCGAAATCCGCTTGCGCCTTATCGAACGCTGCTTGCGCGGCAGGCAATTGCGCATCGCTCACTTGCAACTGCGCCGATGCCTGCGAAACGCCGGCTTGGGCCACGGGCACTTGTGCCTGATTGGTAACGAGTTCGCCCTGCGCTTGCGCGACGCCGCCGCGCCCTTGCAGCGTCGTCGTGCGTTGATTGGCGATCGCCAAATCGTACTGCGCCTGCGCCTGTTTGAGGCGCGCGATTTCATCTTTGTTGTCGAGCACGATCAGCAACTGTCCGTGCTTAACCTCTTGATTGGTGTCGACTAGAATCTGATTGATCTTCTCGTTGATGCGGCTGGTGACGGCCACAGCATCGGCATCGACGCGCGCGTCGTCGGTTCCCTGATGGGCCAGCATATACGACAGCCACGGGATACCGAACCACAACGCAGCAACCAACACCACTACGCCGAGGACTCCGAAGATCACTCGCTTCGGCGGTCCGCCGAGTTTTTGCGTGTCGGTATCATCCGTTGTAGCCGGGGCTCTTCCGGCCGGCGTAGCCGGGCCGGCCGCGACCGGCTGTTTCGGTTCGGCGGTGCCGTTCGGCGCCTTTGGGGCGACGGTTCTTTGATCGGCTTCGCGCGTATCCATTATCTGCTTCGTACTCCATTGAGAAAGACGTTGACGTAAAATCCCACCGCGGCTTCGTCGCTGCCGCTGTATAGTTCGGACTTGGGAAACTTCTTGCGGGCCAGCCCATGCATGAACACTAACCCCATAAAAACGTGCGCCAGTTTCTTGGGATCGCCGGCAACCGCGCCGCTATCGATTCGCCGCTGCATAAACTCCTCGACGACCGCAAGGATCGCCAGTTGCGGGCGCCACGCGGTTTCTGCGAAGATCGAGGCTTCCTCGTAATCCATCTCGACCAGCGACCAGCGTATCATATCCATCTGCGACTCCATGCGTGCCAGCATGGCGCAACCAAGCGTCCGCAAATCCTCTTCGATGGCTCCATGTAGCTGCGCGACCATGCCGCGCAACACGTCTAGGCCGCAAAAATGTTGAGCGACCGCAACGATCAGCGCTTCCTTCGTGCGAAAATGGCGGAACAGCGTGGCTTCGTTCACACCGGCAACTTCGGCGATCTCGCGCGTCGTTGCGCCGCGTTTTCCCTTGCGACCGATAACTTCGCGAGCTGCCAGCAGCATGCGTTCGCGGGTATCTTCCGGCGATTTGGCTTCGCCCGCAGCGCGCCGAGTCTCGATCACGGGCTCGCTTCCGGCGCTACCGCGACGTTCGTTTGATACGCATCGTACGACGCGTCGGCAACGGCATGGACGTGCGGAATCTGAATATCCGCGTGTTGCTGCGAGGGAACCCAATAACCGGCTTGACGCGCATATTGCTGCGTCATCGTGATCTTACCCCCGCTGGTGTAATACCACTCCATCCGTATCAACGCGAAGCTAGCCGAATCGACATACGCCAGCGTATGGTCGAGGATGTCGCTGTGAATCCGCTTCGTTAACCGCAACACGTAGGTATTGCGTCCGCTAACAACCGTAACTCCATCCAGCGAAATTTTTTGGTCGCGCTCCCAGGCTGCGGCATCGCCGACATCGTCGAACAACTTCTGGAAGCCTTTGGCGTAACTCGGCACGCGATCGAAGACGACCTCGTAGGTGTCGGGACGCTTGTAGTACGACGTTCCATCGAGCTTTGGAGCGAAAAACGGAAAACTGAGCATACGCACGTCGACGTGCACCCGCGCTTTATACGATTGCAAGGACGGATTGCGGTCGATCATATGCTGCAGGACCGTACGAGCGTCGGGTGTGACGCTCGACGCAACGGTCACCGACTGTGCGTGCGCGGCCGTCGCCACGCAACTCGCGGCAAACAACGCCGCCATCGCTACCATCCGCCTGCGAAACTTCATGCCGCCTCCCGCGTAACGATCGGAAAGATTCTATCCAATGCCATGCCCTCAAGCGTCGCTCGCACCTCGGGTCGATCGATGGCCAGGGTCAGATCGACGCCCTTGGCTCGTGCCCGCCGCAGCAGCTCGATCAACGAGCGCACGCCCGCAATATCGAGTTCGGTTATGCCGTCTAAATCGAGTACCACGTGCCGAACGCCGTCGGCCGCCGCCGCTGCAATCGCGCGTTCGGTCTCCGGATATTGCCCCAAACGGTAGGGGATCACGGTTTCCTCCAAGGTGCTCCAGTTGCTCCGTTCATCGTGCAAGTACGTACTTGCACGCAGAGTGTACTCCATACCGAAGCCTAATGCAAGTACTTGCACGCACTTGAGGCGAAGGCTAGAACCATGACTTCCGGCAAGCGTTCGACCGGCTCGAACTGGCTGGCAGACTTGGCAAGCGACGCGGGGCTCGAACGGTCCTCGATCGTCGTTGGCCGGCTCGATGTGCCAGAAGCGTGGCACAACCTCAACCCGAACCGTTCTACCTATCCGGCCAGCATGATCAAGACGCCGCTGGTCGCTGCTTGCCTCCTCGAGATCGCTGCGGGGCGCTTCTCCTTAAACGATCGGGTCATGATCGTCGAGACGAACATGACCGCCAACGATAGCGATTCACCCCTCGTGCCTGGCTACGAAGCGACCGTCGACGAGCTGATGCGCCTAGCCATCGACCGCTCCGATAACGTTGCCACCAACCAGCTCTTTGATCTGGTCGGACGCGAACGCGCGACCGCTCTGGCTCGCGGGTTGGGGCTCGAGCACACCCGCTTCTCGCGAAAAGTCTCGGGAAGCGAACCGCTGATCCACGATCCCGAATGGGACGGTTCGGAACGCAACGCGCACCCAGCCGGCGACGCGGCGCTCCTGTTTGCAAAAATCGATGCCGATGGGTTCGCCGGCGCCGCCGTGTTACGCGGCTATCTTTGGGCCCAAGTTTGGAACGACAAGCTCAGCCTCGGACTGTCCGCGGGTGACGGGTTCGCACATAAGACGGGCGATACCGACGAAGTGACGCACGACGGCGGCATTCTTTCTACACCTGATGGCAAGCGTTACGTCCTCGTTGCCTACGCCGAGATGCCGTCGAACGAGGGCAACAACGCCGCGTTCGGCCGGTTCATGCGCGCGTTGCGCCCGCAGTTGTAAGGCGCAGGTATAAAAAGGAGAGGCGGCGCAAACGCGCCGCCTCTCCATAGAGGTCGTCGATCGACTTACTTAAGCTGAGGACCGAACGTTCCAAACAGCATCACACCGATACCGCTCATCTGGTCGTAGCCCGGCATCGCCGAGTACACACCAATCGTTCCCTGCGTGATGTCGCGGAAGTAGACCTTCTTGCCCGTTCCGTAACCGAGTTTACCCCATGCCTTGTACATCGTGGGGTTCAGATAACCGGCACGCGACTTGTTCATTTGGTTCACTGCCGTGATACCGGCGCCGAAAATCGGCGATGCCAGCGACGTTCCACCGATCGGACCTTGGAAGCGTCCGTTGTAGTACAGGGACGTTCCAGTGTTCGGGTCGGCGTCGAACGCAACGTCGGGCAGGTTGCGGCCGCCCTTGATGACGTTCGTTACGCCCTTCTGGTAGCTCGGAACTTTGAAGATGACCGAAACACCGCCGCCGGTTCCGCTCCAACCGACCTCGCTGGTCTCTTGACCGGTGGTGTGGTCGACGTCTTCGGTGGTGCCACCGATCGAAACGTTATGCGGGGTGTCCGTCGGCGTGCCGACCGACACTTCGTAACTGCAGCCGTACGTGTAAACGCCGTAATCACCCGACGACGCGTGGAACGTGATGCCCTCGGCAGCGCCCTGCTCGAAGATCTTGTCCGCGGCCTTCGGAAAGCTCAGAACGAACGCGGTTTCGCATTCACTATAGCTGGTGTTGAGCGTTCCGACCTTGTTGTCTTGGACTGCCTGATTGTACATATCGGTGAAGTAGCGCAGATCCGGTTCGCCGGGAACGGTGTACACATACAACGCCGTGTCCGGGTCGATACCCACGATCGTCTCAACGTCCAGTTCTGTCTCGACCGAGTCTTGCGTCAGTCCCGGCGGTGCGCCGCCGTCGACCGCGACGCGAGTCGTCGGCACCTTCTGCTTCTCATCGAAGTACGCCAGAAAGCCGGTCAAGTCGCTGTCGAGGAAGTCGGCATCGCCCACCACGCCGGTCGCCTGACCCTTACCCGTCATCTTAGCGGGAAAGTTATACGAAATCCGATAGACGCCAGGGCCGTAGCCACGGTCCGGTCCGAAGAGCGGCGGCGTCTTCTTGTTCGGCGACACTTGTGCTTTGGGTAGCGCACTCTGGAGGCGGTTCGTCGGGAATCTGTATTGCGGGTGCATCGTATGCGCGCTATCGAGGCCGACGACCTGATACACGGTCCGTGCGAGTTGCGCGGGAATCGTTTCAGCCTTCGTGTTGATATAGCGCGCGGCGCCGTCCGACAGACGCACGTCATGAATTTCGGTCGAGAAATATTTCTCTGCGGTCGGCGCGGGTGCACTGGCGTCGATCACGGTACGGTTAGCGAACTGATGCGTGACCGTAAAGCCCGCGTCTTGCAGTTGCTTAACCGTCGCCGCGTATTGATCGGGCGTCGGTCCGAATTGCTTGACGAACTGTTGTTGTGTCAAGAAGTGATGGTACATTCCGGAGGCGGGATCGCCTTGATCCTCGACCAGCTTATCCAGCTTGGCGTCGTTGTTATATTTGAGAACGACCGCCAGATGAACCGTGGTCTCCGACGTCGCTCGACCCGTGTCGACAAACGATTCGGTGTTGCTGGGCGAACGCAACCCGTTCGGGCTCGTACCGCCGGATGGCGAGAATCCTGAATTCGCGCCAGAGCATGCCGACAGCATTCCGCCTATTACGACGGCGCTGAGGGCCCGGGCTGAGAGATCGTGCAAACGCATTCGCGTGCTCCTCATGTCAAGTGCGACAGTGCGCCGGGTTAGCGGCGATAGGGAGGGCAGTCCATGTCGGCACGAGCCTTAGCCGGCACATACGTGTCGACCACATAGACGCTCGTGACCACCATGTCGTAACCGGTGCTATCGTCGTGAATCGTAGCGACCCCGAGTGGAAGGGTTCCGGTGAAGCTTTCACCGGTGTGGACTTGCGCGGTGGCACCGTACGGTTTGTTCGTACCGGCCCATCCTTTGAAAACGGCGACGACGTAGCGATTTGGGGTTGGTGCACTTGCGAACACGTAGGTCGTGCACCGAGTAGTCGCGGCGCCGGTAGGTTCATTGGGAATGTACCAGAGCGTCCATTTGTTTGGCCCAGCGCCGGCGCAACCGGCAAAACAAAAGGACAGGGCCAACGCAAGTAGTAGCCTTCCGGCGGGCCGGAAGTCATTCATCGATGCTTCTCCCTTTTTTGCTGCCGCCATCGAAGCTAGGCGGCCTAGAGCGGACGCTGGGCAGTTTCATTGATGTAGGTCATCACACCTCCCCTCGCAGCGGCGCCCGCACGCCCGAAACATGCTAAATAAATTATGAGCCTAAACAATTCGATTCCGCCCGGGGCGCCGCCGGCGCAAGCAATCTTCCAGCGCGCTGAGCGCGCATGGGAGAGCCGCGCCGTTCCGGCATTCGTGTCCTTCGAATTGCCGTGCGCGGACACGTTTTTAGCGGATCGATGTCCGACTGGATCGCACGCACAATTCGTGGTGCGCATGTCCGATGGGAAGACCTTCGCGCGCGCCGTCCCGAGCGGAGCGATCTTAATGCGCGGTGGCTACATACTCGGGCCGGCCGGAACACCGATCGGTTTTTTTCGCAGTATCGTAGGCACCGCTGGAACAGCGTTTGCCGCCGCCGCGGCACCGCCGAATTTGGCACCCGATCCGTTTGCTCCGCCCTCGATCGCAACGGTCGTCTCGACCGGGCGCGCGTACGATGCGACGCTTCAGGGCGTCGAAATGCTCGAGGGAGGGCCCGCATACCATTTGACGCTGCGTCCGCTCGGAGATCCGCAACGGCTGCCGCTGCGGGATGTGTGGGTCGACGTGCGGTCCTTCGAAGTCGACGCGCTAACGTACGCGCGCAAAGCGAACGAAGACGCGCCGCAAGGTACCGTTCATTACGAGTTCGCTCCGGTTGGACGGCAACCGTATTGGGCGGTCGCTCGTATTGCAGCCGAACTGCCTATCGGTCGTGATGCACCCATAGCGCGGCCCCAGGCAACGCTCGAAAACGTTACGCTTCCGGCTACGGAACCAGCGTGGATGTTCGATCCAGGGCTACAACCTTAAGACGTACCCTCGGTGCGCGCGTCGGGTAGCGAGTCCGACACCATCAACGTCCACGGATGTCCCTCGTGATGGTCGGCCGGAAATTGTTCGTTCGTGCTGAGCGTACGCCGATGACCACACAGCGTACAGCCATATTCCCCAGCCACCCGAACCGATTCACCAGCAGTACCGAAGACTTCAGCCATGCCTACCTCCTAAAGAAAACAACGTTGAAGCCTTACCCAACTATTGTGCGTGCGAACGGCGAGCGATCGAATTCGCGTAACAGCGCACGCGGATCGGCGTACACGGCACGCGCGCCGCTTAACTCCGAAGCCGCCCAGCCACCGCACTCGACAGCGACGGCAACGACTCCGCCTTTCTGTGCGGCTTCCACATCGTACGGTGTATCGCCCAAAAAGACCGCGCGACCGGCAGTCGTTTTTGCTATATGCAGTGCGGCAATTACTATGTCGGCGTCGGGCTTCGAGCGATCCGCATCGTCGGATGTGGTGGCAGCGTCGATCTCGTCCTCTAGACCGGTCGCGCACAGAATCGACTGCAGTTCGCTTCGTTTCGCCGACGTCGCGACGACGCGCCGGATACCGAGCGAACCGAATCGCTCGAGCAACTCCAACGCTCCCGCGGTCGGACGTAAGCGATCGACGCCGGCGAGGAAGATATGCGTCCGCCGCTCGCCAATTGCCTTGCCCGTTCCGGAGTCATCGCGAAGCGCATCGTCGACGCGTCGTAAAATCTTGTCACCGCCCATTCCAATCCACGAGCGCAGCCGTTCTAACGGAACGTCGTAACCAAACTCGGAAAGCGCTATGCGCCACGCCGTCGCGTGCGCTCCATTGCTTTCGACCAGCGTGCCGTCGACGTCTAACAGCACGACTTCGACCGAGCCGTTCGTGTCTACGCTCCGCGTCGTTGTTCGACGACGTTCGATGCAGCCGATTGCGGAAGCAGCGTCGCGGCGAACTGCAACGGATCGTACGCGGATACCGGATCGACATCGTCCACGACGCCGCTGCGCCGCGCCGCACGCAACGCCTCGATCGCTTCGGGCAGCGCGAACTGCTCGCCGACGACCGTTGCGACAAAACGTCCTCCGCGAATTTCGCCGCGCGCTTCCATCCGGCGCAGCGAGAGCAGCACGTCGCGCCAACGCGGCGAGATCGATTCGCGCGCGGTAACGTCGCGAAACACGATGCCCCAGCGGTCGAGCAGTCTGCGTGCGAACGCTTCCGGGTCGATCGTTTCGGACGAAGCCTGTAACCGTGTCCAACGGCCGCTCGACGAACGCGGCCGCGCGCGCAAACCTTTTTCACCCAAACGACGCTTGGCATCAATCAGCGAACGCAGCGCATCGAAGCCGTCGGCCGTTACCAAACCCGCAGCCACCAATTGCCACAACGCTTCCTCAACCTCGGCGGGCAGACGCCGGCACTCGCTCACGATTTCGGCAAAGAACGGCGCGCCGCGACGTTCGATGGCGACGAGCACTTGCCGCGAGCACTCGGATAAACCATCCAGCGAATACTCGCCGCGCACGATCAGCGACCCGGCCGAACTACGGACGAACAATGATACCGGCGCGAGCTTCGTCGGCCGCACGCGGCGGCGTCGATCTTCGTCCTCATCGGCTTGCAATGCGGGGTGCGGCGAAATGCGGCCCCACATCACGTCGCCCGAATAACAAAGACGATCTAAGAACTCCGGCTTGTAGCCGGCGATGCGACGCGGCAAAATCTGCGACTCCCACGCAGCCGCAGGTATTTCGTATCCTTCGAGCTGTTTGATAACCGCCAACGTGCCGTCGATACCGTGCAGACGCGTCCCGGCGGCCGCATGCTGCCAGCGATACAGAAAGCGCGCGAATTCGGACGCCGTCGCCGGTTCGATCTCGCGCCGTAGGCGACCGATGGTCAAACGATGGATGCGCGCGAGTACGCGCCGGTTACACCATTCTTGATCGCCGGTGCCGCGGAAGCTGCCTCGAAGCACTTGTCCTTGCGATTCGAGCCGCAGCATC
Source organism: Candidatus Tumulicola sp. (assembly GCA_036490475.1). Lineage (NCBI taxonomy): Bacteria > Bacillati > Vulcanimicrobiota > Vulcanimicrobiia > Vulcanimicrobiales > Vulcanimicrobiaceae > Candidatus Tumulicola > Candidatus Tumulicola sp. The sequence continues at coordinate 517,457 of DASXDT010000005.1, forward strand.
GCTGACGAAACGGCGTCGACCGGCGACGCTAGCCGTTCGCCCATTTCCGCAACGGTCACCGGACCGCTGCACTCCAACCAACCGCGCACCACTTCGGTGAACGCGGCTGCTTCGTCGTCGGGAAGCGGCATGCCGTCGACGGCCGCCATCGGCGGAGCCGTCTCGGTAACGCCGAACGCGAGGCGTACGAGCGTCAACCGTTCGGCGCACGTCCAGAACGGTTTCCCGCCGATCGTCACGAGGGCCGCACGATGTTGTAACTGCAGTTCATCGTACCACGCTTGCCACTGCGCGACGGGCGGTAGCACGATCAATGTCGACAAAGCATCGTGCAGTTCTTCGGCGTCGCGCACAACCGGCCAGGACTCTTCGGCCACGGTAGCGATCGCTGCGCGATCCAGAATGCCGGCACCGTCGCCGTCGTCGCGCGAAAACCGTCGCAACGTCACGGCGCGCGTACGACGCTCCTCGAGGGGTGCGTCGTCGAGATATGCGAACGGGTTCGCGTTGAGAATCTCGTGGCAGAAGGCCGATGGTTCGGCCGTATCGATCGCGACCGTTTCGATGGTTCCGGCTTCGATATCGCGCAAGATCTCGACGAGCCCGTCGATATCCATCGCTTCGTGTAAACAGTTGCCGATGGTTTCGCGCACCAACACGTGATCGGGAATGCGGATCGGTCCGGTTAAATTTTCAGGACACGCGGCCTGGTCGGGAAAGACCGAGGCCAGCAGATCGGCCGCCCGCATACGCAGCAGTTGCGGCGGGACCTTCCGGCCGCCCCTCATGCGCGCGATCGTCAATGCGCGCACGGCGTTCCAGCGCCACCGCGCTTCGAACATCGGCGCGGGCAGCAACGCCTGCGTCAATACCGTTTCGACGCTGGACGATTTGAGGAACTCGAACACCGCATCGAGCGGAAAGGCATGCTGCTCGGCCAGCGAAATCACGATGCCGTTATCGGTCGCCGCCGCTTGTAATTCAAAATTAAACCCGACGCAGAAGCGCTTCCGTAACGCCAGGCCCCATGCGCGATTCACGCGCGCGCCGAATGGAGCGTGCAGAATCAACTGCATTCCGCCGGCCTCGTCGAAAAACCGCTCCGCGACCACACGGCGACAGGTCGGGATCGCGCCGAGACCGGCTTTACCCGCGCGAATATAGGCTACGATTTGTTCTGCGCCCGGCCGGTCCGCCGCGCATTGCGTCATCAGGAGCTCGATGGCTTCGGCATCGTTCCGCGCGTCGATATCGTCGCGCAACGCGCCGACTTCGCGCGAAAGTTCGATCGTTCGACCCAGTCCTTCGCCGTTCCAAAACGGAATCGTGGGCGGCGACCCGTGCGCGTCCTCTACTCGCACCACGCCATTCTCGACGCGCCGAATCTTCCAAGAATTCGTTCCGAGTAAGAAGATATCACCGGCCATGCTTTCTATTGCGAAATCTTCGTCGAGCGATCCAACGATTTGCCCTTCGGGCTCGGCGATCACCGTGTAGTTCGCATTATCGGGAATCGCGCCGCCGCAGGTGATCGCGAACAACCGGGCGCCGCGACGGGCTCGAAGCATACCGTTGACGCGGTCGTGGTGCAAGAACGTTCCGCTGCGACCGCGGGCGGTCGTAATGCCGTCGGCGACGAGCGAAACCACCGCGTCGAAATCGCCCCGCGTCAAGTCGTGGTACGAATACGTCGATCGAAAGCGGTCGTACAAATCCGTTGCGCTCCATTCGTGGGACGCGCACGCGGCCACAATTTGTTGCGCCAAGATGTCCATGGCCGGCGGCGGAATTTCGAGCGCATCCATTTCGCCCGAACGAAGCGCGCGCACCAACGCCATGCATTCCAATAACTCGTCGCGAGTGGTCGCATACAAGATGCCGCGGGGCGTCGCTCCAACCCAGTGGCCCGAACGTCCGATGCGTTGCAGCGCCGTGGCGATCGAGCGCGGCGTGCCCAGTTGCACGACGACGTCGACCGTGCCGATATCGATGCCGAGCTCCAGCGATGCGGTGGCGACGACGGCGCGAATCGAGCCTTCTTTCAGACGGTTCTCGGCCTCGAAGCGCGCCTCGCGCGAGAGGCTCCCGTGATGCGGGAGCACGATGCCTTCACCCAATCGTTCGGTGAGCGCGAACGCGACGCGCTCGCTCATGCGACGAGTTGGAACGAAGACGAGGGTGGTTCGGTACGTGCGAACCGTTTCGGCCACGCGATCGTAAATTTCGGCCCACATCTCGCCGCTGGCGACCGCACCCAGTTCGTCGCTAGGGACGGCGATCGACAGTTCCATGTCGCGGCGGTTACCGACGTTGACGATCTTCGTTCGATCTCCGAGAAACGCTCCGATCGTCTCGATCGGTGAAACGGTCGCGGAGAGTCCGATGCGCTGTGGTCGCGGGCCGCCGGTTTGCGCAACCAACTCGTCGAGACGCGCGAGCGTCAGCATCAAATGCGCGCCACGTTTGCTGTTCGCGACGGCATGAATTTCGTCGACGATGACCGCGGTGACGCCGGTGAGCAGAGCGCGCGAACGCTCGGCCGTAAGCAGAATAAAGAGCGACTCCGGCGTCGTTACCAGCACGTGCGGCGGCTTGGTCAACATCTGCCGGCGCTGCGCGGCGGTCGTGTCGCCGGTTCGTACGGCTGTACGGATCGGCTGGAGCGCGATCCCGGCGGCCTGTGCTGCGGCCGTCAGTTCGCTCAGTGGCAGTTCGAGATTTTTGCGGACGTCGTTCGTTAGCGCTTTGAGCGGCGACACGTACACGATCAGGGTACGGTCGGGTAGCGTTCTGGCTTCTGCCTTGCGAATTAAACCGTCGAGACTGGTCAGAAACGCTGCTAACGTTTTACCCGAGCCGGTGGGCGCGGCGAGCAGCAAATCGCCACCGGTGGCGATCGCGGGCCATGCTTGGATCTGCGGTTCGGTCGGTCGTTGGAAACGATCGCGAAACCAGCCGTCGACCAGCGGATGAAACGACTCCGTCATAGGCGTACTCGCTTCAACCCGTCGCCGGCCGAGGGTGTTGCGCTACGTTTTCGGTGACGGTGTCGGCGCGGGCGTAGGGGTGGGTGTCGGCGTGGGTGTTGGCGTTGGCGTCGGTGTCGGTGTCGGCATCGGCGTCGGCGACGGCGTCGGCGTCGGCACCAAGCTCACGACGGCACCGACGGGCTCATTCAAGCCGCTGCCCACGACCCTTTTGTGCGCTCCGCCGGCCGGATACGTGAAAAACGCGGCGTTGGCTTTGCACGAGTCCGCGCCGATCAGCGTCGTTCTCTTCTCGATGAAGAACTGCGCAATGTCGCAAGTACCCAGCAAATCCGTCGTGCCGATGACCGTTCCGCCCGATCCGCTGTTCTGAATCTGATAGACGGCGCCCTCAGTCGGCGCGTATTCTTGATCGCCGACGGCGATATTAGCCTCGGTCCAAATGACGCTGCCGGGCCAGTTGATTGTCGTGTTGATCGTAACCGGCGTGTACGTCCAGCTGCCTTTGTGAAGCTCGGCTAGCTCGAACGTGAAATAGCTGCCGTTGCCTAACCCATCGACGAAAATATTGCCCTTGTCGTCGTAACTCAAAAAAAACGACTGCCAGAAGAGCGGGTTCGGATAGGTCGTTGGTTTTCCAGCGGCCTTTTTATAGATCGAAACGCTGCCGCCGTAAAAGCTGGTATCGAACGCGTTCGAAACGGCGAGGTCGCCGGTCCGCGGATTAATCGCGCATGCAACTGGATATTCGCCCGCATCGTTGAGCGTCGCTACCGGCGTCGTCCCGCCGTGCGGGTATTCGATGACATTCGACGCCTGCGTGTTGGTGATGAAGACGTCGCCCGCACCGTCAAGGCACTCCCCCTGCGGTTGGTTGAACCCGGTCAACGTACCGGCTTGCACGCCCTGCGGAAACGTGTACACCTGCACGTCGTTCGTTCCAATATCCGAAATATACATGAGCCTTTGACGCACGACGTTGGGGCGCATCCAAGCGCTTCCCCGGTCCGGGTGAACGGTCGACTTGCGGGACGGTATAAGCAGGGCGCTTCGACCACGGATCGCGAGCGATTCGCCGTTGCCGCTCGCTACGGCCGCGTTCTGCTGCGGTGCGCCGCAGCCGGTGACAAATAATACAACGACGGCCAGGATACTGTATCGGCTCATGCGACGAACCTTCGCTCGGAAAACAGAGGTCGCCGAACCATTTGAGTAGCCGGCCACAACCTCCTAGGAAACGAAAAAGTGGGAGGACGGCGGACCGTCCTCCCACTGCTGACCTTCCCTACGATTCTACCCGCGGCAGAACGTGAGCGCGGTCGTGCTTATTGCTTGGAACGCGGAGCGTAGGCGGCGCCTTCGGGCTGTAAGCTCACCGAAAGACCGCTGGTGACGCTCGACGTGTAGGTCAGCGCCGTTCCGCTGTACTTGTAGAGGTCGACTGCGCCGGTGGAGATGTTGGCCGCAGCAAACGCCTTACCGGTTTTGTTCAGATGACCGAAGACCGCTGCGCCGTGCAGCGCGAGCGGGCCGGCGACCTTCGTGCACTTCGGATTGCAACCGCTGTACACGTACATTGCCGTCGCATTGAGGTCGAGCGAAACCAGGTTACCCTTGGAATCGATGTCCAGACCACCGAACGAGCCGTTCAAGAATCCAGTGGTGGCGGCGCCGGCACCTTTGCACTTGGCGAAGTACGTCAACGTCGCTGTGCCGCCTGAATTGATCGCCGAGGCCCAGCAGTTGCCCTTGTTATCCATGGCAACGCCCGCGACTTCGTACATGTTCGCGTTGGTCAGGTTGGTCGTGCAACCTTTCTTGATCGTGCAGAGCGTGATGCTGCCCGGGTCGCCGGATCCGCTCGGCCCAAAGATGTTGCCGACTGCGATCGTGCCGGTTGCGGCGTTTGCGCTTGAGGCGTCGGCCGGTTGCCCATCGTTATCCGCGATTGTTCCGATCACGCTGCCGCAGTTCGGGGCGAAGACGATAACCGAGCGGCTGCCGCCGTCGGGATCGATCACGTTGCCCTTGCCGTCCGCGGCGATGCCGTTAATGTAGCTAACGCCGTCGATCGTACAGGTCGGCGAACCTTTTCCGCTGGCCTTGTAGCCGAAGACCTCGCTACCGTAGAACTCGCTCGCGTACAGACCGGCTTTTGCGCCGCCCTTCCCGAGAGGAGCGATCTTGCCGAGAACGGACCCGGGGGTCTTGATCTGCATCGATGCAGGAATCAGGCTATACACGCCATGGGCTTGAGCCTGGCGCGCCATTGACGTCGCCGAGCCGCCGCCGGCGCTTGGTGCGACCTGGGATCCGCCGCTGCAGCCCGCCAGAATCGCTGCGGCCGCAGTGACGCCTAAGGCGTACTTGACCGTGTTGGAAATCCTCATTAGTGAAACTCCCCTTTTCGTTCATGAAAGGTTGGACTTCATGGTTTTTGGGATCGAGGTCGAGAGACTGTCGCCTCGCGTGGGCCACAAATGCTACCACGGTCATCGAATCCCTGCGCACCGTTGCGTAAATGTTTTGTAAGGACGTGTAAAGAGCCGGTATCGTGGCGGACGGTGAATAAGCGGGCGTTCTCTCGTCCTACAGGCCCGTACGGCCGGCTCGCACGGGTCGCTTCCGCAGCCGCTCCTGTCGCTGCGCGTTCGAACGTTTTCGTTACAAACCGTCGGCGTGTCAGCGCGGCTTTGACTGGTGTAGCCAGACCCGGTTGCCGTCCGGGTCCGCAAAGCCTGAAATGAAGCAAACCGGCGTTTCAAACGGCTCCGACGTTTCGACATCGTGCTTGGCCAGCGCGGCGCGAGCGGAAGTCATGTCGGCAACTTCCAACGCCAGCGAACCGGCCGTTCCCGGCGTTCCGGCTTGCTCGAAATTGCCAATGCCGAACGTCGCGCCCGCTACGTCGAACTCGACCCAAAACGGCGACTCTAGCCCGGACTTCTGCAATCCGACGACGTCGGCATAAAAGTGGACGGCGCGTTCCATATCGCCGACCGGATACATCACAAAAGCGATCGCTGTAGATTCCATTCTTGCCACCTTTCAAACCGGAGTAGTGGGCGAAACCCGAACCGCAGCCTCGAACTGCAGGCGAAAGGTTTGCGGATCCAACGTCGTTTGCGCCGCAATGCGCTCGACCTGCGGCGAATCGAGGTCTTCGGCTTCGAGCCGCACCATGTTGTCGCGCGCAACACGATAGGCTTCGGTCGTTACATCGACGAGGCGCGTCCGGATGCGGCCGGTCTGCGGATCGATCAGCTCTTCCAGCCGCATGGGTTCGACACGTCCACCGCGCAGAGCGATGAGCGCGCCGCTGCCGCCGTCGAGTAAATAGCGCACCGCGCCATATCCGAGCGTTCGCGTGTAGTCGAGATCGAATGGAACCGGTTTGGCACAGCGCAATTCGTAGCCGACGTCTTTTGCCGTGACCGTTGTGTCGACGCCGAGCTCGGTCAAGCGTTTTCGGACGCCGTCCCGCAAAACGGGACCGATCGGAATGTCGGCCAAACGCACGTGCCCGAATGCGTCCCGCTCGACGCCGTCGAGCGAGGAGAGGCTTTCCAGCGACAACCGTTCGGCGACGCCCTCGGCGACGATCGCCACGCCGTCGAGCCGTCCCAGCGCGCGTTGCTTGACGATCGAGCCGACGATCGTGTCGATTGCAAGCCCGACATCCGCGTTGGGTGGAAACTCCTCCGGAATGACGGCTAGGGTGGCTCCGGCGGCCTTGCACATGCCCAATGCCAACGCCCCGGATTTGCGCCCCATGCTCACGACGAGATACCAGCGGCTGGTGGTCATCGCGTCCTCGATGAGGCTCTCGACGATCTCGGTGCCGACCGAGCGTGCCGTTTCGAAACCGAACGTCGGCGCGTTGTCGGGTAGCGGTAAATCGTTGTCGATCGTTTTCGGCACCGTCGCAATTCCGAGCGTCGAGCCGGCAGCCTCAGCAATCTTGGTTGCGCCGTATGTCGTGTCGTCGCCGCCGATGCACACGAGATATCGCAGATCGAGCGCTCGTATACCGGCGATACAGCGTTCCAGCGATGCGGCGTCTTTCGCCGGATTGGTGCGTGACGTACGCAGTAACGATCCGCCGCTGTAGCGGATGCGCGCGATGTCGTCGTCGTCGATCTCACGGGTCAGCACGGGCGTACCGGCGGCGAGATCGCGATATCCATCGTAGATCCCGACGACTCGCAGTCCGCATTTTATCGCCTCGCGGGCTGCGGCTGCAATAACACCGTTGATGCCGGGTGCGGGACCGCCGCCGACCAAGATTCCAAGGTTCATCGCACGATCGTCCGCACGACGCTCGCCAGCTCGTGTAAATCCGGCAACACCGCAGTCGCGAGCGCGGGATCCTCATGCGAGCGATTCCGATCGATCCAGACGCGCGGTATGCCTGCGCGATGCGCCGGAACGATATCGTGAAACCAACTGCACGCTACATGCATCCACGGACTATCGCCGATCGTTTCGCGAAATCGGAAAAAGTGCCCCGGCGCGGGCTTGTAGCTTCGCACGTTTTGAGCGGTCACGACCCGGTCGATCGGAACCCCAAGTTCGCCTGCGGTCAATGCAAACAGGTCGTCGTCGCAATTCGTTAGGATCGCTAACGACCAACCGTCAGCTCGCAGTTGCTGCAGCGCTTCGACCGCATCGTCGAAGACCGGCAGTGACGCCCACGAATCGGTCAGCGCGGTCGCCGAATGGATCGTGTCGTCGGTTTCGGCGATCGCTCGCTCGAGCGCCATACGTGTCACCTCGCGATACGGACGGTAGGTCTCGGCTTCGAGGGCCGCCTCGTGCCGGTGAAATGCCTTCACGACCGCATCGGGCTTCGACGCGCCGCTCGCCGTGAGAGTCGCACGAAATCCGCGTTCCCAGTCGATCAGCGTACCGAAACAATCGAACGACGCCCAACGTTCTCGCACGAACACGGAGCGACGCTTCGGGGTCGCGGCAAGTGCTCCCGCGCAGGGGCTTCGACCGCAGCGCGCCAAGTTTAGGAGAGCCTAATATGTTGTGTTGGTTTCGCCTAATCACGCGCATCACGATACTGGCGCTCGCGGTCCTCGCCGCGGGCGTTTTTCTACCGCAGCGCGCGCTGGCAGATGCCGACGAGCAACCCGGAGCGACTACGTCGGCGCTCGGCATGCAGCCCATTCAAGGGCCGGTTCCGAGAGCGACGCCGGCACCCGGAGAATCTGCTACGTTCCGGCGATCCGATGGCGCCTATCAAGCGCGACCGGATGGATACGGGCGAACCAAAGTGTTTCACATCGTCGAACGCGCCGCGCCGTGGGAGATTTCGCCCGGTCTTACCGTTATGGCGAATACGTATAACGGCGTCGTTCCCGGTCCGGCGCTGGTGGTCGACCAAGGCGATACCGTCGTGATCGATTACCTCAACGATGACGCGACGCCGGATACCATCCATCTACACGGCATTCACGACATTCCGGTTTCGATGGACGGCGTCGGAGGTATCTCGCAACCGTTGGTACGTCCCGGACAACGATACGAATACCGATTCGTCGCCGATACACCCGGCACGTTCATCTATCATACGCACGACGACGAAGCGATGCTGAACTCCGGATTGTACGGGGCGATTATCGTACGCCCCGCGCATCCGCTGCCGGCCGAACGCAATCTCGGACACGATTTTCTCGAGATGATCTCGTCCTGGCAAATTCAGAGTTCGGCCGAAAACGTCTTCACGCTCAACGGCAAACAATTTCCGGCGACGCAAACCCTCGACGTGCATAAAGGCGAACGCTTTCGCATTCGCTGGATCAATATCTCGGGCGAAGAGTTCCATACCATGCATACGCACGGGCATTATCAACACCTCGTCGCGCGCGACGCGCAGCCGGTTCACGACGACGATATGGAAGATACGGTTCTGCTCGGACCGGGCCAGCGCATCGACGTCGTGGTCGACGCCAATGCCGATCCCGGAACGTGGCTGATCCATTGTCACGTTGCCGACCACATCGAAGGCGCCGACGGCATGCCGGCCGGATTGATTACCGCCATCCACTACATCGGAACGCCGAATACGCTGACGTCGATGTATCGCGCGATGAAACCGGTCACGAAAGCGAGCGCTCCGCGCGCGTTGAGTTTTTCGTTGACGCTGTTACTCGGCGCGATCGCCGGCTTCACGATTTTCCTCGGCTTACCGATCGCTCGTGCGCGCAAGGTGTCGCCGCAAACGGTGGCGGTACTGAACGCGCTGGCGATCGGCATTCTTCTCTATTTAGTCGTCGAGATCGCGACCAACGCCATCGCTCCGATCAGCAGCGGCATTTCGTCGTGGAAGGCCGGAACCACGCATTTTCCGCTCGCCGCCATATCGGTCTTCATTGCCGGCCTCCTGATTGGCTTGGTCGGCTTGGGAAGCGTTGCGACTACCTTCGCGCGGCGCGCTTCCGCGCACGCCGACAATCCGATGGTGTTGTCGGCCATCATCGCCATCGGTGTCGGCGCTCACAACTTTGGTGAAGGCCTTGCCATCGGCGCATCCGCAGCATCCGGCGCCACCGCAATCGCGGTTGCGTTGATCGTCGGGTTCGCACTGCACAACGCCACCGAAGGCTTCGGCGTTGCCGCACCCATGGTCGGCCGTTTCGTGCCGTCGTGGTCGCAAATCGCACTGGCCGGTCTGATTGCCGGCGGTCCCACGTTCTTAGGAACAGCTGTCGGATATGCATTTTACTCGCCGCTATTGAGCGTTCTCTTCTTAGCGATCGCCGTCGGAGCGCTCGTATTCGTTATCGGCGAATTATGGTCGGTGCTGCGCAAGACCGGTCTGACGCCGCTGGTGACGATCGCGGTGTCGGCCGGGTTCGTCGTCGCCATGGCAACCGAGCTATTCCTCGATTTCAATAACGGCTAAACTCGCGAGTCCGTATAACTCCATACGGCCTTCACAGTGTTTTCCCAGGTTACTTTAGCGGTCGCAATGAAATTGTAACTGCGGAGGTTTATTCTGGACGCTACAACCGTTGAAGGCGGCGCCGTTCGGGCGTTGCGCGCAGCATCGTTGCACGAACGCGTGCTGGTCGTCGAAGCGGGTCCCGGCTGGGGAAAGACGACCGCCGTTCGGGCTGCGTTTCCGGATGCCCCGTACGTTGAAGTTCCCGGCGGCGGCCGCCCCGGCGCCTTTGAACTCGCGCTGCTAACGTCGCTCGGGTTGAGCGTTTCGGATGCCGGAAGCATCGTCGCTCGTCTCGATTCCGACGCGACCTGTGTCTTACGCGCTATTATTGCTGCCCATACCGGGCAAGCCATTATCCTCGACGATATTCAACGACTCGATTCCGCCGGGGCGGGCTTGATCGAAGCGCTAGTCGAGAGTCAAACGGTGCGCCTGGTATTGGTCGGAAGATCGCTGTCCGTTCTCCCGATCGGTACGTGGCTCGCCCGCGGACACGTCGGCATGCCATTCGGGCCAGACGTGTTAGCGTTGCGCGCCGAGCATGTCGCACAACTGTTTTCGGATGTGGAGGCCGGCGACGAACTGCAACGTGCGATCGTATCGACGTACGCCGGCTGGCCGCTCGCAGCGTCGATCGCGGCGGCGCTTTTGCGCAGCGGTTCGACACAGCGCGAAGTGCCCGCGAGATTGGCCGACGGCGTGGCGGCAATCGCCGGTTCGATCGTTGCCGAACTCGACGACGACGGACGAGCGCTGCTCATCGAATCGGCACTGCGTTCGACATACGGACTTCGCGCGACCGCGGCCGGTTTGGCACAGATACGCCGCTTAGCCCTTCCGGAATCGGAATCGGGTCTACACGAATTGTTCGTCGTCGCCACGCTCAAGGAAGTACTCCGCGAAGAGCGCGCGGGCGTCGCCGAACACATCTCTACGCCGGACGACGACCCATCGGCATTGTATGCGCTGCTCGCCGCGGAAGCTCCGCATACGTTGAACGATCGCGTGTGGCAATTCTTGGCCGAACTGCACGATCGCTACGATCGCGCGACGCTGCAAATGATCGCATCACAACCCGACATCTCGCCGGCCGCGGCCCGCGCTGCGCGCAGTTTCATTCACATATTCGCTTCGCAATTCGACGAGGCGGCGGCCGTCGCCGAACCGGTACTCGGCGAGGTAGCACGCCATAGCCCGCATGCTGCGTTGCGGCTCGCTCGCGGACTCGTACACGCCGGACGCGGCGAGGCCTGCGTTTCGCTGTTGCAACAAATGCAAGACGGCGATCCCGCGATTGCGGTTCGCCGCGATTGCCTACTCGGATACATCACCGGCGATTCGGCGCGCATTGCGAACGCAAGCGAACGAGCGTCGGCTGCCGGCGACTTGAACCTTATCGGCTTCGCATCGATCCACGCCTCGGTTCTCGCGTTGCATGATGGCGAACTCGACGCAGCCGAAGGTTTAGCGGCGCGCGGCGAGGACGCGGCTCGCGCGGCGGGATCGGTGCTGCTCGAAGCGCGCGCGCTGAAAATCCGCTATGGCGTCGCGATGTTGCGAGCAAGGCTCGATGTTGCCGCCGTCCACGTCGGCCGCTTGGTCGCGTTGCAAGAACTCGTCGCCGATCCCAACGAACGCGCGTCCGATCTGGTCGCCGCCTTCGAAATTGAAGTGTTGGCCGGCCGCCCGGCGCGCGCCGCCGGTTACGATCAGACGATTCGAAAAATTGGACACGGCTGGCTCGACATGGAAACGTATGTGGTGTGCCAGGCGGTGGTCGATGCATGGCAAGGATTGCCGTTCACCGGAGCCGATCGTTTGGCGGCCTTCGCCTCAGTCGCCCAGCCAGCCAGCCGGCGGCTTCCGCTTTCGCTCGGCGCCTTTCTGTCGGCCACGGGCGATGCGGCCGAGCGGGCTGCCGATTTTCTGCGGCGCTTAGCGGCAACACCCGCGGCCGCCGAGCCGTTCGCGCAAGCCCATTACGAGATGGCGGCAGCGTTCGCTGCCGTCGCCGAATGTTTACTCGGCCGCCAAAACGCTGCCGCGGCGCGGCTCAAAGTCGAAGCACGCACCGAATTCGGCAGCGTCTTCCTGAACGCCGCGCGTCACTACGCGGCCGCATCGAACGCGGGTGCTTTTACGGACGCAATGCGCGCGGCCGGCTTTGCCGGCATCGCCATGCTCTTCGAAGGAAGCGGCCTGCGCAGCGAACGCACCCCGCTTTCGCGCACCGAACGATCGGTGCTGTCGTACCTGGCGTCCGGGATGGACGCGCCGCGGATCGCAGACCTGACCGGACGCTCGCTGCACACGATCAAGAATCAACGGCGCTCGATCATCAGCAAGCTTGGAGCCGGAAACACCGTTGAGGCGGTCGCCATCGCACGACGCCTCGGCCTGCTCTAACGGCACCCCCCGGGATAGCATCTTGGTGTCATGCGCCGGCTGGACCGCCCCGTATAGACTGACTGCAAAGGACCGTGCTACATAAGGAAGTTGCGACATGACCGCTATCTTGATCCTAACGCTGCTCAGCCAGATAATCGGCGAAATCGTCCCGCCGTATCTTCCGTACCCTAGCCCGTAAGCGAAGCTCGCATGCAAACGTATCCCGGCGAACGCCTCGCCCTCTCTGAGCTTGCCTCCATCGTACGCGACGAAGTGATCTACGCCGACCGCTGGGCCATTGTCGACTGGATTCGTCGCGAGATGCGCGCGGCCACGCCACATGAAGTGTTGACGTTGATCGACCGTGCCGGCGCACAATTGGCGCAGTCGGTTGACGACGGAGATCGCAGCGCAGTGCTGCAGCGCCTCGAGACGATGCGGTCACGTTCCCAGGAACTTGTTTGGGAGCAAACGGCAACCCGCGGAACCAGCGTCGACGACGCGATTGGAGCGCTCCACGCCGTTGTCCGCGCGACCGATCCCGAGCTGCACCAGCATCTCGAAGCCGTCGGCGCGCTAGCGGGCCGGCTCGGTCGCACGCTAGGACTCGATTCCGAGGATGTCGCAAACGTTGTCGCCGCCGGGCGCCTGTGCGACATCGGGGCCGTCGGATCGCAATCGGGCTCGCACGCCCAGCGCGGCGAGCAGATCGTACGTGAGATTCCGGCACTGTCGCCGTATCGTGGCTGGATCCGGTCCCACCACGAACACCTCGACGGTTCCGGAACCCCCGATGGATTGGCCGAAGCCGACATCCCGTTCGAAGTACGAATCATCACGCTGGCGGACGACTTTCACTCGATGATCGGATCGGGCGGCCGACTGGGAATGCGCCCGCTCCACGACGCGCTCGCGCATCTACGGCGGTACGCGGGGACCCGCTACGACGGCCGCCTGGTGGCGGCGCTCGAAGAGCTCGTCACCCCGCGGCGCCGCTTCGGGAATCCCACCGCGGCGTAACAGCCCGAACCTTTTGCCGGGGTGGGCATGATGAACGGACCCTCGTACAAAGTATGGGGGTCTTTCATTTCGAAAGAGGCGACCATGGACAACAGAACGATCGCTCATTCTATCGCCGACGGTCTTAACGGCATCGTCCGCGCGACCCGCGCCGTCACTCCGCCCGGCTCCGCCCCGCAACTCGACCGCTGGAAGAACGAGATGACCGAAGCGTCGCGCCATGTATTGATGGCGTTCGGCATCGATCCCAACCAGCTATCGAGTCCGTCGATCCCTTGCGGAGGAGGCTGGAGCGTCGACTGGGTCGGCGGCGATAACGGCCAGTGGGAGGCCCGTCAGCCTACGAGCTAACCTTCGCTATCGTGATCATCGTCTTACCGGAAGCCGTCGAGATCGAAACGCTCGTCACGTTCTTTCCGGAACCGATGGTGAACGCGGCACTCTCAATCGGCGTCGTGATATGCGCCTTTTCCGAGCCCGCCGGTAGGTTCTTCTGGTACCACTTGTAGACATCGTCGAACGAGTCGGTCGTCGACAACACTTTACCGGTGGCGGTTTGACCGCCGGCCGCCGATCCGGTCGTTCCAGACACTTGTACCGTCGCGCCGGGGTACGACGGCACATCGCCGTTCGCAGCGTCGGACGCCGCGGTTGCGGTCATCTCCGGCGCGGGGCTGGTGACCGCATCTCCGGCCGAAGCCGCCGCGGTCGCACTCGCATCGGTGCTTCCCGACGAGTTCTGGTCGTTAGAACTTTTGCCGGAGCAGCCGGTGGCCGCGACGATCGCCATGGCGGCGATCAAGGCGTAAGTAGGTAAGCGCATGCATCCTCCTTTAGGTAAGTAGCTTCGCTTCATCCAAGAACTTAAGGCAACTTTCCCGCCTAGAACCACAAATTTTGCCTCGAAATTGCCCCGATATGAGTGCGAGGGCAGGCGCGCTTCGCGAGTCCGCGCAAGTCAGCGCAAAAGTCGCTCCTTCCCGTTTCTCCGGAGGTTATTCGTGCATATTGTCCGCGCAGTCGTCGCGGCCGCATTCGTTGCGGCGCTCACGGCATGCAGTTCCGGTACCATCTCGACGCCAAACCCACCCGGGCCGGGACCAACTTCGGCTCCGTCCGGGTCGATCCAGCACGTCGTGATCCTGTTCCAAGAAAACCGCAGCTTCAATTCCATGTTCATGGGCTTCCCCGGTGCGGAAACGAGTAACGTCGGCGCCTGCAAGCGCTGGAAATCGCCGGACGGCAAAGTGTATTGTCCGGACAACGCGCCGGTCAAGCTCAAGCCGATCTACCTCGAGTCTTGTCCTGGCGGCTGCCCATCCGGCTCGGGAGCCGACATCGCTCATCAATACTCGACGTTTAACACCGAAGCCGACGCAGATCCAGCCACCGGGGTGCTGCGTATGGATGGCTTCGACGCGATCTACCGGGGAACGACCGGCGGCGGTCTGCCCGCCGGGCTGTATCCCTACGGCTTTGTCGTAAAGCGCGAAACCAAGCCCCTTTGGGATATGGCATCGCAATACACGCTAGCCGACCATATGTTCTCGACCGAGAAGAGCGACAGTTTCCCCGCACATCAACAACTAATTGCCGGGACGACGGCGCTGAGCGATCAAGAATCGTTAGTCGATTCGCCATCCTACAACCTTTGGGGTTGCGATGCACCCTCGGGCACGACGACGCCGGTACTGTTCAAGAATGGCCGTTATCAAGTCAAGGGTCCGTTCCCGTGCTTCAATCAGTACAAGACGATCGCCGACGTGCTCGATGCTTCAAATGTATCGTGGAAGTATTATGTCGAAGCGATGTCGGGTAAGTATGCAGATACTTCAGGCGATCTTTGGAACGCGTTCGACGCGATCAAGAGCGTTCGGTATGGCGCGGACTGGAAAAAGAACATCGTCAGTCCGAATAGCCAGGTCATGGACGACGCGGCTGCCGGAAAGCTTGCGTCCGTTTCGTACGTCATCCCGACACTATTTGATTCCGATCATCCCGCTTCGGGTTGTGCCAACGGTCCGAACTGGGTCTCACGCGTCGTCAACGCGATCGGAAAAAGCCCGGAGTGGAAGAACACCCTCATTCTCGTCACGTGGGACGAGTGGGGTGGCTGGTACGACGGCGTCCCGCCGCCACAACCCGACTACACGACGCTGGGCATGCGCATTCCGCTCATCATCATTTCGCCGTATGCGAAAAAGCACTACGTTTCGAAAACGCAATACGAGTTCGGCTCCCTCCTAAAGTTCATCGAACAAAACTTCGGAACGGGATCGCTGAATTCGACCGATGTGCGCGCCAACTCGATCGTCGATTCGTTGGACTTCACGCAGAAGCCGACGGCCTTCAAACCGATCGCAGTGCCTCCGGCTCAAAAGTGCGCCGGCCGCTCCACCGAACAACTAATCGAAGAAGAGGGCGGCGCTCCCGGATAGCCGACCGGAGCCATCTAGGGCGGCCGGCTTCTCGCAGGCCGCCACTCCTTCTGTGAGTTGTTCGAACCGCGTTACGGATCGTTCGCATGGCGCTCTCACGGTTATCTCGAAGGCGGGTATGTTGGATTCCAATACCCCGCGAGACAATCAACGTTGGGGATCGACGCCACGGGGCTTTCCCGTTTGCCCCCAGACAGAATTAGCCGCCAGCTTGACTTGGTAGATAGAGCATCCTAGTATTAGCTTCCAGGGGTCAGACCATGTGGCTCCCTCTGGAGCACCGTCTTACCGGTTCTTTCTCACAAGTTAAAGGGTGTTTAACGATGAATCTCAGGATTTTGGGCGTGGCATTGCCATTCGTAGTGCTCGCTGCCTGCTCTGCGAGCGGCTCTACTACGCGAACCTAGCATCCCCTCCGCCACAACCGGCTAAACAAGTTAAGCCTAATTCGTTCACGCAAGAACTCGTCGTCGGCGATCCCGGAAATTCGTCCGTGCTTGTCTTTGGCGTGTCCGTCAGTCCGTCGCCGGCGCCGGTCCGGACTCTACAGGTTCCTTAACGCAACTTGCAGGTGTTTTGCAAGTAAGCGTAGGATCATCGGGCGGCATCTTCGCCACGAACAAACGCACCTAGCGTCTCCTTCCCCCGTTTTGAAGTTCTCTTCTACTTCAAGCGGAAATTCCGCGCCTAGTAGCACGGTCTGCGCGACTAATTACGACTTGATGAGCGTGACGATAAATGGAGGCAACATCATCACGGCTGGATTTGAATTCTTCTATGGCGCTGCGATTTTCTATTTTCCTAACACCGCGAGCGGCTGCTCCACGCCGACCAAGACGATCGTGGGCAACAACGTCGCCCTTAACGATCCGGTGAGCGTCGCAGCCGACAACTCTGGAACTCTTTACGTGGCAAGTTCAACCGAAGGTTCCGGCCACGGCGCTGTCAACGAATATTCGTCCACAGCCTCGGGCAACGCATCCCCGACGACTGTTCTTCAAGGGAACAACACAAAACTGAACGAGCCGACCGAGGTTTACATCGATAACAGTACCACCGGTGCTGGGCGGTTGTTGGTTTCAGACTCGAGCGGTCACGTGTTGGTTTTTGCCCCCGGAGCTACTGGGAATGCCACACCGGTACAGGACATCACATCGGTGTCCGCACCGACCGGCGTGGCGACCGATAGTAACGGCAAGATCTACGTATCCGCTCCGGGCAACTCAGAAATCCGCGTATTCGCCGCGACAGCCACTGGTGCAGCAACTCCCGTCAACAAAGTAAGAGGAACCGCAAGTGGCTTAAGCGCGCCCGGGCAGCTCTTCATCGCCCCAATTTCTCCCAGCTAGAACTAAAGTCGGCGGCAGCGCCAGAGTCCCATTAGCCGACGCGGAAACTGGCAGATGGGCGTCGTAATGGGGTAGCCATGAACCGCTTGAAGGTTGTGGCTACCTCGGCCGTCGCTGCTGCCGGTATAATGGCCGCGCTGGGCGCGCTTCCTGTGCGTGCCGAAACGATCTATTTTCAGTTTCCCGCGTTACCGGGACCCGTCGCGAACTGCCAGTGGTTCGACGATAACATCAACGACCGTTCCGACGACGCGCTCGTGCGACAGACCGACCTGATCTACAATCGGCTGGCCTTGACGGCGAACACGAATGCGAGTGTGACCGGAAGCGCGCCCACGAAAGCCGGCGCTCAAGTGGTGCAGTTCGACGTCGGAAGCCGCTTGATGTGCGCCGAGTCACAGGTCATGCATCCCGAACAGGCCGAGCCTTCGCCTTCTCCGCTCGAGTAAGGGTCGCCGTTCGAACCCGGAATGCCAAGCTGATGCGGCCGCCGATTGAGGCGGCCGTTTTTGGTATGCCGTGATCGTAGTGCAGCTGCGTCTCGTAACTCATCACCAGCAAGCTGCCGGGTTCGAGGTCGATGTCGAAGCTACGCCGCGGGCGGGTCTTGCTGCGAATCGTCATCAGCCGCGTGGCGCCTAACGATAGCAGCGCGATCGGAAAACCGGGCACGATCTCATCAATGTGATCGTTGTGCGGTGCGACGCTGTCGCCGCCGCCGCGATACCAGTTCAACCCGACGCTATTGAACTCGACGCTGCATGCGGCCACGACCGCCGCCCTCGCTTCGGGTAGCGGATCTGGCGGCAGCCCGTCTTCAAGCCGGAACCACGACACGAGCCTCGGAACGTCGACGTCGCGATCGTACATCCGCCGGCGCTCGCTGCGCCATTCGATGCCCTCGCGCAACGTGGCGTACCACTGCGCCGCGGTGGCGGCGTCGACCGCTCCGGGCGCGTACGTTATGCGTCCGGATGAGTCGTCGACTAAGGTGCGGGGACCGCGTCCAAACAATTCGGTTTGCATTGATAACTTCGAACAAAAAAACGCGCGACCGGCGGCCGCGCGTTTCGTTGACGTTAGAAACGATTGGCGTTACGGGTGAGCGTAGATGCCCCGTTGGAGTGCCGGGAGATGCGGACTCTTCCACTTCGTGCCGTCGGCGAACGTGATCTTTAGCGGGATACATTTCGCTAAACCGGTCTGCAGCGGAAATACGTTGCGATTCAAGCCGAACTGATGCTTGATCTCGGCGCCGGGCGAGAACGTTCCGACGTCCTGCACTTCGGCGACCAAGCGGCCGTTCGCCACGAGTCCGAACTCGATATGCGACATCACGACGTTGGTGACGTTCTTGTAATCGATGCTCAGGGTGGGGTTTCCGTTGACCGGATATTGGTAGTAGTTGTATCCGTACACGCTCGGCCAGCCCCAATACGGGCCGCCCGGATAGTATGCCGGCGAGTAACCGCCCGACATATAGACGTTGCGTTGCGGGTTGCAGTTGTTGACTTGGATCGGATGCGGCGTCGTAACGTGCGACATCGCGCCGGCCACGCCGGGCGCTACGGCCAACGCCAGCACCGCGGCACCAAAGAATAAGCGAGCCGTTTTCTTCATAGGTTCCTTTACGGAGAAAAGAGCGAAGGGAGTTAGCCCTCCCTTTCTGCGCGCGCCGCATTGAACCTAGGCGAGCAGGTTGCGCGCGTTCTCGGCGACGACGGTCGCCCCCGGAGCCACCGTTTGCGTTCCCGACGGGCCGTCGATCGTAACCGATCCGCTGCTGACCCGCACGATGGTCTGGCCACCGTCGGCCACAGACACGCGGAACGTGCCGGGCTTGGCGGGTCGTACGGTCGCCGTCGGCGTGTCGATCTGGCCCTGGGATCCGGCGGGAGCGGTCACGTCGACGTTCCCCGCGGCAATCTGAATTTCGGCAGCACCGGCGTCAAGGTCGACCAATCGCACCTGGGTATGCGCCTCGAGCCGTAGGGTTTGGCCGCCGACCCGTAGCGAGGTGTGTGAGCCATCGCCGGTCGCCACAAAGTCGCCGGCGGAGAGCGTCGCGGACGGAACCGCCGCCTCTTGCAAACCCGTATCGGCACGGACGATCGAAACGTCGCCCGAAACGTCGGCAAGCTGCGCCGGCGCATCGGCCTTGGCAACAAGCGGCCCGGACAGTGCGGCAAAAAACGTGACCGAAAGCATCACACCCTTCACACCTCAATCATACTCCGTCATGACGAAGAGTTTACTTAGGAATGACTAAGAATTTCTTCGGCGCCTGCGACAGGTCAACGCAGCTTGCGTGCGTATGGAAAACTCCGGAGGTTCGAAATGAAAAAGATTTCAGACAATCAAACGCGACGGGATTTTGTACGCAGTGCTTCGTTGCCGCTCGTCGGAGCGATGCTATTCGCAGCAAATACTTCGATCGCATCGGCGAAGGGCTCGCAAGCGCAATTTAAATATCAGAGTAAGCCGAACGGTGGCAAGAAATGTTCGGGTTGTAAATTCTTCGTCAAGGGCAAAACGGCAACCGCAAACGGTACGTGCACCCTGGTCGATGGAGCGATCAGCCCCAACGGTTGGTGCATCGCGTACCAGGCGAAGACGAGCTAGCGCTCCAAGACTACACGATCTCGAATAGCGCCGCAGCGCCCATTCCGCCGGCAACGCACATCGTCACGACGGCGTAGCGGGCGTTGCGCCGTTTTCCCTCGATGAGCGCGTGCATCGTGCAGCGCGTTCCCGTCATGCCGTATGGATGACCGATCGCGATGGCACCACCGTCGACGTTATAGCGCTCGGGGTCGATCCCCAGCGCGTCGCGACAATAAATCGCTTGCACGGCGAACGCTTCGTTTAACTCCCACAGATCGATGTCATCGACGCGCAATCCGCATCGCGCGAGCAGTTTTGGAACGGCCAACGCCGGTCCGATGCCCATGTCGGCGGGTTCGCAGCCTGCGACCGCGTAGCCGCGCAGAATTCCGAGCGGCGTCAGACCACGTTCGCGCGCTAGTGTGGCGTCCATGACGACGGCAACTGCCGCACCGTCGGAGAGTTGCGAACTGTTGCCGGCGGTGATCGTCGTATCCGCGATGCCCGGAACCGCGCCCTGTAGCGCAGCCAGCGCCTGCAACGTCGTCTCGGGACGGTTGCCTTCATCGCGTTGCAGCGCGACGCGTTCTTCGCGGACGCCGTTGCCGTCGCGAACCAGTTTCCAAGACGTCAACGCAACGATCTCGGCGTCGAATCGTCCGCTGGCCTGCGCGCGCGCCGTTCGCGCCTGGCTCTCGACCGAGTATTCGTCTTGGCGTTCTCGCGAGATATCGTACCGTTTCGCCAGTGCGTCGGCCGTGAACAACATCGGCATATACACGTCGGGCGCATGACGCAGCAGCCATGCATCGGTATAGTTCGTCAGGTTGACGTTCGGCTGCACCAAGCTGATCGATTCCACGCCGGCCGCGACGACGATGCGTGCGGTTCCGGTCTGAACGCGCATTGCGGCGCCGACGATCGCGTCTAAACCCGACGCGCAGTACCGCGAGATCGTTTGTCCCGGAACCGTGACCGGACAGCCGGCGCGCAACGCCGCCGTTCGCCCGATGTTATTTCCCGTCGCGCCTTCGGGCAGGCCGCAACCCACGACGACGTCCTCGACTTCTGCGGGCGATACGCCGGCGCGGTTCAACGCGTGTGCGATCGCGTGGCCCGCAAGTTCCGCTCCCGACGTGCGATTGAACGCTCCGCGGAACGCACGTCCGATCGGCGTACGTGCGACCGAGACGATCGCCGCGTCAGACACCGGCATACCACATCGGGCCGCCGCGGTACGGCGGGAACCCATAGCCATACACGTATGCGATGTCGATGTCGCCGGCGCGTAATGCGACGCCGTCCTCGAGCAACGTCCGCCCGCGATCGATGAGTGCGCGCAGCAGCCGTTCGCGAATCTCCTCATCGGCGACCGAGCGACGAACGACGCCGGCTCGCTGCGCTTCTTCGGCGAACAACGCTTCGACCGCCGGATCGTCGATCGGCGTGCGACCGTGTCCGACGCTGGAATCGTACCGATAATAACCGGCCGACGTTTTTTGTCCTAAACGTCCGAGGTTGACGAGGTGCCCGACAATTCCCGAGCGATCGGCACCGAGGCGTCCCGTGTTGGCGATATGCCACGCGACGTCGATTCCCGACAGGTCCGACATCGCGAACGGTCCCATCGCGAAGCCGAATTCCGTCATCACGCGATCGATGTGCGCGACGCCCGCTCCTTCTTCCGCCAATGCAATCGCCTCACGCACGTAATCGAAGATCATACGATTTCCGATGAACCCGAACGCATTACCCGAGACGACTGCCTTCTTTCGCAGCCGTTTGGCGAGCGCGAACGCGGTTGCCAGGGTCGTGGCCGACGTTCGCTCGCCGCGCACGATTTCGAGCAACGGCATGATGTTGGCCGGCACGAAGAAGTGTAGCCCGACAAATCGTTCGGGGCCTCCGACGGCCGACGCGAGTTCGTCGATGTCGAGCGTCGACGTATTGGTTGCAAGGATTGCATCGGGAGCGACGACCGCATCGAGTTTCCGAAATGCCGCAAGTTTGGCGTCGAGCTTTTCAACGATCGCTTCGATGACGAGGTCCAACGTCCGGAGCGCCTCGACATCGTCTGCGAATGCGATCGAGCGCCCCATCTCCCACGCGTCTTTCTGCGCGAGATTCCCCTTGCGCACGCGGTAGGCCAGCGTCTCCATCACGGTCCGTCGCGCACGCTCCACGGCTCCGTCATCCGGGTCGACGACCGTTACGCTATAACCGGCTTGCGCTAATGCCAGCGCTATGCCGCTGCCCATCGTACCCGCGCCCAGAACGCCGGCGTGCTGCAGCGGACGCGCAGTTGCACCATCCAGGCCCGGAACGTCGGTCAGCCTACGCTCTGCGAAAAAGAGATGGCGCAATGCGGCCGATTCGCCCGATGCGGCGAGTTCTCCGAACAAGCGCGCTTCGTGCGCCAGCCCTTCGTCAAACGGCATCGTCACCGCGGCTGCAACGGCGTCGACGATGGCGTGCGCGGCGCGTCCGCCGCGATCTTCGGGCGGCAGCGCCTTGTGCGCCCTCGCGACAACGAACGGCAGCGCTTGGGCTGGGACGCTCGGGCCGAGCGATGCAGTGATTTCTGCCAACCGCCGTTTCTGCACTTCTCCGTTTGCGAGCGATTTGAGCGCAACCTCGACCGGATTTTCCTCGACAACGCGGTCGAGGATACCGAGTTCCAAACATCGCCGGGCATCCTGCGTGCGGCCCCGCAACGCAAACTCCAAGGCGGCCTGCGGGCCGATCGCGCGCGGCAGACGCTGCGTGCCGCCGGCCCCGGGCAACAACCCTAATCGCACTTCCGGCAACGCGAAAGTCGAGCGCTCGGTAGCGATGCGAACATCGCATGCCAGCGCGAGTTCCAACCCGCCCCCGAGACACGCTCCGTCGATCGCCGCAATCGTCACCTGCGTACTTCGACCGATTGCCGCAACCACGTCGCGCACCGAGACCGGACGATCGACCGGCGGCGCTGCGAAATCGCCGACATCGGCGCCCGCGCTAAATGTGCCGCCGGCTCCGCACACGATCAAGGCCGAACACGCCTCGTCTCGTTCGGCGGTGGCGAGCGCTTCGACGATCTCCGCCGAATACGCAAACGACATGGCGTTAACGGGCGGACGATCGAGCGTCAGCACCGCGACGCGCCGCGCACCTGCGTCGACGAAGCGAACGTCCAAGATTTACACGCCTGTTCGCTTGGAACGGTCGGCATCGAATTGCGCGTCGCTCAGCCGGCCGACCTCAGACGATCCGCTCATCACTTGCTGCGCGAACCAGGCGGCCTGTGAAAGCACGTGCCGGGCGTAGAACGCCGCCGTCGCCAGCTTCGCCTCGTAAAATTCGCGGTCCGCGCCGGACTCCGCTAATCTCGTCGCGGCAATCGATGCAGCGCGCGCCATCTGCCAACCGCCCGCAATGACTCCCCACATCTTGAGATACGGCACGCTGCAGGCGGACGCGAGATTGAAATCGGCTAGCGCCGTCATGCCCAGCCATTGCGACGTTTCATCGAGCAGCCGCAGCGCATTCGCTAGTGCGGTGCCGGCAACCCGAACGTCGGCGTTTGAAGAAGCCGTGCATTCCCGCGCCGTCTGCGCCATACGTCCGCCGAAGGTTGTCGCGGTCGCGCCCATATCGCGCAAGAGTTTTCGTCCGAGCAAATCGAGCGACTGGATGCCGGTCGTTCCTTCGTAAATCGTCGTGATACGAACGTCGCGATAATATTGCGCGATGCCCGTTTCTTCGACGTATCCCATGCCTCCGAAGATCTGCAATGCATTAGAGCACAAATCGATGGCGTTCTCGGTACACCAGCCCTTCACGATCGGCGTCATAAACTCGACGAGGGCGCGATGCTCTTTGCGCACGCGCTCGTCCGGGTGCCGTAGGGCGAAATCCATCGATGCCGACGTAACATACGACAGCGCGCGCATCGCTTCGATGGTCGCTTTCTGCCACATCAGCATTCGCTGCACGTCGGGATGGCGCGCGATCGGCAGCGCGTCTTTTGACGATCCGGGTTCGAGGCTGCGGCCCTGCACGCGCTCGCGCGCGAACTCCAGCGACGCTCGATACGCGCGGTCCGCCAAGCCGATGGCTTGAACGCCGACCGAAAACCGCGCCGCGTTCATCATGACGAACATGTACTCTAAACCGCGATGCGGTTCGCCGATCAAGTATCCGAGGGACCCACGTCCGCCTTCGCCGATGCTCATGGTACACGTAGGATTACCGTTGATGCCGAGCTTGTGTTCGATGCCGGTGCACACCATCTCGTTGGGTTCGCCCAACGAACCGTCGGCGTTCACCACGAATTTGGGGACGACGAACAGCGAGATGCCTTTGGTGCCGGCCGGCGCGTCGGGTAATCGCGCCAAGACCAGATGCACGATGTTCTCGGCCATGTCGTGCTCGCCGAACGTGATGAAGATCTTCTGTCCGGTCAAGCGATAGGCGTCGCCGTCGGGAACGGCTTTGGTGCGCACCTGCGCGAGATCCGAGCCTGCCTGCGGTTCGGTCAAGCACATCGTTCCGGTCCATCGTCCCGAGACGAGATGCGGAATATACGCCTGCTTCTGTTCTTCCGAACCGGCCAGCTCGATGGCTTCGATTGCGCCTTGATTCAATAACGGGCCGTTGGCGAATCCGATGTTGACCGCGTTCCACATCTCGAGCGTCGGACCGAGCAAAATCTGCGGCAATCCCTGGCCGCCGTATTCGGCCGGGACCGCCAAGCCGATCCAGCCCGCTTGCGCAAACTGCTTGTACGCCTGCGGAAATCCGGGCGGCGTGCGAACCGTGCCGTTGTCGAAGGTGCAGCCTACCGTATCGCCGGCACGGTTGAGCGGCTCCAGAACGCCGGTCGCGAAGGCGGCCGCTTCATCCAGCACCGCATCGAGCACGTCGGGCATCTCCTCGCAACCCGGCAACGCGGCGATGTCGTCGAACGGCACGAGTTCGCGTAGCACGAATTGCATGTCGCGGAGCGGGGCGCGGTATTGATTCATGGCTGAACGTGATTCGACACAATTGAAGCGGCCCCGCTCAAACGAGCGAGGCCGCGGACATGTCCGTTCGATCCGGTGGATCGTTACTTGCTAAGTTCCTGAACGGTGTTGCTGTTGGAGTCGGTGAAATACAGCACCGTGTTCGCGTCGGAAGTTCCGACCGCAGTGATGCTTCGAATCGCTCCGCCGGTGCCGGTGTCGACCACCTTGGTGGCCAAAACTTTACCCGTGGATTCCACTTCGATCAGCTCGTTGGTCTTGCCATTCGCGACGATCACGTTTCCGTTCGGAAGCGCGGTCAAGGAGATCGCACCGCTAAGGGGAGCGCCCGAAAGCACCACCTTGGCGTTCTTGGCTTGGGGCCCGGTGAACGTCTTGCCGTTAGAACCGATCTTCACGGAACCGGCTCCAAAGAAGTTGTTGTATACGTTTGCGAACGAATATAAGATGTTGCTCGATCCGTCGATAACAAACAACGTACCGTCCGAAAACGCGTTCTTCTGGTAGAAGCCCAACCCCGTCGGTCCAAGCACGCTTCCGGGCTTGCCCTTATTGACCTTAAACCCCGTGATAACGGCCGTCACCGGCGGGTTCTTTTGTTGCGTCCCCAAGTCGATGCGATTGACCGATCCGGTCGTGGCATCGCCAACCCAGAAGCCGGGGCCTGGGGGATACGAAACGCCGATGTCGACGAACGTGCCGCCATACGGCTGCGTCAGACCGCTTCCGCTGATCTTTTGAAAAATCTTCCCTTGTGGAGAAACCGACGCGACATCCTTAGCCGTAGAGCCCGGCCCATACAGATAACCGTACAGCGGCTCGGCTGCGAGCCCTGCGCATCCTTTGAGATCGGTCGACGCGATTAAGTGCACCGGCTTCGAGCCGGCCTTCGCTAGCAGCACTTCTTCGGTCGTGCCGTTACCCATCACGCCGTTCTTATCGGCATAGTTACAGACGACCAAGTCGCCCTTCTTAAATTTTCCGCCGCCGTACGGCGATTTCGAGATGTACGTAATGCCCGCCGGCGTTTGATCGCCATTCGTCGTATCGACAGTCGATCCGATTTGCGTTTGCTTTGTCAGCGTTTTCAACACCGACGTTGCATCGACATCCGGCTGCACGCCATTCGACACCATTCCGGGACTCGAGATTTGCCCCGCGCTGTTGACGTCGGCAATTCCTGAACCCGCATTCGCCGATCCCGCATTTATAGATCCCGCGTTTGCCGATGGGACAGTTGAATTCGTTCCTGCCGCTGAGCAAGCGCTGGCTAATAGAACCAACGCCGCCGCGCTAAGTGTTTTACTCCGCATGCAGGGCGACTTCGACCGCTCGTTCGACGCCCCTCCCGCATAATGAGGCTTTATTATCGCATTGTTAATCAAAATCATTATCGCAAGTCATCATTATCGATTTGCTAACCTCGCGGACACTCACGAGCAACCGTCTCAGCTCACGCTCAGCAAATGGTCGACAACGTGGTTGCGCTGGCGCGCGAGCTTTTCTCGCTTGAATTCGGGCGGTCTGCCGAAGCGCCGATCGTCGAGACGCTGATTCGATACGGTGCCGGCGCCCTCCGATTCGCGATCTCGTGCGATATCTCGGTGCTGCCGCTGCGTGACGGCGAACGATATCGGGATGCATCGAAAACGCTCGCTCGTCTTGGTATCGACGTCGATCGTTGGCCCGCACCACCGGCCGGCTTATTCGTGGTAGAAGAGCGCGCGCTCTTACTACGCTCGCGCAGCCCGATGACGGTCGCACACGAATTCGGACACGCGCTCGATTGCGCGTTGGGCGGCGGTGTGTATCGATCGGGAATCGATCCCCGCGTGCGAGCGCACTATTGCCGTGCGCGAGCGTTCGTTACGCCGTACGCCGCAACCGGCATCGACGAATATTTTGCGGAGTCGTTACGAGCGTACGTCGGTGTGAACGATCCGTCGTCGGCGTGGCCGCGCGCGACGCGCGAACGATTACGCCGGGTCGATCCTCACATGTGCGAATATGTGGCCGCGTTGTTCGGGCGCGAATTCTCCACGCGCGCAACGTCGGCCGCACTAACCGGCGGGGCGTGATTGTGCCACGTGCGGCGAACGAACGTTACGATCGCCGCGATCTGATCGTCGTTGAGATCTGCAGCCCAGCCCGGCATCACGCCGTCGTACGTCGTCCCGCCGGTCGACGTACGGCCGCGCGTGCCGAACGCAACCGCCGCAATCACTCGCCCCGGATCACCGATGACGACGCGATCGCCGGCAAGCGGCGGGAAAACGCCGGCCATGCCGCGACCGTCCGGCTGATGACAGCTCGCACAGTGCGTCAGATACAAGGCTCCGCCGTCGCTCGACGAACCGGGCGCTTCGCTCGGCGCGCTCGACCGGTCGCTATGCGCGCAACCCGTCACTAATACGACCGCCAGCACAGCCGCGTACGTCCGTGCGATCATCGCCGGCGCGCGCTCATCGACCACGCGAGCGAAACGAGCAAGACGTTCGCGACCAGCGAGCTTCCACCGTACGAGACGAACGGTAACGTAATGCCGGTCAGGGGGAAAATACCGATCACGCCGCCGACGATGACGAAGACCTGAAAGCCCAACGTCGCGGCGAGTCCGACGGCCAGCAACTTTGCGTACAGATCCGGCTGCTGCAGCCCGACGGCGAAGATGCGCCGGACCAATCCTAAAAAGAGCAGCAATACGACGAACGCGCCGATCCAGCCGAACTCTTCAGAAAACGCTGCATACACATAGTCGGTGGCGACGTCCGGAATAAACGTCGGATGGCCCAAACGGAAGCCCGTTCCGAACAATCCGCCCGAGGCCATCGCGTAGTACGCCTGCGAGGACTGGTATCCGGCGCCGAGCGGATCCGAAAACGGATTGCGCCATACCGCGATACGCTCGTGCACGTAGTTGAAGTGCCGCGCCGCCCAAAATGCGACCGCCGCAAATACCCCGGCGCCGGCCGCAACGATATCCCAGCGCCGGGTTCCGACATACAGCAACGTCGCGAACGTAGCCAACAACAGCGTCGCCATTCCGAGGTCGCGCTGCACCACGAGAATCGCCATCGATGCGCCCCAGCCGAGTACCAGCGGTCCGAGATACTTCGCGTTGGCTTGCAATGACCAGGGACGCGCGGCCGCGAGGACGTCGGACATCTCGGCCAAATACGCCGCCAGGAAAAACACGACGAACAGTTTGATGAACTCGATCGGTTCGAACTGCGCCGGGCCGACGCGAATCCACAATCGGGCGCCATTGACTTCCTGGCCGAACAGCAACAATAAGCCGAAGAGTGCGAGCGACGCGACGACCCATAAGTATTTGTATGCGGCGAACCGCCGGAAGTTCGAAAAAACAGGCCCGAATGCGATCGCGAGCACCATCGCGACGCCCAGCCACACTTCCTGACGCGCCGCCAAGTCGGGGGACAACCGCGCGATCAACAAGATGCCGACCGACGACAGCACGATCGCCAAGGCAGGCAGCACGTCGTCGCGCTCGCTATCCAACGGTGCGCATGCAACCCATAGGAGCGCCAGAACGCCTAATCCGATGCTCAGTAAGGGCGGCCCTAGCGAGCGTTCCGGCGCGAACGACAGCACCAGCGCGGACACGGCGAGCGCTCCGCACATCGGGAGCAACCGCCGGACGATGCGAATCGTCAGCGGGCTAGTACCATCGCAATCACGAGCAAAGCTGCAATTGCGATGCGCGCGATCGTCACGGCCCCGAGCGTCGCGCGATGCGGCTCGGACGCGACGTCGGACGCGTCGTCGCGATCGAAACGTGCCAATAGCGCCTGCTCCCACGGGCCGGCCGATTCCACGTGCTGCAACAGACGCGCTGCGTCCGGTTCGCGCTCCAGCCGTCGCCCGGTCAGCACGATCACGTCGCCCTCACCGACCCGCACGCTCGACACGGTCATCTCCAGCGTCGATGCCGTTCCGAGCGCTCGAAGCAGCAACGGCGCCGAGCCGTCGTGCAAGGCGTCGTCGTCGGTTAGCGCGGTAACACGTCCATCGCGAATCAAGTATGCGGCGGTCGTTCCGGAATGCAGCACGTAGGCCGATCCGCGCACCGCAAACACCGCGGTCAGCGATGCGGCAGCGGTAACGTAATCGTCGTGCGAAGCCGTGCGCGCGTGCACGTCGCCGTTCACCCGGGCGACGACGCCGAGCATCGCAGCCGCTGCGGCTTGCGGACGGTCGATCGATCGCCGGAAACGGCGGCCGCGCGACCGTCGTTCGCACTCCTGACGCAAGCGCGCGAGCAACGCGCGTTCGATCGGTATTCCGTCGATCGATCCGAAGCCGCGAGCCACCGCCAGGAGCCAGCTCTGCCGGCCCATTCGCATCGTCAAACACGAGGCGCGATCGCCACGAATCGCTACGTCCACGGTTGCACCGATCGTATCATCAAGCGCGTGGTTCCCACGTCGATCGCGTCGCCGGCTCGTACTTCGATCGGCTCGTCGACGCGCTGTCCGTTCAAAAACGTGCCGTTACGACTATGCAAGTCGATCACATAGGCAATTCCGTCGCGGCTCTCGATGCGCGCGTGATGGCGGCTGACTTCCGGGTCGCGCAACGCGACGCCGGAAGCGCCGCGTCCGATGTCCATCGGCGTCGCTCCGTCCAGCCGCCGCACGTTGCCGATCTCGACGATCTCGAGTTCGACTGCGAGCGGAACGTGCCGGCCGATCTCGGTTGCCGCGCGGACGTTGGGACGAATCGTCGTCGCCGCGACGACGAGCAGCGCCGCCGTAATTTCGAGCGTCCCGATATGCATGCGTACGTCGAAGTTCATCGCTCGGCGGCCGCCGCTTCGAATCGCATACGCGTGTTACCGAACGACAGTTCGTCGCCATCGTGCAACCGTTCGGCGCGAACGCGCCGCCCATTCACGGAGGTGCCGTTGGTAGAATCGAGATCGCGCACCAGCGGGCCGGCCGCGTCGGTTTCGATTTCTGCGTGCGCGCGCGAAACGCTCGGGTCTGCCAGCACCACGTCGTTATCGTCGCCGCGGCCGATTCGCGCCGACCGGTCGAATCCGTACACGCCTTGTGCCGGGACGCCCTTTACCATACGCAGACGGAACGAACCGCGTGTCACCTTTGCTACGCGGGGACGGTCGTCGACCCGAACGTCCATCGCACCCACCGGCAAGCCGTCACTGGCCGTCATGACCACTTTGGGGTCGCCATCGCGCAACGTGATGCCGACGCGCGCCGACAGCTCGCGCAGCAATTCGGCCCACTCTCGTTCCAGGTACTCGCAATGCGGCGCGAGCCGTTCGAAATCGTCGGGATTCACGATCACGGTATATCGGCTCGGCGCGACGCGTTCGCCGCGTTCGTCGACGGTGCGAGCCTCCACGGTCGCAACCAATTTACGCGCGATTTGCTCGGGTTCCAGATCGGTCGGGAACACGCTCGCGAAGCTGCGCTCGATCAGCGCCGCACACGCCTGTTCGAGTTTCGCGAGCAGGCTCACCGGCGTTGCAGCCGGGAAATGAAAAAACCGTCGCGGCCCTCGATGCCCGGAGCCACCATCACATCGCCATCAGGCGTGAGAAAAGACTCGTACGCCGCCGGCACGAGTCCGCGCTCGAAATTGTGACGCGAGAGAAACCAATTCACGACCTCCGTGGTCTCGCGCGGGTCTGTCGAGCATGCCGCGTAGACCAAAACCCCGCCCTCACGCAGCGAGGTCGAAACGCGCTCGAGAATGGCCCGCTGGGTCTCCGCAAGGCGTTCGCCGTCGTCCGCACTCTTCTTCCAGCGCGACTCGGGATGCCGGGCGGCCAAGCCGGTACCCGAACACGGCGCGTCGACCAGGATTCGGTCGAAACGAACGTTGGGATCGAAGGTGTGCTCGCGGGCGTCGGCCTCCACGATTGCGGCCACCACGCCGGCCAAATCCAGCCGCCGTCCCAAGGTCGCGATCTTGCGAGTGTCGCGCTCGAGACACACGATATTTCCATCGTTTTGGAGCCGGCCGGCGATCTGCAACGTCTTATTTCCGCGACCGCTGCACGCGTCGAGCACCTCCTCCCCCGGTTGCGGGTTGAGAATGTCTACTGCCATCGCCGAACTCTCGGACTGCAGCCACCACGCGGCCGCCTCTCCACCCCCCGATAGACGAGCGCCGCCGCCATCCACAACCGACGACTCCGCAACGTACGCCGAGGGATGTGCGCGCACGCCGTCGCGCTCCAATGTCTCGCGAACTTCTTCGATCGTCGACCGAAGCAAACTCGCAGTTACGGCGGCCGCCGGCGGAGCGTTGACCGCAGCGCAGATCTGCGGTGTCAGGTTTCCGAACGAACCGCGCCACTGACGCACGAGCCACGTCGGCAACGAATGCACCGTTGCCAAGAATTCGTCTTCGCTCGGGAAATCGTCGGGTTGCGGCTCGGGCGGCGGCTCGCGCAAATAGCGACGCAGCACCGCGTTGGTGAGATTTGCAACGCCGGTGTGGCCGTAGCGTCGCGCCAGGTTGACCCACTCGAACACGGTTGCGTGCACGTCGGCCTGCGTGTAGGTTAACTCATACACCGCGAGTCGCAAAATTTCGCGGATCGTGGGCGGAAGCGAGTCGACGCGTTCGCCGATAAACGGCTCGAGACGCCAGTCTAGCGCGCGGCGCATCTTGATCGCGCCGTACGCCAGCTCGGTAGCGAACGCGCGGTCGCGCGGGTCGACCGTTGCATGTCGAATACGGTAATCGAGCGCTTCGGCGGCCCCGCGAGCGGGTCCGGGCCCGACGGGAAAGACGTCGCGCACGACTCCCAGTGCGATGTCGCGAGCGCTTAACGTTCGTGCGATGTCCGGCCTCGCAAATAGGCGGCACCGCTCATACGGCCGCGATTCGGTGCGATGAGTTCGTCGATCTCCACCCGGCCGTCTTCGACGTGCGCGCGCAACACCTTGACAATTTCGCCCTCGAGTTGGGCGCGAGCGCCGGGCAACGGCGAGAACGCGCGTACCGCGTCGACGATGCGTCGCGGTTCCCACGACCAATCGATCGAAAGGTCGTCTTTACCGAGCGGATGCGTGTAGGTCGGCTCGCCGGTCTGCGGATGAGTGGGAAGCCGGCCGTTCGCCGCGAGTTCCAACGCGCGGCCCAGCAGGGCGGCACCGATCGTCGCGAGACGATCGTGCAAATGTCCGTAATCTTCATCGGGATCGATCGTAACCGGCTCTTGCAGCACGACGTCCCCGGTATCCATACCCGCATCCATCAACATGACCGTAACGCCGGTCGCGCGCTCTCCGTTGCGCAACGCCGTCTGAATTGGGGTCGCGCCTCGATAGGCCGGCAGCAGCGAGGGATGGACGTTCAAGGATCCAAGGCGCGGAAGTTCGAGCAGCCAGTCCGGTATCAGCCGTCCGTACGATGCGAGCGCGAACAGATCGAAGGCGTCGCCGGCCAGCTCGGGTTGTAACGCTCGCAACGTCGATGGCTGATAGACAGGCAGTCCGAGTTCGATCGCGGCGGCCTTCACCGGCGAGGGCGTTACACGCTGGCCGCGTCCGCTCGGGCGGTCGGGCTGCGTAACGACGCCAGCCACCGCGGTGCGTTCGGCGAGCACTCGCAGGCTCGGAACCGCGAAATCGCTGGTTCCGAAGAAAAGCGTACGAATCTGGGCTTATGCCTCGGCGGCCACGGCGTCGTCGTGCGCGGCGGGTTCGCCGGCGTCGTCCTCTTCGTGCGGTTTGGCAACACGCACGTCGCGAGCCGAATCGAGGTACAGCTCGCCGTTCAAATGGCCGATTTCGTGCTGCAGGCACTGCGCGAACAGGCCATCACCTTCCAGGCGGATCTTTTTCCCGTACCGGTCGAGACCGCTAACGACGACGCGGTTGAAGCGAACGATCTCGCCTACCATACCGGGAACGGAAAGGCAGCCTTCGGTCAGTTCGACTTCTTCTTCGCAGGACTCGATCTTAGGATTGATCACGACTTCGGGCGGGTGCTCGTCCTCGTGTACGTCGATCACGAACACGCGCTTCGAAACGTTCACTTGCGGCGCCGCGAGGCCGACGCCCGGCGCAGCGTACATGGTTTCGAACATGTCGTCGAGCAGTTGCTGAAATAGCGGCTCGGCGATCTCACGGGCATCCACTTTTCGCGCGACCTTGCGCAGCGTCGGATGCCCGTCTGTAATGATTTCCCGCACGTAGGCCATACGCGGCCCTTTATTCCAGCTGTAAAAGGCGCGTCGCCTGCTTGGCGCCTATCGGGTTCCGGTCGTGAACGAGCTCACGATAACGTTGGGCGTGCAGCCGGTCCCGCCGTTATTCCAGTAGAGGTTGACGCTCTGAAGCGGACCTACCGGCTGGGGTATGACGGTTTGATAAATCGTCGAACCCGGCGGCGGGCTCGTGTACGGCTTCGGGATTGGCCCCGTGTAGTGCGCGAACGTCGATGTGTATTGCTGCGCACCGCTGCTCTGCACCAGGAAGAAGTTGTATTGGTTCCCGACCGGCAACGTCGAATTGGTGGCGACGTACACGGCCTGGATGGCCGGATTGACGTGCGACGAGCCGTTAATCGGATGCAGAACCTGAAGGCCGTTGACCGGGCCTCCGCAGTTCTGTCCGAAGCCGTTGTTGTTCGTGCTGGAGTTGTTGTTGCATCCGGTCAGCAGCGTCATCGCTGCCGCCGCTGCTATGAATGCGTACGTGAATGGTTTCGTCATGGTCGTAACTCCTCGCGGGACCGCTCTACGCCCTTCCCCGCAGATGGGAAACCAGTTAGGAAGTGCCTACAAGATGTACCCGGACAGGTCCGTATTTCCCACCACGTCGGCGAGCCGCTCTTTCACGTACGCGGCGTCGATTACCCTGGTGCCGGCCTCCTCGGGAGCCGCAAAGCTGACCTCGTCGAGCAGTCTTTCGAGGACGGTGTGCAGCCGGCGGGCACCGATATTCTCACTGGTTTCGTTGACCCGCATCGCATAGGCGGCGATCTGCTCGATGCCGTCCGGGCGAAAGTCGAGCGTCGTGCCTTCGGTCGCGAGCAGTGCTTTGTATTGCTCGACCAATGCGTTCTTGGGCTGCGTCAGGATCGTTTTGAAATCTTCGGCAGTGAGCGAGTCGAGCTCGACGCGAATCGGAAACCGGCCTTGCAGTTCCGGAATCAAGTCGGACGGCTTGCTGATGTGAAACGCACCCGCAGCGATGAACAATACGTGATCCGTCTTGATCGTGCCGTGCTTGGTCGTCACCGTCGAACCTTCGACGATCGGAAGAATGTCGCGCTGCACGCCCTCGCGCGAAACGTCCGGACCGCCGCGGCCACCTTGCCCCGCAACCTTATCGATCTCGTCGATGAAAATGATGCCGTCTTCGGCCGCGCGCCGCAACGCCTCGCGCTTCACCGCATCCATGTCGATCAGCTTGGCCGACTCTTCTTGTGCGAAGATGCGACGCGCCTCGGCTACGGTAACGCGTTTTTTCGAACGGCGCTTTGGAAGTATTCCGCCAAGCATCTCGCCGAGGTCGGCCCCGCCACCGGATTGGTCGCCGCCGATCATGCCGATCGGCAGGTTCGGAGTTTCTTCGACATCGATTTCGACCAGACGCACGTCATAAAAGCCGCGCTCGATCTCGGAGCGCGTTTGCTCTCGCACGCGTTGCGCGTCGGACGAAACGGCGGGCGGCGGTTGGGCCGCCGGCGGCGGTTGAAAGTTGTTGCCGAAGATCGACCCGAGCGTCGCACCGAGCGAATTACCTTGTCCGGACGGCTGCGGCGGACGCGTCTCCGGATGCAGTACGTCGATAATGCGTTCCACCGCCTGATGTTCGGCCGCATCGACGACATCGTGGCGGCGTTCTTCGATGACCGTGCGAATCGAGGCCTCGACCAAATCTCGAACCATCGACTCGACGTCGCGGCCGACATACCCCACTTCGGTATATTTCGTCGCCTCGACTTTGACGAACGGCGCACCGACCAGCCCCGCCAAACGGCGCGCGATTTCGGTCTTGCCGACGCCCGTCGGTCCGATCATCAAAATGTTTTTCGGAGTAATCTCTTCGCGCAGCTCGCCGGATACGCGCGAACGGCGATAGCGATTACGCAACGCGACGGCCACGGCGCGTTTTGCCCCGGCCTGACCGACGATGTACTTGTCGAGTTCGGCGACGATCTGTCGCGGCGTCAGCGCTGCGGTGTCGGAACCGGAGATCGCGGCGTTCACTCGAGCACCTCCACGGTGATGTCGTCGTTGGTGTAGATACAAATCTCGCCGGCGATTTCGAGGGCTTTGCGAGCGATCTCTTCGGCGCCGAGCGACGTGTTGCGCACTAATGCAGCGGCGGCCGCCTGTGCGTACGGGCCGCCGCTGCCGATCGCCGCGACGCCTTCGTCGGGCTCGATCACGTCGCCGGTGCCGGACAGCAAAAACAAGTGATCGGCGTTTCCGACGAGCAGCAGCGCCTCCAGCCTCCGTAGCGCACGATCTTGCCGCCAATCTTTCGCCAACTCGACTGCCGCACGCGTTATGTCTTTATACTCGTTGAACGATTGTTCGAATTTTTCGAGCAGCGCGATGCCGTCTGCGGCCGAACCGGCAAAGCCGGCCACGACCTTGCCGCCGGAGATCTTGCGTACTTTGCGAGCCGTGTGTTTGACGATCGTCTTGTCGAGCGTTACTTGCCCGTCCCCGGCGATCGCCAGCCGGCCGTCCTTGCGAACGGCGATAATGGTAGTCGAGCGAATCCTCATCGTAGCGTCAGTACCCCGGGTACGGCCGCCCGGTTTCACACCTGCAGCGAACGAGCGAAGGCATCGAGCGCCGCCAGCGCCCGAATTGCCATCGCGCCACGCCGTTCGTTCTTCTCGCGGATCCGAACGTCGAGCGGCGGGAATTCTGCCCAGGTAACGTTGCTGGGTTGGAAATCGGGGCTGGCAGCGTTCTGCAAATGGGCCACTACCGCACCCAGTGCGGTTTCGCGAGGAACTTCGACCGGCCGCTTACCCAGCACGCCCCGCGCGGCATGGATGCCCGCCATCGCACCGCACGCAGCCGCCTCGACGTATCCCTCGGCGCCGGTCACTTGGCCGGCCAGATACAAGCCCTCGACGCCGCGCAGCATCAATCGAGCGTCCAGCACGCGGGGCGCGTCGACGAACGTGTTGCGATGCATCACGCCGAGCCGCAACCATTCGGCTTTGGCCAAACCGGGAAGCTTGCCGAACGTCGCGCGCTGCGCGGGCCACGTCATGCGCGTCTGAAATCCGACCAAGTTGAATGCCGTGCCTTGCGCGTTCTCTTTGCGAAGTTGCACCACCGCATAGGGCGTGATCCCCGTCTGAGGATGGCGCAAACCAACCGGTTTGAGCGGACCGTACCGCAACGTCTCTTCCCCGCGGTCGGCCATCTCTTCGATCGGCAGACAGCCCTCGAAGTAGCGCGTCGAATCGCCGGCTTCGAAGTCTTTAGCCTGATGCCGCGGCGACGTCCGCAAATCGTTGACGAGTTCTCGATAGGCGTCGCGGTCGAGCGGCAGGTTGAGATAGTCGTCGCCGTCGCCCTTCTCGTAGCGCGATTTGCGATAGCCGGCGCTTTCGTCGATCGAGTCGGCGGCAACGATCGGCGCGGCCGCATCGAAATAGTGTAAGCGGCGCCCTTCGCCGGACGGCAGCGAACGCAGCACGGCGTCGATCGACGATAACAGGTCGGCTCCCGGTAGCGGCCCGCACGCCACGATGGCCGGCCGCTGCGATGGAATTTCGTGCACTTCCTCGCGATGCAGATGGATGCGCGGATGATCGACCAGCGCGCGTTCGACCGCCTGCGAGAATCGATCTCGATCCACCGCCAACGCCCCGCCGGCCGGAACGGCGGTTTCACGCGCCGACCGAACGACGATCGAATCGAGCCGGAACAGCTCTTCTTTCAGCAAGCCGACGGCATTCTCGAGCGCGGCACCGCGCAATGAGTTGCTGCACACCAACTCGGCTAAACCGGCGGTGTGATGCGCCGGTCCGCTCGCATGTGGTCGCATCTCGTAGAGATCGACCTCGGCACCCTGTCGCGCCGCCTGCCACGCCGCTTCGCAGCCGGCTAAACCGCCTCCGACGACCGTGACGCGCAACGATTGCGTTAGGTCGACGCGAGTGCTGCTTCGTCGGACGACGCCGCGTCGTTCTGCACCTCGGCGACCTCATGCTCGCGCGAAGCCGCACATTCCAAGCGAACGTTGCCTCCACGCGACTTGGCGATGACGTACGAGCCGCACACCGGACAGCGCTGTGCAACGACCCGGTCCCACGAGACGAAATCGCAGTTTGGATAATTCGCGCAACCGTAGAACGTGCGACCCTTTTTCGAACGGCGTTCGAGAATTGCGCCGCCGTCTTTAGGACAAATGGCGCCCGTATCTTTGACGATCGGCTTGGTCGTCTTGCATTCTGGATAGCCAGAACACGAGATGAATTTGCCGAAGCGCCCGGTCTTGATGACCATCGGCTTGCCACAATTCGGACAGATCTCGTCGGTCGGCTCGTCACGCAGTTCCAAGCGGGGTAAGCGCTTCTCGGCGTTTTCCAGCTCCTCGGCGAACGGCGTGTAAAACCCGCGCAACACGTCGACCCAGTTTTCGTTGCCCACCGCGACCTTGTCGAGATTGCCTTCCATCGACGCCGTGAAGTCGAGGTTGACGATATTGGGAAAGTGCTCGACCAGCAAGTCATTTACGGCCATACCGATCTCGGTTGGAACGAATCGACGCTCTTG
Source organism: Candidatus Tumulicola sp. (assembly GCA_036490475.1). NCBI lineage: Bacteria > Bacillati > Vulcanimicrobiota > Vulcanimicrobiia > Vulcanimicrobiales > Vulcanimicrobiaceae > Candidatus Tumulicola > Candidatus Tumulicola sp. The sequence continues at coordinate 554,964 of DASXDT010000005.1, forward strand.
TTGCGCGACGTACCCGCGCGCCGAAATCGTATCGACAATGGTCGAGTAGGTCGAAGGCCGTCCGACGCCGTTGTCTTCGAGCGCTTTCACCAAGCTCGCCTCGGTGAAGCGCGGCGGCGGCTCGGTGAAGTGTTGCTTTGGCTCGACGCCGCGGCAATCGAGATCGTGCGCCTCGTGCAGGTCGGGAAGACGCGGACGCGCCTTCTCACCCTTGGAAGTCGCGTCGTCCATCGCGCGTTCGCCGCCCGCACTCGCATCCTCGTCGCGGCTCTCGCTGTAGACTCGCGTGAAGCCCGCGAACCGCATGATGGTGCCGGTCGCACGAAACGTGAAATGCGCGGCCGACACGTCGACAGCGGTCTGATCGAAAACAGCCGCCGACATTTGCGACGCGACGAATCGCTCCCAGATCATCGTATAGAGACGCAGCTCGTCGCGCTTGAGCGAGGCCGCGACGCGTTGCGGAGTGTGGAACACCGAGGTCGGGCGGATGGCTTCGTGAGCGTCCTGGGCGCCTTCGCGCACCTTGTGGCGCCGGCCGCCGTGGAACGCTTCGCCGTAGCTTTCGACGATGAACTCGCGGGCCGCATCGCGCGCTTGATCGCTGATGCGGGTCGAGTCGGTGCGCATGTAGGTGATCAGTCCGACCGTGCCCTCGGAGCCGCCTAGATCGACCCCTTCATACAGACCTTGGGCGATCTGCATCGTGCGCCGCACGCGCACCTTCAGTTTCCGCGAGGCCTCTTGCTGCAGGGTAGAGGTTGTGAACGGGGGCGGAGCGTTTCGTTTGACTTCGCGCTTTCGAATAGCCGCGACGCGATACGCCGCGCCATCCAGCGCACGCATCACGGTATCGGCCTGTTCGGCCGTCGTGATATCGACTTTCTCGCCGCGTTCGGCGACGAGTTCGGCCGTGAACGGCATCTCCGGCGCTTCTGCGGTGGCGAGTTGCGCGGTCACCGTCCAATACTCGCGCGGTCGAAACGCTAAGATTTCACGTTCGCGATCGACGATCAGCTTGACCGCGACCGATTGCACGCGGCCGGCCGACAGGCCGCCGCGAACCTTGGCCCACAGCAACGGCGATATCTTGTAGCCGACCAGCCGGTCGAGAATGCGCCGTGCCTGCTGTGCGTTGACGCGGTCCATATCGATGTGATGCGGGTTTTCGATCGCCGCGAGCGCGGCTTCTTTCGTGATCTCGTGCAGCTCGATGCGTTTCGGATCCTCGAGCTTCAATAGCTCGGCGAGATGCCACGCGATCGCTTCACCTTCGCGATCGGGGTCGGTCGCCAGATACACCGTTCCGGCCGATTTGGCAGCGCTCTTCAGCTCCTTGATGATGTCGCCCTTACCTTTAATCGTCAGGTAACGCGGCGCGAAGTCGCTGTCGACGTCCACGCCCAGCGTGCTCTTCGGCAGATCGCGGACGTGTCCGACGGACGCCTTGACCGTGAAGCGGTTCGGCAAGAATTTCTTGATCGTACGCGCTTTGGTCGGCGACTCGACGATAATCAGGGGCTTTTTCACGGGGCTTAGTATACCGCCGCGGTCAACATCCCGGCAAATGGAATCGCGCGCGGCGCGCGATTCGCATGCGTATCACACACGTGAACGCGCACGCGAATTTGCATGATTGCGTAAAATCCTCTATGATGCGCTCAAAGCGCCGAACTGAGCGCTGTCCAAAATAACGCTTGTCGTCCCTTGAGGGCGAGGAGGAATGAATGGACTCCGATACCATCTTGAATGGCGGAACGATCGCCGACGAACGGCCCCGCCGCAAGACGCGCCGCAAAGGCGCTGGCCGAAAAAAAGCGGCTGCGACGAACGGACGCAAGAAAACCGCCGGTCGTAAAAAAGCCGCGCCGGGACGCAAGAAAGCGACCGCCGGACGCAAGAAAGCCACCGGACGTAAGAAAACCGCCGGACGCAAAAAGGCCACCGGACGTAAAAAAACCGCCGGACGTAAGAAGGCCACCGGACGTAAGAAAACTGCCGGACGCAAAAAGACCGCCGGACGTAAAAAGACCGCTGGACGCAAGAAAGCCGGCGGACGTAAGAAGGCCACCGGACGCAAGAAAACGGCCGGACGTAAAAAGGCCACCGGACGTAAGAAAACCGCCGGACGCAAGAAAGCCACGACGGGACGTAAGAAAGCCACGGGACGTAAGAAGACCGTTGGCCGCAAAAAGGGCGGACGTAAGAAAGCCGCTTAACGGTTCGCCGATTTTGGCGTAAAACACGAGCGGCCGCTCTCGCGGCCGCTCATTTTAATTCTCGAGGCGGCGTTTACACCGAAACGACGACTGGGCCACCGGCGAGATCGGGCGCGCGTCCGTCGTGTTCGGCAACCCAATGACACGCCGCAAAATGACCGGCCGAATATTCCACCAACGGCGGCTCTTCGATCGTGCATCGCTCGAACGCGACCGGGCAACGCGTATGAAACCGGCAACCCGACGGCGGGCTCACGGGCGACGGAATATCACCCGTTAAGACGATGCGTTTGCGCCGCCGCTCTGCCACCGGATCGGGAATCGGAATCGCCGACAACAAGGCCTGCGTGTACGGGTGCAGCGGGTTGACGTAGAGCGCATCGCTCGCTGCCCGCTCGACGATCTTACCGACGTACATCACGGCGACCCGGTCCGAAATATGCCGCACCACCGAAAGGTCGTGCGCGATGAACAAATAGGTTAGGCTGAACTGCTCTTGCAGATCCTCCAGCAGGTTGATGACCTGCGCCTGGATCGAAACGTCGAGGGCCGAAACCGGCTCGTCGCACACGATGAACTTCGGATCGACCGCCAAGGCGCGCGCGATGCCGACGCGCTGGCGCTGTCCGCCCGAAAACTCGTGCGGGTACCGGTTGACGTGATAGGGGCGCAAGCCGACGCGTTTGACCAGGTCTTGCACGCGGTCTTGCACGTCTTTTCCGCGAGCGATCCCGTGGATCCGAATCGGTTCGGCGATGATCTCGCCGATCGTCATGCGCGGATTGAGGGAAGCGAACGGATCTTGAAAGATGATCTGGACGTCGCCCCGCAATTCCCGAAGCTGGGTCCGGTTCATTGCCACGACATCGCGGCCTTCGAACCGAATCTTGCCTTTCGTTTCGGCCAACAAGCGCAGCAACAACCGGCCGACGGTCGTCTTGCCCGAGCCGGACTCGCCGACTAAGCCGAGCGTCTCACCGCGCTCGATCGAGAAGCTGACGCCGTCGACGGCTTTGACGTCCGCGACGTGCCGCGACAGCAGGCCGGCGTGAATCGGAAAATATTTATACAGATCTTCGACTTCGACGAGCGCACTCACGGCGTCGGCACCACCGGAGCGGTTTCAACCTCGATCGGCCGCTGCGATTCCGCACGTTTGTCGTACAGAAAGCAACGGGCGATGTGGCCTTCACCGAAATCGTACAGCGGAACCGGTTCGTCGCACATCGGCATCCGGTACTCGCAGCGGGGTGCAAAGACGCAGCCCTTTGGAAGGTTGAGCAAGTTCGGCGGCTGGCCTTTGATCGGCTCTAAACGGCGCGGATTGCTTTCGTCCAGACGCGGCAACGAAGCCAGCAGCCCTTGGGTGTACGGCATGCGCGGACGGCCGAAGATTTGCTCGGCGGAGCCGTACTCGACCAAGTTTCCGCCGTACATCACGAGCACGTTACGGCAGACTTCGGCGACCACGCCGAGATCGTGCGTGATCATCAGAATCGCCGCGCCGGTCTCGCGCTGCAGCTCGTTCATCAGCTCGAGCACTTGGGCCTGAATGGTGACGTCGAGCGCGGTCGTCGGTTCGTCGGCGATCAGCAGCTTGGGGCTGCACGACAACGCCATCGCGATCATCACGCGTTGGCGCATGCCGCCGGAAAACTGGTGCGGATAGTCGTTGAGCCGTTTTTCGGGCGCCGGAATGCGAACTTTCTTGAGCATCTCGACGGTGCGATCGCGGGCGTCACGCTGATTCAATCCTAAATGCAGCCGGATCGCTTCTGCGATCTGCTCGCCGATCGTCAACACTGGATTGAGCGACGTCATCGGATCCTGGAAGATCATCGCGGCTTTATGTCCGCGGATCTTCCGCATCTCGGATTCGCTTAACGAGGGCAACGACTGACCGTCGAACACGATGCGGTCGGCGGTAACGGTCGAACTCTTGGGAAGCAGCCGCATGATGGAAAGTGCGGTAACGGATTTTCCAGATCCGGACTCGCCCACGATACCGAGCGTTTCGCCGGCTTGCAGCGTAAACGACAGTCCGTTAACGGCGGTTACGGGGCCGTCTTCGGTTCGAAAAACCGTACGTAGATTGGAGACTTCGAGCAGCGGCGCCGCGTCGGGCACGCGAGCAGTGCTTCCTTAGATTCCGGTCAGCGCGAGGACGAACGCGGTCACGACGAACGCGACCGCGACGCCTCCGGTCAGTCGTTTGAGCTGTTCCTCGGCGCCGAGCCGTCCGCGATAGGCCGACTCAACCCGGCCGCCAATCGTTCCGCTCAAGCCCTCTTGCTTCGTCGTTTGGACGGCGAGCAATGCGACCAGTCCAACCGCTGCGACCATGAAAATCCCGGCCACTGTGTGGGTTAACCACGGCGCGTGCAACGCGATGTACGTGTGCGGGATGATCGCGGGCGGAGCAGCTTGTTGCGCCAGCTGTTGCTGCAGGGACGCGGGCAGCGTGGCCGGCGTTTTGGGAATAGGGGCGGCACCCGCCGCCGCGAGGATCAGGGAAATCACCGGGTCGATTGTACGACCGACACCGCTTGGCGGCCTGCCGCGCAGGATTGGCGGGGCGCCGGACGTTAGTAGCAACGGTGCTAGAGCCAAGCGCGCCGGTCGTCGCGCTACGCGGACGCCGGGTCTGGCGCGACCTGGCGCGCATCCTATCGACGATCTTCAACCCATTCCTCACGGCGTTGGCTCTGTTCGTCATCCTCGCCGATACCAACGCGCCCGACACCTTCGAATTCTGGCGCTTGCTCTTCTTATCGACGTTCTTCACGTCGATCGGTCCGATGTTGTACGTCTTCTGGCTCTACTCGACCGGTCGCATTTCGGATTTGGATATGTCGGTGCGGACAGAACGCGAGGTCGTCTTCAGCATCTTCGTCGTCTTTTATTTGATGGGCAGCGCGGTGCTGTGGCTGCTGCACGCCCCGCGCGTTATGGTCGCGGCGATGGTCGGGTATTTCGTCTCGACCCTAATCGTGGGCTACATTACTCGGTTTTGGAAAATTAGCACGCACGCCTTGGGGATCACGGCGCCGATGGTCGCGCTCTTTTTGCTCTACGGCCGTGCGCCGTTACCGTTTTTCGTGCTGATACCGATGGTCTGCTGGGCGCGCGTCTACTTAAAAGCGCATACCGTGGCGCAAGTATTGGCCGGCGCCGGCCTCGCGACGGTTACGACGATCCTGTTTTTCTCAGCGTTCCACGTAGCGCGTTACTAGCTGGAATCTCGGCGCGCACGTTCGGAGCGCTTTCACCTAAAATGCGCGTGACGTTGGCTGCGAGCACGCGCGGGTCTCCGTTGGTCACGTAGCGCGTTGTGCCGCGCTCGGCCGACGGTTCGAGCTCTGCCACGATCGCTGCCGCGCGTTCGGCTTGCATTTCGGCGGGGTCGATTAAGGCGATGCCGCTCAACGCACGCCGGAAATGCTGCGACAACATCGGATAGTGCGTGCATCCGTACACCACCGCGTCGAGTTCGTTCGGAAGTTTGGCGCAAACGGCGTCGACCGCGGCCCGCGCCCGCGCCCCCGATTCACCCGCTTCGACGAGCGGCACTAAATCGGGTGCAGCGATTTCCCACACCTCGGCGCCCGGCACCGCCGACCGCAACGAGCGTCCGTACGAACCGCTGGCGACGGTCGCAGACGTCGCGACGACGCCGATACGGCGATGACCGGCCCGCTGCACGGCGGTGGCGGCAGAATCGATCAAATCGAGAACCGGAGCGCTGGTCGACGGCCAGCCATAGCGCTCGGCGATCGCGCACGACGTATTGCAGCCCATGACGATCGCACGTACGCCCTGGGCGTCGAGCCAGGCGACGTTCTCGCGCAGCAAGCCGTGCAGCTCGTCGGGGTCGCGACCGCCATATGGTACGTGCGCTTGATCGGCAAAAAACAAGAGATCCACCGCGGGCAAACGTTCGCGCACCCGGCGCACGACTGTGAGTCCGCCGAGGCCCGAATCGAAAATTCCAATCACTGCGAAGGCGTCATCGCCGCCCGTGCCGGTGCCGGATACTGCTGATTGTACTTCTCGATGCCGTCAGCAATCGATTGCGCGATCTTCTGCCGCCACGCCGGCGAGGAGAGTAACGCGAAGTCGCTCGGGTTCGAAAGAAATGCCGTCTCGACCAACACTGCCGGCATCACGGCGTGCAGCGTCACATATAAGTGCCCCTTGACGACCCCGTCGTCTTTTGTGCCGTCGCCGATGAGTTGGTGTTCGATCGCGTTGCCCAACGGAACGTCCATCGGCTTAGAAATGTAGACGGTGGTGCCGTACGGTCCGGAGTTAATGAAGCTGTTGGAGTGAATGCTCACGAACATGCGCGCGCCGGCTCGATTAGCGACGTCGTCGCGCGCCTGCAGTTCGTCGTGCGCGCTGTCGTTGGGCTGATACACGTCGACGTCGCGTTCGTGCGTCATGCGAACTTGCCAGCCGCGCGCGACCAAAATGTCGCGCAGCCGCCGCGAGACGTCAAGATTGACGACGGCTTCGTCAAGACCGTTGCGCGCGGCGCCGCGATCGCTGCCGCCGTGGCCCGGATCGATGACGATCAGCCGCGGATTGAGCGCGGCGTAACCGCTGTGCGTCGGGCCGAACTTCCAGCCAGAACTGTCGTCGGACGAGCCGGTTTGGTCGGCTGGCGCCGGCGTCACTTGCGCGACGGCTTCGGTCGAAGAAACGGTCGTACCGATGCTTCCGGCCCCCGCGCGCGGCGCGTCGGCCACGTCGTCGTTACCGACCGAAATCGTCACGCCGGTTTGCGTCGGCGACACCAGCAGCGATTTCGGCCCGGTGAGCGATAAGGCAACGCGCACGGTGCCGGGCGCAACCTGCCGCACGCGCAACGAACCGATCGGCGCCGGCTCGTTCTGTGTGATCGGAGTTCCTTGCAATTGCGCACCGACGATGTCGATCCAAAAGCGATTATCCGGCTCCCGTAAACGGTGCCATTCGTACGACGCGTTTCCCGATACCGCGACCGACACCGTGAATGACCCGCCGTCGCCGGCCACCGAAACCCCGGTAACGACCGTCGCGCCGTTTGCCGGAGGCGACTGGGTCTGCGGCGCCGTTTCGGCGGGCGGCGGCGCCTGCGCCGTCTGGTTGGACGACGCCGCTAGGCCGGGTCCGAACGCGATCGTCACGTCACGCGTGCCGGTGCTACGCGGCGAGTCGTGCCCGGTTCCGTCGACCATCGAAACGGTAACCAGCGTTTTCGGATCGCGGGCCGTTCCCGACTGCGCGATCTGTAAACTTTGCACGCCGCCGGCCTCGACATTTCGCGTGCCGATCAGGGTCGTGCCGACCCCGTCGAATTCGTACGTCACCGTACCGCGATTCGATTGCACGATTCGCGGACGCAGCATCGCGCCGCCGTGCGCGACGATCTCCACGCGATCGCCGGCCGGGCGCACATCGATGGCGTCCAGCTGCGGCTGAAGAATCGCTGTATTGCCATCGTTGCGCCAGGCCAGATCGAGCGAAGCGATCACCGCATCGAACGGCAAGTAGACCTCGCCATTCTGCAGGTAGGGAGCGAACGGAGCCTGCAACGCGATCGAGCCGAGGTCGTAGCGCGGATCGCCGAGCGCGAAGGTCGCGACCGCGGGAGCGGCCGTCGTCAACAACACGTAACGTTCGCCCTGCTTCCACGTCATGCTCGCACCATCGGTCCGCAGCAGCGCGCGAAACGCGGGATCGTCGATGCCGACGGCAAGCGAGCCGTTGGCATTCGACACGTGCGTAAACGTCAGGGTCTGATGTTGAAAGACCGCTCGCACGGGAGCGTCCGCTCGCGTCGCAGCAAACGCCGCGGCGAACAACAGGCATGCCGGAAGCGCAAATTTACCAATCGGAGCGGTGCAGCGGCTGATCCAGCTCAACGTGACCTCCTGGTAGTGTTGGAAGGGTCGCGCCGTCGATCGTTATCTTCACGGCGTCGATACCGGGTACGCCGGTCAACGTGTAGACGAGCGCTTTGAACTCTCCGTCTTCGCCGAAACTTCCGCCGGCCTGACGCGTGATCTCGCGCGACAAATCGACGGTAGCCGTGGAGCCTCGGACGGTTACGCCTTGCACTCGCGTTCCCGGCGGGAAACGGATCGCCTCAGTTCCACCCGGCGGGCCCGCCAGGGCCGACACCGCGGCGTACAGTGCAACGTCGTGCAGATGTTCGGTCGCGCTCTCGCCGGTTGCCGGCGGGCGTTGCGAAACGGTAAATGTGCCCATCGACGTTCCATCCATCTTCGTGTAGTACACGGAAACAGTGCCACCGGGCGGGTGAGAATGCGATAAAATTTCGTAACCGGCGATGACGGCCACCAAGGCCAAGACGACGAGCAAAGCAACGATACGTCCGGCGTTCCGGTTCGGCGCAGCCTGGGCGCTGCGACGTCTTACGGGCGGTTCCACCGCCGTATCATACCATATACGTTTTTGGCGGGTCGTCGAGCTGTAGTATCGGACGACGGATCGAGAAATCGTCGAGCCCGCCCGGCAACGCCGACTCGGTAGCACTGCGCGCCAACACGCGGCCGATGACCGATGCAAACTTGAATGCATGCCCGGCTCCGATTGCGACGCTGACCTGCGGATGGTTCGGCAAGCGATCGATGATAAAGTCGCGATCCGGCGTCAACGTATACAGACACGTCTTGATGATGCGCGTCGCGCCGGCAGCCGGCAGATGCCGATCGACGAACGCGCGGACGCGCGCCGTGATGGCCGGATCCTCGTCGAACGTCCGCGTGTCGGGATCGACGCAGCGCCCGCCTGCGTCCTGGGTGATCTTGATCGCTCCGGATTCGCCAAAGACCGGAAATCCATAGAACGACGGGGAGTCCATCCAAATCCAAATCGGAAAACGCCCGATCGCAAACGCATCCGGGCGTTCCAACGAAAAATACATCGCCTGTTCTTTGGTGACGTCGAGCGGAACGCGGCAACCCAGCTGCTGGAGCAGCGGCGCGCTCCATGGTCCGGCAGCGACGATCAGCCGCCCCGCGCGATACTCCATGCCGCCGGCGCGTACCACGACTTCGCCGCCGCCACAATCTACCGCGTCGACCGGCGTACGTTCGAGAAGCTGAGCGCCGTATTCCAGCGCCATGCGCTGGTGCGCCGCCGTCGCGCGCTCCGCCGCGACGATCCCACCGTCGGCTTGAAAGAGCGCCTCGATGTCGCCGTCGATTCGAAACTGCGGCCAGCGGCGCCGGATCTCCGCCGCGTCTATTCGCTCGTACGGTACGCCTTCGGATCGCATTGCCGCGGCATAGCCGTCGAGCGGAATCGCACCGTTTCGAGGTCCGATATCGAGCCCGCCGGTGCGATAGATGATTGCCTCACCGCTGTCCCGCTCGACTTCAGACCAGGCCGCATACGCCAATTTTGCCAAGCGCACGTATGCCGGCGTAACGTACGACAAGCGAATGATGCGCGAATGATCGTGCGATTCGCCCCGGGCATGCCCGAACTCGAACTGCTCGAATCCGGCGACCCGCGCGCCCGATTTGGCGAGCCAGTACGCGGCACCGCTACCGATGCCGCCGAGCCCGAGTACGATAGCATCGAACTCGTTGGTCACGCGCCGGTCTCCGCATCGACGTCGACCGCGTTGCTGCCGAGGCGACGCTCGATATAGCGCCGGATGTCTAAACTGTAATCTTCCATCGGCGCGTAGTATCCGTAGCGGAAGGCGTGCGACTGCATTCCGGCTTGCACCCCGGCGCATACCGCCCAATCTTGCCGGTTAACCAAGTCCCAAAAATCGGCCGCATCGCCCGGATCGAATCCCGCCCGGGCCATTTCGCTTGGATGAAACAAAACGTCGCACACGATGTCGGTGCGACCTGGCGACACCGGCCACAACGTAAAGGCCGCTGCGTGATCGGCCGACAGGCTCAACATAAAGTTCGGGTAGACGAGTTCGCCCTTATGGCGCTCTCGCTCGTCCTGGTCGAGCCCGTCGAACGGACGGCGGTCGCTGATCCCGGTTGCACTAAACGTCCACGCGCCCGGGCGGTGCTCGATGCCGCGCTCCCAATCGAGACCGCTGCCACCACGCCGTTTGAACGCCGGAACGATCCGGCACAGCTCCGGGTGCACTCCGGCGCAGTGGTAACACTCGTTGTAGTTTTCCAGCAATACTTTCCAGTTGGCGTCGACCGTGTAACGAAACGAACGCGCCACGCGTAATGCGTCCAATGGATAATTTGCGACACGCTGCGGCGCGCCGGAAAGTTGCTCGAGCAGCGTCTGGCGCGCGCTGTTCGCGCCGAGGTTGACGAATGCGAACCCCGCCCAACAATCGATGGCGACGGAGTGCAGGTGGCGAGCCTCATCCGGCAGCGCATCGTCCTCGAGGAACGGCGCCGACAGCAGCCGCCCGTCGGCATCGTAGGCCCAGCCGTGATACGGACAGCGAATGGCGCCGCGCAACGTTCCGCTGTCGCACAGCAGCCGGCTCCCGCGATGCCGGCACACATTGAGATGCGCGAAGAGACCGCGCTCGGAACGAATGACGATGACGCTTTCACCGGCGACGTCGATCGTTTCGTAGGCGCCGGGGCAGTCGAATCGTTCCGCGCGGCCGATGCAGAACCACTCGGTCCAAAAGATCGCGCGGCGCTCGCGCTCGAAGTACACGTCGTCGACGTAGGCACGTCGCGGAAGCGACGTTTGCAAGGCCGATTCGGCCGGCGGCGCTGTCCGCTCTCGTTCGGTCAAGTTCCGCGCCTCCCGAAGGTTTTAGCAGTTTTCGAACTGCATCGCTTAACAAATCGACGCTTCGGAGGGGCTTCCGTCAAACGAGCTGAAGTCCTCGACAAACGTCGCCGTTCGCCCTGCGAGGAGGCTGTCGTGGAAACGTTTGCAAAGCCGGCCAACGTTGCCGGAGCGATGACTTTGGACGCGTCTTGGTACGTTTCGCCGGAGGTCTACGAACGCGAAAAGCAGACCGTTTTCGGACGACAGTGGCTGTGCGTCGGCCGCGACGAACACATCGCCGCAACCGGCGATTTCGTGACGGTTCCGGTTGGCAACGACGAACTGATCGTCACCCGCGACCGAGACGGCCAACTGCATGCCCTCTACAACGTGTGCCGCCACCGCGGCACGCGCATGTGCGAGTCGGCGTCGGGCCGATTCTTAGGTTCGATTCAGTGCCCGTACCATGCGTGGACCTATGGACTCGACGGCTCGCTCCTGGCCGCTCGCAACATGGCCGACGTCGAAGGATTCGATCGCCGCGATTATCCGCTACGCAAAGCCGCGCTTGAGGTATGGCAAGGCTTCATCTTCATCAACCTCGCGCCCGATCCCGAGCCGTTCGATCGCGCGCTGGCCGGACTCGCTGGACGATTCGATCGTTGGCAAATTCAAGCGCTGCGTACGGCGCGCACGATCGAGTACGAAGTCAACTGCAATTGGAAGCTGATCTTTCAAAACTATTCCGAGTGTTACCACTGTCCGCTGGTGCATCCGGAGCTCGATAAGCTATCGCCGTCCGACAGCGGCCGCAACGATCTAACCCAAGGGCTTGTGCTCGGCGGGTATTCGGAGTTGCGCGCGCACGGCGCCAGCCTCACGACGACGGGACATACGAATCGAGCCCCGGTTGGAGCGGTCTCCGGCGACGATCTCGACCGCGTGTATTACTACACGATCTTTCCCTCGCTGCTGCTGAGCTTACATCCGGACTACGTGATGGTGCACTACGTGCGGCCTCTGGCAATCGACCGGACGCACATTTCGTGCGCGTGGATGTTCGATCCGCAGGCGATGGACACGTGCCATTTTGACGCGCGCGACGCGGTCGATTTTTGGGATTTGACCAACCGCCAGGATTGGCACGTCAGCGAGCTCACGCAAAAGGGTTTGCGCTCGAGTGCCTACCTGCCGGGTCCGTATTCGAACGCCGAGGGGTTACTGGCCGCCTTCGACCGCCAGTATCTGGCAATCGTTCAAGCGCCATGAAGCGCGCGCTCGTTACGCTACTGGCAATCGTATCGATCGCATGGCCATCCGTCTCGATCGCCGGCACCACCGGCGGCCTTAGCGGAATCGTCACCCAAGCCGGAACCACGTCGCCGATCGCCGGAGCTCGCGTGACGGTGACCAGTCCGTCGCAGATCGCGACGGCGACCACCGACGCGTCAGGGCGCTTTCAATTCGTTTCGCTAGCGCCCGACGAGTACGTCGCGACGATCGAGAAGACGGGTTTCGAACCGGCATCCTATCCAGGAATTGCGGTGTTCGCCGACGCCCAGCAAACGCTGGCGTTCTCCTTGCGAAAAACCTTACAAACGATCGCGCACGTCGCATCACGCAACGCATCCAACCTGGTGCGTCCGGGCACGACTGCCGATATCTATTCGGTCGGAGCGCAACAGCAAGAACGCTTGAGCGCGCTCGGCGGCGGCGGCAATCTCAACAGCGCATACTCGGCGATCGCCAGCGTTCCCGGCGCGTACGTTCCAGCCAATCAGAACGGATATAATCAAGCCGTTCACGTGCGCGGCGGCGACGCGTACGAGGTCGGTTACGAGTTCGACGGCATTCCCGTCAACCGCGCGTTCGACAACTATCCGTCATCGTCGCTCTCATCGCTCGGCCAGCTAGAACTGCAAGTATACACCGGCGCCACGCCCTCCAATGCCGAAGCGCAAGGCTTGGCCGGGTTCATCAATCAGGTAATCAAAACCGGAACGTTTCCGGGCTACGCCAGCATTAATCCGAGCATCGGTACGCCGGCCTTCTACCATAGTTTGAACGTCGAAGCGGGCGGCTCGACGCCCGACCGGCTTTTTTCGTATTACGTCGGCATCGGCGGTTACAACCAAGAACACCGTTACGTCGATCAGTTCGGAGGCGCCGCCTACACCGACGAGTTCGGCCAGCAGCTGGGCCGTTGCCCGCCGACACCGGACCCATCGTTGCCGTCGTGTTACACCAACGGCCAGCCGAACGTCGGCACGAACGGCCGTCCGGGCTGGATCCTCGGACCCATCGGCTTCGGAACCGCCGACGCTTCGAATATCGCTACACGAACGTCGATCGTCAACCTGCACGTCGGCATACCGCATCGCAACGACGGCTTACGCGACGACGTCCAGTTGCTGTACGACAACGACGAAATCTTCACCACGTTCTTCAGTTCGGTAAACGACGAAGGGTTGGCCAACTACCAGGCAACGGTTCCGCCGGCGCCCGGGCAGAGCAGCGGGTTTCCGCCGTACTATCTCGACAGCTTTCAGTATAACGGGCAACTCGGAGGGTTGCTCCCGACCAACTATCGCTCGCTGGTCGCACCATATTACTACCCGTCGTCCCCGGCGCATTCGCTGTTTGCGCCAATCCCGGGCGGCGAGAACCAGCGCGACCGCGGATACAACGGCCAAGCGATCGTGAAGCTCCAATACCAAAAGAACTTTAGTTCGAGTGCGTTCTTACGCCTGTACGGTTACACGTACTACTCCGATTGGATCGAAAACGGTCCGATGATGTCGTTGCAGCCGTACGCGTATTACGACAGCGGCGACTACGAGATCAACAACCATACCCGCGGCATCAGCGCCGCCTTCACCGACCAATTGAATTCACAAAATTTGTTCGAAGCCGAAGCGTCGTATACTACGGCCACCGGCGCGCGTATCTACAACGAGCAGATGTTCGGTTATGGAGACAGCTTCGCGGTGTTGGTAAATCCGCACTCACTATCCAGCGGCACCTGTTATATCGCCCCGGCATCCGGTCGCGGCGCCGCAACACCGACGACGTGCAGCGACGGCGGCGGCAGCAACATCTCGTACGGCTCGCTGCCGACGTTCGCGTCGCTCGAGGGCATCTATCTCGGCAACGGTTTGCCGCCAAACTCCGCCGACATGACCTGCGGCGGCGTACGTTGTGCGTACTACACGGTCGAGAACGGTGCGTACGGACTCAACAATACCGTCGTGCCGGCGTTCACCGGCTACTCCCTCACCGACGAATGGCGCCCCACCGACCGGCTCGCCGTCAACGCGGGCCTGCGCGTCGATAACTACAGTTTTACCGGAACCAATACCAACACCGGCGCCGCACGCGACTTTTGGTTCAACGCCTTCAATCAAGACACGTGTTTCGACAAGCAGACGCTGCAGCTCGTCGACCGCAGCGCTTTCGGCGGTTCGTGGTCGACCAACTCGCAGAAACCATGCTCGGCCTTCGGCAGCCAATACGTCAACGCCGGCATCCAAAACGCTCCGGCGCAATACTCGTATACGATCGTGCAGCCGCGTATCGGCGCGACCTATACGGTGAATCCCGACACGGTTCTTCGAGCCAGCTATGGAAAATACAACGAGCAGCCTAGTTCGGCGTACGAACAATACGATAGTCTCGAGCAGAATCTGCCCGACACGCTCACCGAGTTTTATCCGCTTGGCTTCAGGACGCCCGGCCACGCCGTGGCGCCGTCGATCTCGTTCAATAGCGACTTTTCGATCGAGCACCGCTTCCATGGAACCGATATCTCGATGAAGCTGACGCCGTTCTTACGCCAGACGCAGAACGAAGTCGAAAACTTCTATATCAACTACACCAGCGGCATAACGTCGGGCCTCAACGCCGGCAATCAAACCTCCAAGGGTTTCGAGTTCGAACTGAACAAGGGCGATTTCTCTCGCAATGGATTTTCCGGGCAGCTTTCATTCGCATATACCTACGCGACGGTCAAATACGGACTGCTGCCGAACGGAACGACAATTCTCGATCCGGTCAACGCCGGCATCGCGCAATACAATGCCTACACCAAAGCCTGCGCGACGGGCGGTTCGCAGTACGGTAAGCAACAATTCGGCCACTCGGTCTGCGGTTATACGACCGACGGGCAGCCCGCGGCTCGCTGTTATACGCCGGCCGGTGCGCCCGATCCATCCTGCAGCCGGCCGCACGACGTCGCGAACCCGTACTGGCTGTCTCCGGCGTTTACACTGTACGATCCAGCGGCATCGTATCTTCCATATTCCACTTTTCCCGGTCCGATCGGTTCCGGCGTCAACGCCTACAACTATCCCTACGTTGCGACGCTGGTGTTGAACTACAAGCACGATCGTTTTTCGATCACACCGTCGTTCCAATTCCAAGCCGGTAACCGCTACGGTGCGCCGTTGACGACGCCCGGCATCGATCCGGCTTCGGGATGTCCGGCGCTGCCCGGTTCGACTGCCGGCGATCCACGCTATCCCTACGGCGCCGCCGGCGGCAACCCATACGGCGTAGCAATGGGGCAATGTAAAGCGACGCTGTCGATTCCCGATCCGTACACCGGCCAATTCGATGCGATCGGCGCGTTCCGCGAGCCCGCGCAGTTGCTCGGACACTTGCGCATTTCGTACCAACTGACGCCGCGCGTTACGGTCGACGTCACGCTGACCAATTTGCTGCAAACGTGCTTTGGCGGACAGACGACCGGATTCACCTATTTCAAAGGCACGAACGTCTGCTCGTACGGCGATCTGGTCGGCGGTCCCAGTACGCCGCCGGTCGGTAACGCCTACGACCCCGGCGCCAACGTCCAAACGTTCTTGCGCTATCCCTACCAACCGTCGTTCGGGACGTACGACGACCTCACGAACTCGATCAACCAACCCTTCAACGCCTACGTCAGCCTGAAAGTGCGAATTTGAACCAACGTTACGACGCGATCATCGTCGGCGGCGGCCACAACGGCCTCGTCACGGCCTGTTATCTCGCGCGCGCCAAATGGAAAGTACTCGTGCTCGAGCGCCGCTACATCGTCGGCGGAGCCTGCGTTTCGGAAGAGGTCTGGCCCGGTTACAAAGTCTCGACGGCGGCGTACGTCAACAGTTTGTTCCGGCCCGAAATCATCGCCGATCTTCGCTTGCGCGACTACGGATTCGAGCCGATCGAACGCAACCCGGCGTCGTTTTCGCCATTCGACGATGGCCGCTATCTGATGCTCGGCACCGGCTCGCACCGCGACGTCGAAGAGATTTCGAAGTTTAGCAAGCGCGACGCCGAGCGCTATCCCCAATACGAAGCCATGCTGGAGCGCGTTGCGTCGGTCGTCGAACCAACGCTCACCCAGATTCCGCCCAACCTGCTGCGGCCGTCGATCCCGGCGCTATTCGAAATGGGCAAGATGGGGCGCGCGTTGCAAAAACTCGGTCCCGGCATGGGAGAAGCGATCGAGGTGCTTACGGGAGCCGCACGTCCGATTCTCGACCGCTGGTTCGAATCGGAAGAAGTCAAAGCCACCATCGCTACCGATGCGATCATCGGTGCGTTCATGGCGCCGTCGATGCCCGGCACCGCCTACGTGCTCTTCCATCACGTGATGGGCGAAACCAACGGTAAGCGTGGCGTTTGGAGCTACGTTAAGGGAGGGATGGGCGGCTTAACACAAGCGCTCGCAAAGGCCGCGAAGGAACTCGGGGTCGACGTTCGGACCGAAGCGGAAGTCGCGAAAATTCTGGTCAAAGACGGTGCCGTCACCGGGGTTGCGATGCGCAACGGCGATGAGTTTTCGGCCAAAAAAGTGGCCTCGGGCGTCGACTGTCACATCACGTTCAACAAGTTGGTCGACGCAGCGGAGCTGCCGCCCGAGTTCAACGACGCGGTCGGCCGCATTTCGTATAGCAGCGCGTCGTGTAAAATCAACGTCGCTCTCGAACGGCTCCCAAGTTTTACCGCGCTGCCCGGGCACGAAGCCGGCCCGCAACATCGCGGCACCGTGCATCTCTGTCCGGATCAGGACTTTATCGAACGCGCCTACGACGAAGCCAAGTTCGGAAAGATGTCGGCCGAGCCGGTGGTCGAGTGCACGATTCCGTCGTCGCTCGATCCGACGGTAGCGCCACCGGGTAAACATGTGATGTCGATGTTCACGCAGTACGCGCCATACGAATTGGCCGACGGCCCGTGGACCGACGCCAAACGCAACGAGTACGCCGACCGCTGTTTTGCCGTGGTCGAACGTTACGCGCCCGGGTTCACCGAGTCGGTCATCGCGCGACAGGTACTCACCCCCATCGATATCGAGGAAACGTTCGGACTGACGGGCGGCAGCATCTTCCAGGGCGCGATGCCGCTGCATCAGTTGTTCGCGTTCCGCCCGGTCCCGGGATTTGCCGGCTACAACACGCCGATCAAAGGGTTGTTCATGTGCGGTGCGGCGACGCACCCCGGAGGCGGCGTGATGGGCGCGTCCGGGTGGAACGCCGCGCGAGTTATGCTTCGGAGCTGACGCCTGGCGCACCGCGCCGCGCGGCCACGACCACCGCAACGATGGCGACGATCCCAACCGTGTTGGCGACGATGGTGAACGTGTTGCCGGCCGACATCGAGCCCATGGCCGGAGCACCGAACACGTTGCCGATCAACAGTTCCATCGTCGCGCCCGCGATCATGGCCGCAACGATAAACGAGCCGACGAACGTCCAAGCGATCTGTGGCGGGAACGATTTGCGATAGATCGCAATCAGCGGCGGAATCAACAAGTCGCCGTAGATGAACGTCGTATTGGCGCCCAACGGTATCCCAGCGCTCATCAGATAACGCGCGATCGGCACGTTGCCCATCGAACAGACGAACGTGACGACGGCGATGAGCAGCCCGGTTACGAGCAGCAACACGTACCCGAGATACGGCACGCCGCCCACGGCATGGAGCGCGGCAGCCAGCCAGCCGGCAGGAATCAACGCCGACGCAAAGCCGGCCACGAGATACCCGATGATCAGTTCGTTGCGCAACATATTCACGTCGCCCCAGGCCGTTTGCGCGATCGCACTCCACGTCGATGCACGCCGCAACGCGCCCCAACCGGTCGTTTCCTCGACCTCGTCGTGTCCGTGGCAATGATCGTGGCCGGATGGCTCTTCTGCCGGATTTTCCGCCAGATATTGCTCGTGCAGTTGCGCCAAACGCTGCGAGTTGAACGCTAGCGAAAACACCAGCGTTACGATCGTCACGATGATCAGGCCGCCAAAAAACTCGGCGAACGCGAACTTCCAGCCCAGCATCGCCCAAAAGAGGATGACGATCGCGACGTTCATGTTGGTCGAAGACACCAAGAATGCGAAGATCGCACGAACGTCGGCACCCTGACGATAGAATCCGCGCACCGCGGCCGTCGCGCCGTACGAACACGACGACGCGATGATGCCCAGGCCCAGGGCCGACAACATGCCGCGCGCGTTCCAACCCATCAGCCGTTCCATCGTGCCCGGCGCCAAAGCGGTTTGCGCGATCGCCGAAATCAAGAAACCGAAGATCAGCCCGAACAAGCTATCCCACAAAAATTCCCACGATTGCTGCAAGCCCGCCACCAGCGCGTGGCCGAGCCAGATCATCCGACAGCTACCGGCGCGTGCCCGAACAGCGGCGGAACGAACCGCCCAACCAGGTATGACAGCAAGAAGATCGCGCAACCGTATGCCACCAATTCGAGGCCTTTGCGGATCGGGTTGCGTGACGCGAGCGTAGCGGCATACGCTCCGACCGCGAACAACGCCAGGACGGCTAGTCCGAGTGCGAGTCCGATCGACCAGCGCGTCGACACCGGCAACAAAAATGCGACGATCGGGATCAGCGAGCCGATCGCGTAGGACGCGCCCATGAAAATCGATGCGCGCGAGCCCGGATCGTCGGCCACACGCGGATCGATCCCGAATTCGTCGCGCACCATTTCGTATAGATAAATTTCGGGGTGTTGCGTCAGGCGGCTGACGATCGTAACCGCTTCTTCCGGCGTGAATCCTTTGAGCTTATAGTACGCCACCTGCTCCGCAAACTCGGATTGCGGATCGGCCGCCATTTCTGCTTTTTCCATCTCGATCGTTGCAATCACGACTTCTCGTTCGGCCTTGCGGCCGAGGTATTCACCGACACCCATGGACAGCGCGCCGGCAAACAGCGCCAGCAACCCGCTCATGATGACGGTAAAACTCTGGCCGTCAGCAGCGCCGACGCCGGTGATGATGCCCAACGTCGTGAGGATTCCGTCTTGGGCGCCGAACACGATTTCGCGAATGCCACGCTGACGTTCCAAACGCCGCCGCTGGGGCGTGTCGGGAATTCTCGGCTGGACTTGATGCCAGCCGGGATTCGGCAACTGTGGTTCGGACATGCATACCTGCTTGAAGTTAGGTCCCGGCAGTTCCTACAGACCCGCTATCGAACAAGCGCCCGATGCCATTGGATCTTGATGTTGTGGGAATCGGAAATGCCATCGTCGACGTGATGGCGCCCGGCGATGACGCGTTTTTGGCGCATCACGGAATGAGCAAGGGAGCGATGACGCTGGTCGACGAGACGCGTGCCGCCGAGATTTACGCCGCCATGGGTACCACCGTTACGGCATCTGGCGGCTCGGCCGCGAACACCATCGCCGGCATCGCAGCCCTCGGCGGCCGCACCGGTTTCATCGGAAAACTCCGAGACGACGAACTCGGTGCAGCCTTCCGGCACGATATCACGTCCGCCGGCACCGTGTTTCGGACGCCTCCGGCCAAAACGGGGGCTTCGACTGCACGCTGTTTGATCGTGGTCACGCCGGATTCCCAGCGGACGATGAACACGTTTCTGGGCGCGAGCGGCGACCTCGCACCCGACGACGTCGATCGCGAATTGGTCGAGGCGGCGCGCGTCGTCTACTTAGAAGGCTATTTGTACGACGCGCCGTCTGCGCAGCAAGCCTTTCACGAGGCGGCCGGCATCGCGCACGATGCTCGCCGGGCCGTCGCCTTGACGCTGTCGGATCCGTTTTGCGTGCAACGGCATCGCGCGGCATTTCTCGATTTGATCGAACGGCACGTCGACGTGCTCTTCGCCAATCGTATCGAACTGTTGGCGCTATTTCAAACCGAACATTTCGAAGGCGCGCTGGATCGCGTCCGCTCCGCAACCGGCGTGGCCGCGATTACGTCCGGTGCGCACGGATCGACGATCGTCGCCAGCGACGAAACGATCCATATTCCGGCCGCACCGGCGCACGCCGTGGTCGATACGACCGGCGCAGGCGATTCGTACGCTGCTGGATTTCTGTACGGCATGACGCGCAACGCCTCGTTGTTCGATTGCGGGCGGCTGGGGAGCGTTGCCGCTTCCGAAATTATCGGCCATTTCGGCGCCCGCCCGTTAGCCGATCTGCGCGCCTTGGCCGCGACGGCCATGCCGGACTCGACGATTACTTTTTAAGCACCGCAAACGCATCCAACGCGCGCTTGCGCGACGCGGCATGATCGACGATCGGTTCGGGATACTCTTTTCCGATGGTAACGCCTGCGGCGTTCGCGATGATGGGCGGCATCGACCACGGTTCGTGGATATAGCGGTCGGGCACATCCTTCAGAGCCGGTAACATCGCGCGTACGAATTCGCCGTTCGGGTCGAAGCGTTTGCCTTGCAACACCGGATTGAATAGGCGGAAATACGGTACGGCGTCGGTACCGGTCGATGCCGACCACTGCCAACCCCCGTTGTTCGCGGCGAGATCGGCATCGGCCAAATGGCGCTCGAAGTAGCGTTCGCCGCGCCGCCAGTCGATCAAGAGATCTTTGGTAAGAAACGATGCGACGATCATTCGCAAGCGGTTGTGCATCCATCCGAACGTATTGAGCTGGTGCATCGCCGCGTCGACGATCGGATAGCCGGTGCGACCCTCACACCACGCGTCGAACTCGCCGTCGGCTCGACGCCATGGAATGCGTTCCGCCTGCGCGATAAACGGGCCCGTAGCGACGCCCGGCCAATGCTTGAGAATCATTTGGTAAAAGTCGCGCCAAATGAATTCCGAGAGCCAAGTTTGCGCGCCCTGCCGGTCCGGCGCGGATTTTGCAGCGCGAACGGCGGCCGCCACGCAGGTTCGAATACCGATCGTTCCGGCGCGCAACTGTGGCGAAAGTTGCGACGTTCCGGACATCGCCGGGAAGTTTCGTCGATTCTCGTACTCGGTGATGCCGGAACGAA
The DNA here is from genome assembly GCA_036490475.1 of Candidatus Tumulicola sp. Taxonomy (NCBI): domain Bacteria; kingdom Bacillati; phylum Vulcanimicrobiota; class Vulcanimicrobiia; order Vulcanimicrobiales; family Vulcanimicrobiaceae; genus Candidatus Tumulicola; species Candidatus Tumulicola sp. Next base: position 576,173 of record DASXDT010000005.1, read on the forward strand.
CGAATGCGGCCAGCCGCCGGCGCGCGATCGCTTCCGACACTTCCGGGAAGTTGGATGAAGACTTGAATCCGTAGGACTCGGGCGCCGGCGTGTCGCCGGCGACGCCGATCGCACGCCGGCTCAGAAGCCGGTCCTTCGACGGAGTCGATCGAACCGGCGGGCGTGGTTCGGCTGCGAAGCGCTCCATCCAATGCCGGCGATACGCCGTAAATACTTGGTACGGACTGCCGTTGGCGCGCACCACTTCGTCGGCACCGTAATAGACGTGATCGGTAAATGAGTACGCGTCGATACCGGCATCCCGAAACGACCGTTCGGCCCTACGGTCGCGTTCGATCGCGTGCGGCTCGTAATCGACGTTGAAGAACACGGCGCCGGCGCCAATCCGGCGAGCCAGCTTCGCGATAGCCCCGGCCCCGTCTTCATCTTCGAGGATTGCGAGATCGCCGCCGCGTTCGCGCAGGTCCTCGCGAAGCGCGGCAACGGCGGAGAAAAAGCACTGCACGAGCGGAGCGCCCATCCTGCGGCTGCGCAGCAATACCGGGTCGATCACGAACACCGGACATACCACGTCACATTCTCGTTGGGCCTCGAACAACGCGCGGTTATCCGAGATGCGCAGGTCCCGTCGGAGCCATACGATGCCGCGCTCGTAGCGACTCATCGGGCGCTTTGGAATAGCGGGCTTGCTTGGTGGGTACAATGGTGCAAATTCGCATCACCCGCAAGGAGAGACGATGCCACGCACAGCGACAACGCGCAAAAAGACCCCAACCCGCAAGAAAGCCGCCGTCCGGAAAACGACGACCCGCAAGAAAGCGACGACGACCCGCAAGAAGACGACGCGGAAGAAAACCACTCGCAAGAAGGCGACGGGCCGCAAAAAGACCACCCACAAGAAAGCCGGCGCGCGCAAGAAGACGCGGAAGTATTCGCCTCGGTCCGGTAGCAAGGTCGAGCGTGCGATGGACGAGATGAAGCACGGGAAACTGACGTCGGGACGTTCCGGCAAGAAGGTGACGAGCCGGAAGCAAGCCATCGCGATCGGCTTGAGCGAGGCACGCCGCGAAGGCGCAAAGGTTCCGAAGAAAAAAGGCTCATAAAATCAATCGGCGCGGGGCGATAAACGTCCCGCGCCGACCATGGTTGCTAGCGGGTTACAGCCGAGCGCCGCGTCCCGTCAACAAGTTGACGACAACTAAGATGACGGCGATGACCAACAACAGATGAATGAGTCCGCCGCCAATATGGACCAAAAATCCGATCAACCAGAGCACGACGAGTACCGTGATGATCGTCCACAAAAGACCGCCCATGAATATAACCTCCATCGGTTCGTTGTAAGTCAGCAGCTGTTGGTCATACGATACCCTCGCCGGCCCGCAACGAAACGCCAAACGCTCGCTGGCTTATGATGAATTGGATGAGATCGGGATCTGGCCGCTCAGACCCCGAGTGCGATGCGCGCGGCGCGTACGCCCGATGAAATTGCGCCGCTGACCGTACCTGCCGCTTCGATCGAAGCGGCCGCTTCGCCGGCAAAACATAGACTCGGCGAGAGCGGCGATGCCAACAACTCGCGAGCGTTTCCGGCACCGACCTTGAGATAGCTGTACGCGCCGCGCGCGTACGGGTCGGCTGCCCAGTCGTGATAGTGAGCTCCCAGTGGCGACATCGCGGCCTCGCCGAAGGTGTCGCGGGCGTCGTTGACGGCCAGTGCGAGGATCTCGTCGCGTGAAAGCCCAGAGAAGCGTTCGGCTGCGGGTCCGCCCGCCCACGCTGATAGGAGCGGATCTCGCGTCGGCCCGAGCGTCCACATCGACCCGAACGTCATTGCATCGCTGGAAAAAAATGACACCCCCGATGCGCTTTCGGCTTGTTCCCAAAACGGCCGTGCGTAACGGAGCACTACTTTCACCACGTGACCTACGGCAATGGCTTGTAGCGCTTCTGCAAACCAGATCGGTAGCGCCGGCTCGAAGACCAGCGCTCCTTGGACAGGTTCGCGTTGTGCCAGCACGCCGGCCGGAACCGTGACGATGGCGGTTTCTGCGCGCACGATCAACGGCCGGCCGAAACGGCGCCCGATGACGCGTGCGCCCGCTCCCCGCGACGACCATTCGACGCGCTCGACAACACTCTCCAAGAGAATTCGTACGCGATGCGGGTCGAGCGTGCGAGCAAAACGCGTAAAGAACGGCTGATAACCATCGATGGGGCGCGACGAAACGATTTGCAAACTTTCTTCGCCACTCCACTCGCGTGCGATTGCGTGCGCGCTGGCGATCACCGGATCCGCGGCGTCGAAGCCGCCGACGAGCGCGCGAACGGCATCGGCCGTTGCGGCACCTGCATTCATCCTAGACAGAAACGATTCGACGCTCTCGTCGGGTGCGTCGAAGTCGACGCTCGCAATTAAATCTTGCGCGCGCTCGAAGGCAGCATCGCCATCGGTCGACTTGCCGTTCCGGCGAGCGATCCGGCTTCCCGTGACATCGACGACGGCGACGCCGAAGCGAGCCAAAAGCGATCGCAGCTCGGTCGATTTACCGTGGACGAACTCGGCTCCGAGTTCGGCGCCGCCATTCGACGGGCCGGACTGCGTATACGCGCGACCGCCGACACGATCGCGTGCCTCCAGCAGCACGCACGTCTTTCCCGCGCGTGCGAGGGCCTCGGCTGCAGCCAAACCCGCGGCGCCGGCGCCAACGATGGCAACATCGCACCGATATTCGTATTCGTCTGCGTACATCGGCGCTTCGGGTTCGCGAGACGTGCGCCGGAAACCCGGCTAGTTTCGCCTCGCATGCGGGTATGGAGCACCGAGCACGGGCTTTAGCTGCTACCGAGCAGCTGAGACGGGCGCCGGCTCGAAGAGCGGAATGCTCTCGCGGCCGACGTCCAAGCGAAGAGTATTACAGAGCCGGAACGAGCCGGTCGATCGCCGCGTTCCAACCTTCACCGTGTCCATCTCTGGATTCGACGGTCGCAAAGCCGCTTTGCGTGAAGACCAGATCCGTCGCGTTGCCGGCTTCGGCGAGATCGATCGAAATCAGCGTTTCGATCTCATCTTTCGGATCGTCTTCTTCCCACGCCCACGTGAACGCAAGTCGCTCCGGCGCGCGCACTTCGCGATAAACGCCGCGCACCGTCCATACCTCGCCGTTGGGCTGGCGCATATGGATGCGATACGTGCCGCCGTCGCGTACGTCGGCTTCGAGTTTTTCGATCTTGCACTCCGGCGGCCACATCCACGTTAGTATGAGATCGGGCTTCGTCCACATCGCGTAGACGCGCTCGCGCGGCGCGGCGATCGTGCGCCGCAGTACCAGCGTTCGTTCCTGAGTGGAAACGTCGGTCATCTATTCGTTCCTTGTAAAGCGTAGTTACGGTAAAGTGTAGTTACGCGTCTTCTTCGGCGCGTGCGACAAGTCGATCGAGGGCGGCATTCCAGTAGCGTTCTTGGCGGGTCACCCACGTTGAGAGCATAGTTAAGCCTCGAATACTCAGACGGCAATGGTGTTCGCGACCTTCGATGCGGCGGCGAAGTAAGCCGCAGCGTTCGAGCACTTTGACGTGCTTGGAAATCGCCGGCGGCGTCATCGTAAAGCCATCGGATAGCTGGCCGACCGTTCGTTCCCCGCGGGCCAGCCGTTCGACGATACGCCTGCGGGTCGGATCGGCTAGCGCTGTGAGAACATCGTCCAGCTCACGATTGTTAACCATCGGGTTAACTATAGCGTTTCAGGCCAGTGCCGTCAATCCCACGGCCCCGCGACGATTAACTGCTCTGCATCCGGCCGCCCAAGGATCGTTCGCGATGCCGGTAATCGGAGAACACTCTGGATTGACCGGTCCTCGGCAGTCGTCGTTCTCCGGTCGCGAATGCGATCGTTGTGCCCGTGCGGCGGACGATCCCCGGCGAGCTCGTATTCGGTTTTGCAAACTCGTTCTTAAACCGGCGTTAAGATAAAATTGATTGAAGGACGCACGCATACTCGACAGAAGTGCAACGAACATCGCACTTCTATTTTGTAAGGAACAAAGTAATGGCCTTCGCGCACCATACGCGGATCCTCAGCGGGATCGCGCTCTTGGCGCTTGCAGCCTGCGCCAATTCCAACGGAATCGTATCGGCCCCCTCGGCCGCTTCCGAAGCGAAACAACAGATCGCAACGCCGAATAAAAAGCAGACCTACGAAACCAAGTACGTCCAAGTCGTTATTTTTGAAAACGAATCCTACGACGAAGTCATCGGAAACTCGAACGCCCCGTATATCACGGGGTTATCGAAGACGTGGGCAAACATGACGCAGAGTTTTGCGATCACGCACCCGAGCGAACCCAACTATCTCGCCTTATTCAGCGGTTCGACGCAAGGCGTCACAACCGACCAGTGCCCCGTCACATTTACGGGCAAGAGCCTCGGCAGCGAATTACTCGCTGCAAAGATATCGTTCCGCGGATATGCCGAGTCGATGCCGTCCAAGGGCTTCGAAGGTTGCCAGGCCGTCCCCGACACGCTTCCGAGCGGATATCTGTACATGCGCAAGCACGTGCCGTGGACCGACTTCAGCAATATTCCGGCGTCGGATAACCTGATCTATAAGAAGCCGTTCTCCAAGCCGCCTGCACGGTTCGTTTGGATTACTCCGAACATGTGCAACGACATGCACGACTGTCCGGTCGCGACCGGCGATACGTGGGCGTCGAACAACCTGCCAAAGCTTATCGCATGGGATGAAGCTAACGACGGCGTCTTAATTCTGTCGTTCGACGAAAACGACGGGAGCCCGGGGAATCAGATCGCAACCATTTTGATCGGCAACGTCAATCCCGGACAGTACAGTCAGACGGTCAATCACTACAATGTTCTCCGAACGATCGAGGACGTATTCGGCGTCAAGCCGCTGAACGACGCCGCCTCCGCCGACGTCATTAAGGACGTCATAAAGTAGCGTTTACTTTCGAGATCGGACTTAAAGATACGTTAACGTAAAACGCACAGGTGACGACTGCGTGCGCTGGAAATCCGTTTGCGTTTTACATTGCTAGTCGATTAAGGGAGAACGTAATGTTCCTCGCGCAACGGACGCGCATCCTCGGCGTGGCCGCCCTGGTCGCGATTGCCGGGTGTAACAACTCGAATGGAATCGGCGCGACGCCTTCTGGCTCGAGTGCGAATGGCGCGGTCGTACGAACCGCCGCAAAGCCGCTTGCATTCACGACGCAATACGTTCAGGTCGTGATGTTCGAGAACCGGACCTACGACGAAATAATCGGAAGTCCGAAAGCTCCGTACATCACCGGACTCTCGCAACAGTGGGCGAACATGACGCAAAGCTTCGCCATCCGACATCCAAGCGAACCGAACTACGTGGCGCTGTTCAGCGGTTCGACCCAAGATCTCGCGTCGGACTGGTGTCCACGAACATACCGTGGCGTCAGCCTCGGCAGCGAACTCCTCGACGCGGGGATCTCGTTCAAAGGATTAGCGGAATCGATGCCGGTGGATGGCTACCAGGGATGCCAAGGAACACCTTACAAGCACGGCTTCCTGTACCGGCGCAAGCACAATCCATGGATCGATTTCACCAGGATCCCCAGAAAAGATAACATCATCTATCGCAAGCCGTTCACCAGGCCCCCGGCTCAATTCGTCTATATCGTTCCCAATATGTGCAACGACATGCACGATTGCGGCATCGCGATCGGCGACGCATGGGCCGCGAGAAACCTCCCGAAGCTGATCGCATGGGACACCGCGCACAATGGCGTCTTGATCCTGACGTTCGATGAAAACGACGGCAGCCCGGGCAATCAGATTCCTACCATTCTGATCGGGAACGTGAATCCCGGACAGTACAGCCAAACCATCAATCACTACGACGTCCTGCGATCGATCGAGGACGTGTTCGGCGTTAAGCCGATCAATAACGCCAACTCGGCTACCGGTATCCAGGGCGTTATCAAGTAGCACCTTCAGTCGAAACGAAATGCGGGCGAGCGCCTCGGTTTTTCCGAGCGCTCGCCCTTTTTTGTGCGGTCACCGGGTCCGGATGCGACGTGCCGCACCACACGGTCGTCTACGACCAACGCGGCCTGAACATCGACGGGCGGGCGACGCCGATTTCGGCGGCACAATTTCACTATTGGCAATTGCCGGCGCCGGCGCTGTGGCCCGACATGTTCCGGCGCATTCGCGCAGATGGGTACAACGCCGTCGCGACGGATCTGTACTGGGGATATCACTCCTCGAGGCCCGGGGCGTACGATTTTTCGGGAATCCGCGATCTCGACGTCCTGTTTGACGACGCCGCACGCGAGCAGTTGTACGTCGTCGTGCGATCCGGGCCGTACATCGATGGCGATGCCAACGCGAGCGGCCTCCCCGGTTGGATGCTCTCGCACGCCGCGGCGCGCTCGGTCTTGCGCAAGCGCTATGTGCTCGAGTCCCGCGAATGGTTCCAACACATCGACCCGATCGTCGCTCGGCACCAGTTGACGGACGGCCGTGGCACCATCGTTCTCGATCAAATCGACGACCGCGCCGAGTCTCGGGCGCACCTCCAGCGGCAGGCAAGGCATGACGGCGTTACGGTGCCGTTCGGTTCGCTCGTTTTCGTCGATCCGTACGCCGGAATGCCATGGGGATGGACGAGTACTCCCAGCAGCCGCGGTTCGTACGTTGCGCCGGCGGACACGAACGTCGCGACCGGCGACGTACGTCTGCCTGAGATAACCGGTTGGCGTACGCATGCCGACGACGACGAAACCGAAGCCGCTTTCAACGACCGCGCGTGGCCGCAGCTCTTACTAAACCGTGCATTCGACAGCGATGACGGCTCGGTGACCGGCGCGCCGGTCGCTCGCGGCGCGTCGAACCGTTTTTTTGGTGTCGACGACTACGGCTTCCATCACGGGGCCGTGTGGTATCGCGGCCACTTCGTTGCTTCGGGTCGCGAGCGAGCGTTTGCATCGGCGGGCATTGCCGGCCGTAGCGGCGCGTGGGGCGTCTGGTTGAACGGCTCCTACCTCGGCAACACGATCGCTTCGTCCGACGGCATCACGCGCTCGACGTTCCCAATCGTCGCGACGCAACTGCGCCCAGGACGGGACAACCTTCTATCGGTGTTGTTTGAAAACGCCGGACACGAGACCGATCCCAATCGCGATAGCTCGGGCACCCTGCCGCGCGGCATGCTGCAAGCTGCACTTTCTCCCCATGCGACATCGATCGCGTGGCAGATTCTCGGCAACGGCGAATACAACGTCGATCCGGAACGCGGCCCGCTCGATGCAGGGGGCCTCGCCGGCGAGATCGCCGGTTGGCAGAACCCTTCGTTTTCCGACCGATCGTGGCGTACGACAAAGCTGCCCGCATCCACCATTCGTCCGGGTGTGGTGTGGTACAGAACGAGGGCCCGAATCGACGTACCACTACCCTCTGGCACGCTGCTTGCCTTACGCATCCAAGACTTGTCGTACCGAGACTATCGCGCGTCGATTTTTTTCAACGGCTGGCTGGTGGCGCACGTCACCGGAGCGGCTGGGCCAGTGCAGATCGTACCGCTACCGGCCGGCATCGCGTCGAATCCGGGAGAGAATACGATCGCGATTGCCGTTTGGAACCTTTCCGGAAAGAAAGGTCTCGGCCGCATCTCGTTGACGACGCTGCGCGCCTTCGACAAAGCGCACGTTCCGTTGCCGGATCTGCCCGTGGTCGAATCGCGCGACGGCGTTGCGCGATTACAGTTGACGGCGCGAAGCGGCCGTCTCGGCGCGCCGCGCCTGGGCGGGCTCGGAACCGTCGCCCCGACGATCCGTCTACGAGCCGGCGATGCGATCGATATCGAACTGCACAACGAACTGCCACGCTCCAGCCAAACCGCCAACGCGGTCAATCTGCATTTCCACGGCCTCAACGTTACGCCAAACAAACCGGGCGACGACGTTCTGATGTCGTTGGCAAGGCCGGGCGGCCGCCTGCATTACCGATTCGTCGTCCCGGCATCGCAACCGCCCGGCCTCTACTGGTATCACCCGCACTCGCACGGCGAAACGTATTGGCAAGTGACGAGCGGCATGTCGGGTGCCATCGTCGTCGGCGGACTCAGCGAACGCATTCCACAACTGCGCGGCATGCGGCAACGCATCGCGATCGCACGCGACGTCCAGAATCGCCCCGACATCCTGTCGAGCCCGTGGTACGCGCGCAGAACGACGCCGAAGGGCGCTGGGATCGATCCGGACGGTGCGCCCGGGCCGAACGAATCGTGTTTGCCCGAGCCCGCGATGCATCTCACGCTCAACGACGTCGCGACGCCGTACGTAACGATCGCGAACGGAGAGCGCCAACTCTTTCGCATCGTTAATGCCTCGGCCGGACGAGTGCTCGACCTCGCGGTCGATAACGAACGCATCGGCGTCGTTGGGGTCGACGGTTACCCGGTGGCGGCCTATCCCGGAAATTCCGACGTCGTGTGGATGACGCACGCCGTCGTGCCGCCGGCCGGACGTCTCGAGTTTATCGTTACGGGCCAGCGATCACCGGTCATGCTGCAAACGCGCTGTTACGACAGCGGGTCCGGGGGCGATCGCGATCCGGCCGCCGTGCTCGCGGTGTTGACTCCGGCAACCACACCTTTGGCAACGGCGTCAGCGCTCGACGCCAATCGTGTCGAGCCGCAAACCCGTACGACCACCATCTCCGTCCAAGCACCCGCACGAAAACGCATCATCCACTTGACCGAGGACGCGAACGGCTTCTACATCGATGGTCGCGCCTTCTCGATGCATGGCCAACCAGCGATCGTCGCGCACGCCGGCACGTTAGAGGAGTGGACGTTCGTCAACGACACCGATGAGGTCCACGACATGCACGTCCACCAAGTGCACTTCGTCGTCGAATCGATCGACGGAAAGGCGTCGTATCCTCGCTTTTGGCGCGATACCGTGTTGGTTTCGCCGCGCCATCGAACGAGCGGCAGAATCGTTTCGGGTACGGCGCGCGTTCTGGTCGACTTCCGTAATGCGGAGATCCGCGGCACGTTCGTGGTCCACTGCCATATGCTGGATCACGAAGACGGCGGCATGATGGCGCTCGTTCGGGTCATCTGACGGCCTTTACCAGGCCGGATGACATCGGCTGCTTTTTAGCCCATCGTACGGCCCGGATCGCTTCGCCGGAATCTACCGCAGTTAGATCGCTCGAATGTTTGCCATCATACCGGCGTCTTCATGATCCAATATGTGACAGTGGAACACGAATTCACCGCGGATAATCGGGTCGCGAAAGTCCATCAGCAACGTGACGGCGCCTGCGCCGGCTTTGCCGCGTTCGTGCGGCACGACGACGCTGTCGCGCCAAATCGGATGTTGCTGCACGACGCCGTCGATGCGTTCGACCAAGAAATGCGTCTGATGAATATGAAAATCGTGGACTTCGCGGCTCACGTTGAGCACGTGCCATTCCTCGACCGTTCCGACGTGCACCACGAACATCGGTGGCGCATGCATCTTGTATACCTTACCGTTGATCAAAAAATGTTTGGCGTTTTCACTAAGCACGACGGTGCGGCGCGCAGCCGGCGGAGGCAAGGATGCCTCGAACGCGTTCGGCAGCAACGTATGGGCTGCGCTCACGTCGCGCGAGCGCCCGGCAGCGATAACGCCCTCGGGGGCGACGATATTCGCTAAGACGAGGGCCGGGTCGGGATCGCCGTCCGGTCCCGTGTCGAAACATAGGGTCCGAAATTTTGCGCTGCCCGATGCTGGGCCGGTCACGATGAACTCCGCACGAGCGGCCGGCGGAATAATGACCGAGGGGACTCGTTGAATGGGCGGATTGCCCGGATACGTATCGAGGGCGTAGCCGTCGATCGCCAACACTTCTAACGTGCCGCCGTCGACCGCGAGTTTGAGCGTCTTGTGGCCGGTAGCGTTAACGACCCGGAAAAACTGCCGCTCGCCGGGCGCCATCACGATATTTGGTTGCGGTATGCCGTTGATAGAAACGGTCAGGCCGTCCTTCGTTCCGCACGGATGTGTATTCGAGCCGGAATCCGGTATGGCGTCGCCCCCCAGTCCGGGGGCCAACGACATCTCGTCGCCCCCGAGTCCGGTCGCGCGCACGATCATGACGCGGTGTTTCAACGACGCCAGACCACGATAGTGCCGCTCGAGACCCTCGATGACGATCGCGCCCGACATCCCGGCTTGACCGACTTGGAAGCTCGTAAAACCGTGAACGTGCGGATGATACCAGTACAATCCGGGTTGCTGATTTCTTGGAACGTGCACTTCATAGTGCAAGGATTGCCCCGGTTCCGCCAGCATATCGAGCACGTCGTCTCCCGGAGGCTTGGGCGAAACCGTCAAGCCGTGGAAGTGCAGGTTCATGTCGTCGGCGGTTCCGTTTCTTCCCATGCCGTCATCGAGCCCGATGCGTGCAGGCGGCGGAACGCTCGGCAAATTATCGGTGACGTCGACCTCGATCGTTTGTCCCGGCACGATGTCGAAGGTCGGTGCGACGCCGCCCATTCCGTCGTACACGAACTCGGGCTGGCCCGTCGCCGGATTGATTTGCGCCGTCAGCGCTGCGCGCGCGACGCCGTGAATCGCTCGAACGACCGGCGGCTCTGGAAGATCGATGACGCCGCTTGCGCGCGCGCCTTGCATCCGAGCGGCTTGCAACGCCGGCATCGCTCCGGAAGCCGAATTATTGCAGGCGGCTAACGCCGCGCACGCACATGCGGCAAACAGCGCGCGCCGAACATCGTACATCACGGTAGCATCCGTATGCAGGAGATTCGGCTACGGTTCCTCCCCGAGCGGGCAGGCTACGCGCAGCCCCGGCCGAATTGTTCCCGTTTACGCTGCTTCCTCTGAGGAGTTTGGATGCGCCATTTTCGTTTCGCGCTCGCTGCATGCACGCTTGCGTCGCTCGTTGCAGGATGCAGCGCAGCCGGGGGCCCACCGGCCGGGCCGGCAGCCAACGCGGCCAACATGCCGCGCTTTATGCGCCTGACCCACACGCCGGCGTTGCCGCCCCCGCACAAACATGCGATCACGGCGCTCATGCGCGAGAAAGCTCGCAAAGGCGGTTGGCAACCGCTCACTGCGACGTCGCCGTTCGTCAACGGACCGGGCACCGAAATGTTGATGACCGACGGGACCGTGATGGTGAACGATAGCTGTTCGCCCAACTGGTATGCGTTGACGCCCGATTCGAGCGGCAACTATCAGCACGGCAAATGGGTGCAACGCGCCTCGATGCCGTCGAGCTACGGTCCGCTGTACTTTGCTTCGGCGGTTCTTCCCGATGGTAAGCTGATCGTCCAAGGCGGCGAGTATAACTTCTGTTATTCGGCCGAAACGACGCTTGGCGCTATCTACGATCCCGTCGCGAATGCGTGGACGGCGGTCCAACCACCGAGCGGGTGGAGCAGTCTCGGCGACGGCGAGTCCGTCGTGTTGGAAAACGGCACGTATATGGTCGGCAACTGTTGCTTGAGCACGCAAGCGCTGCTCAACGAGTCGAACATGACGTGGACGCTAGTCGGCAACGGCAAGCAAGATTCGAATAGCGAAGAGGGTTGGACGTTGCTGCCCAACGGCAACGCGTTAACCGTTAACGTGTTCGATCCGCCGTACGCGCAACTGTACGTTCCGAAACAGCAAGGTTGGATCGCTGCCGGACAAACGCCGGCCAATCTAATCTCCGAATACGAGATCGGACCCGCAACCTTGATGCACGACAAGCGGGTGTTCGTGGCCGGCGGCAACGGCCAAACGGCCATCTACGATTCAACGAGCGGCAAATGGACTGCCGGTCCAACGTTTCCAATGCAAGATAACCAGCAGTTGGATACCGGCGATGCGCCTTCCACGATGCTCCTCGACGGAACGATCATACTTCCGGCGAGCCCCGGCGTGTACAGCACGCCAAGCACCTTCTTTTCGTTCAACGGCAAGAAGCTCAAACAGATTGCCGGCCCGCCGAACGAAGTCAACGACTCGACCTACAACTTCCGCCTATTGCTCCTTCCGACCGGCCAAGTGTTATCGGTCGATGGATCGAGCGACATCGAGATCTACACGCCAAAGAGCAAAAAATCGGTCGCGCTACCGCCCGTGATCTCATCGGCTCCGTCGAGCATATCGCCCGGGGCGACGTATCAGATCGCCGGAACGCGGTTCAACGGCGAGTCGCAAGTCAACATGTACGGCGATGACGCCCAGCAAGCCACGAACTATCCGCTGGTCCGCATCACCGCCGGAAGCAAGGTATACTACGCGCGCACGCACGGCACGAGCTTCATGGGCGTCGCTTCGAACAAGAAAGTGACGACCAGCTTCGACGTACCGGCGGGAATCGCGGCCGGCCCGGCAACGCTGGTCGTCGTTACCAACGGTGTTGCGTCGCAAGCCGTCAACGTGACCGTAGGAACCTAAGGTGCCGCTCCCGGCGGCAAAACTCGCGTTGTATGAGAAGCTTATCGCCACCAACCCGAACGTCGAACGCAAAGGCGATACGAATCCATACACTTCGTGCAACGGCCATATGTTCACGCATTTGGCGCCGCCGGGAATTCTCGCCATCCGGCTCTCCCCCGAAGACGCCGGCGCCTTCATCAAGAAGTATAAGACGAAGCCGTTCGAGGCATACGGGGTCGTAAAGAAAGATTGGGTCGTCGTTCCCGACGCGCTGCTCGCCAAGACTGCCGAGCTTCGCACCTATTTCGAGCGCAGCCTCGAGTTCGTCCAGACGCTGAAGCCAAAAGCGGCGGCAAAAAAAGCTCGTCCCAAGAAATAACGGGCGTTACAAGAGCGGCGCGGGCGGTGTTCTAGCGGTATGACCCTGCCGCTTACCGTCCGGGACCGATGATCGCCGCAACCGTGGCGCAAACCGATTCGTTCGAAGACGGCTTCCTGCGCCAGTATGCGGACGTCGTGCGTTGCGCATACCGCGTTCTCGGCGACCGCGTCGATGCCGAAGACGTCGCCCAAGATGTTTTCATGCGGTTTATTGGCCGGCGCCTTCCCGAACCGTCCGTACTGCGCCTCGCGACCGTTCGAATGGCGCTCAACGCGCTACGTTCGCGCAAACGGCGTCTCGCCCGCGAGCTGGCCGAGTACCGCACGGCCCTACCGTCCGCATCGGATTCGCGTTCGATCGATCCGTTTGCGATCGTCGACGCGCAATCGCGAACGGTGCTGGTACGCGCCGCGCTCGTCCAGTTGCGCCCTCGCGATGCCGAGTTGCTCTTGCTTCGTTACAGTGGAGCCGATTATCGCGATCTCGCGCAAACGCTGCACATCGACGGCGCGCAGGTCGGCATGCGACTCGCCCGGGCCGAGCGTGCGTTCAGAAAGGAAATCGACCGTGTCGCAATTCGATAATCCCACGTCGCTCGGCGACGGCGACTTCGCCCAAGCGATGTTGCAAACCGATGACCTGCGTGTCGACGCACCGCGTGCATATCGCGCACTCGTCACGCGCTCGCAAATGCGGCGGCAATCCACTCGCCGGTTCGCGTTCTTCGCCGCGCTGGCGGCGTCGCTGCTGATTGCCTGCGTCATCCTACCCGTAGGTTCGTACGCCCGTCAGTTTTTGGCGATCTTCGAACCGCGCGAGTTCGTGCCGCTCTATATTAGCGGATCGGATCGGCATGCATTGGCCGGCGCGCCCAAGCTCCAAGATCTCGGAACCGGGCGCGTGCTCGCAGCCATGTCGCGCGTTCGAAAAGCATCCGTCGGAGCGATCGCGGCAGCCGGCTTCGACCCCAGGGTGCCGCCGGCGGCGTTAACGTCTGCGTGGACCGTCGCGTACTACTTTTTGCCGGCCGGTCACGCGGAGTTCACCTTTCAACGCTCGCGCGTGTCGGCGTACGAACGGCATTCGGGACGCAGTCTTCCGGCGATGCCGGAGAACGTGAACGGTACGCTCGTTCGAGTGACGAGCGGTCCCGGAGCCATCATCGAATACAAACGATCGAACGGCCAGCAGTTCTCGATTATCGAGCTACGAGCGCCCTGGGTCACGTCGAGCGGCGCATCGATGGCGACGATTGAGAACTATCTCACGTCGATGCCGGGCGTTCCGCTCGACGTCTCCCACCAATTGAGCGACCTCGCAAATCCCGCATCGATGCTGCCGGTGCCGATCCAAGCCGACAAAAACACTGCCCGGACTACGACGATCGGCGGCGCGAAAGCGTTGGTCGTCGGCGATCAAACGGGATTGGGTTCGGCACTGGTGTGGCGTTCGAACGATGTCGTCTACGTCGTCGCCGGTTCGATCGCCGTTTCCGAAGCGAAGGCGCTGGCGAATGGCATCGAGTGACGCTGCGATCGATTCGTCGTCATTAACGAAAGCCTACGCGCGTAACGGTCCGCTCGCGGTTGCCGATCTAACCCTGCGAGTCGAAGCAGGATGCGTCTTTGGATTTCTCGGTCCGAACGGCGCAGGCAAGACGACCGTTCTCAAGATGCTCCTGGGACTCACCACGCCGTCATCTGGACGGGCGTCGCTTTTCGGTACGCCTATTGGAATTCCGGCGTCGCGGCGCGGCGTGGGCTACTTACCGGAGCTATTCCGCTATCCCGCGTGGCTGAGCGCTCGCGAAACGTTAGCCTTGCAAGCATCGCTGGCGAACGTCGTCCGCTCCGTTCGAGACGCCGAGATCGAACGGGTTCTCGCCCTCGTGGGCCTGGGCAACGCCGGAAACCGGCGCGTCGGAACGTTTTCAAAGGGCATGCAACAGCGGCTCGGTCTGGGTGTCGCACTATTAGGAAACCCCCGGCTCGTCTTTTTGGACGAGCCGACGTCTGCGCTGGATCCGGTGGGGCGCGCCGACGTTCGCGACATCGTAGGAACGCTGCGCGATGCGGGAACGACCGTTTTCATCAACTCGCATTTGCTCACCGAAGTCGAGCGCATCTGCGACCGCGTCGCGTTCTTTCGCAACGGGAACATCATCGCGGAGGGGTCGATCGCCGATGTCGTCCGGGCACCAAGCGGCGTGAGCATCCGCACCGACGGTGCCGACGATGCGATCGTCGCCCGCGCGCTTCGTCCTTTCGGAAACGCCGAATTCGTCTCGGGCGAAATCCGCCTTGCAGAACTCGATTCCGAACGAGTTCCCGATGTCGTCGCAGCGCTGGTATCTGCCGGCATCCGCGTGCGCGATGTTCGCTCCACAACCTACTCGCTGGAAGAGCGCTTCCTCGAACTGATGTCGTCCGCATGTTAACGCTCGTTCTAGATGCGATGCGAGAGACGGTGCGTCGAAAATTCGTGCCGGCGGCGGCCATTCTTACGGCCGCCGCGACGCTCTTAAGCGTCTGGGGCTTTTGGAGTTTGGCACATCTTCATACCGCCGCCGGGCGACCGATCTCGTTCGTCGAGATGCGTTCGACCACCGCGGTGCTGGTTATTTTCGGCGGATTCTTATTCAGTTTCGTGCTTGCATTTGGAGCGGCCGTTCTCGCGGCGCCCGCACTCTCGACCGATCTCGAATCGGGCCTACTGCTACCCATCCTCGCGCGTCCCATTCCGCGCCAACTCGTCGTCGTGTCGAAAATCGCCGGGCTGGCAATCGTGTTAGGGATCTATGCGGCCGTTGCAAGCGTGTTGGAACTCTGTGCGGTGTACGTGACCACCGGCTACATACCGCCGAATCCACCGGCGGCAATCCTCGCGTTGTGGGGCGTTTCTGCGGTCGTTTTGTCGCTTACGATGGCGCTCAGCGTTCGCTTGCCGGCACTCGCCAGCAGTTTGGTGGCGGTGATGGGATTCGGCGTCGCGTGGATGGTCGGAATCGTTGCCGCATTCGCGAACGCATATCACAATGCGACCCTCGAACGTGTGGGCGTGATCTCGCAGTTGCTGCTTCCGACCGACGCGATGTGGCGGCTGGCAGCCTATCAGTTAGAACCGGTTGCGATGCTCGGACGCAATGGGGGATTCGGACCGCTCGGGCCGTTCTCAGTCGCATCGCCGCCACCGCCGGCGATGGCATGGTGGACGGTCGCGTGGTGCGCCGGCATCATTGGTCTCGCTTGCTGGATGTTCGCGCGGCGCGACGCATGACCGAATCATGGTACGCGAGCATGTTACCGGCCGTCTTTATGACCTTATCGCTGCACGACGCCGTCAGCACGGACGTACCCGAATCGTCCAACGGCATCGGCGCACTAGTGGCGGCCAATCGCTTCTTCTTAGCCGGTGACAACGCTGCCGGGATACAAGCACTCGAGCGCACATGGCAAGATCGCTCCGCGGAACCGCGCGTGCGCCTATGGGCCGCGAACCTGTTGCAGTCTCGCGGCATCGCCGTTTTCGGTCCGGGTTCGGATGCCGTTCTAGGAGTCGTTTTTCAAGTGCCGGTCGATGGCGGAATCGATACGGTCGCAGCTTATGAGGACGGCACGTTTCGCTACTACAACGCCATCCGCGGCGCAGTCATGGTCGAGCCGGGAGCCGAAGCGACCGTCAACGCGGATGCAAAAGAACTCGTCCGGCTCGCGTCCGGCCTTCTGCCACAGGCGCCGGCGCTCGATCGCCCCACTATTTCAGCGTTGACACCCGCAAAGGCGATCGTCGGGAGCGACGACAGCGCGGCCGGCCAGGCGATATCGCAACAAGCGCTTGTAACGGTTACGTATGCGATGGGTTTGAGCGATCGTCAATCGGCAACCGAATAACGCACAGCGCGCCGCCGTCATCGCGATTGCGAAGCTCGATCGATCCGCCGGCACGCTCGACCACTTTGGCCGCAATCGATAAACCGAGACCCGTTCCGCTGGTTCCCTCCGACGTTTCGCCGCGATAAAACCGGTCGAATCCCGAACGTATGTCGTCACCCGAAAACCCGATGCCGCGATCGGCGACCGTGATTTCGCACCAGCCATCGACGCGGCGCACCTCGATCGTAATCGGCGCTCCTCCGGCATATTTCACGGCGTTATCGGTGAGCGCAATCAGCGCTTCGCGGAACTCGCTTTCCGCCGCGCTCACCAACACCGGAGCCGGTCCGACGGCGACGCCGATGCGCCGTTGCGCTTCAGCGGCAAATGCGTTTGGAATCTCGCGCGCAACGTCGCGCACGTCGAAGGTCGTTTCTTTGAGCGGCGCCGCGTGTTCGAGCCGCGCCAACACAATCAGCTCGTCGATCAGCGTCTTCATCCGGCGGCTTTGATCGAGCATCTTCCCGATCGGAACCGCGGTCGTTTCGTCCCTCGTGCGCGTCGCCATCGAGCTGAGATACCCCATAATTACGGTGAGCGGGGTTCGCAGCTGATGTCCGGCATCCGCAACGAACTGTCGCATCTCCGCACTGGCGCGAGCCCGCTCGTCGAGCGCTCGCGTAATTTGTTCGACCGCTCGATTATACGCGTGTGCCAGCTCGCTGACTTCGATCGTGTTGTTGGCCGAAACGCTAGCCGGGGTAAAATCGCCGTCGCCGAAGCGATTGAGCGCGGCCGTCGTGCTTAATAGCGGATCGAGCGAATTGGCGGCCACGACGATTGCAATCCGCCATGCCGCAACGATGACGACGGCTGCCACCAACAGCATTGCGACGGCATAGAACTCGAGCGCCCGCGCATAAAAGGCCGGGGCGACGAAGAGCAGCGTGCGTACGTCGTCGTGCGAGACGTCCATAGGACGAACTTCGTCCATCAACAAACGCATGACGATATTGGTGTTGAACGGGCCCCGCGGCGGACCGCGGCGGTCGCCTCGATGCGGCGCGCCGAATCGATCTTCGGTGTGTGTGACGACCGGCAACGGGGCAAGATGCTCGTCGAGATAGGTATCGAGGCCACGGAGATCGCCGGGATGTTCCGCGGCGTATGGAGCCGCCAGTGCCGGCACTTGCCGGGACGCCGAAAGCAACGCTTCGTGACCCTGATACGCCAGCATTTGCGTGCCGAGAACGGCCGTTAGGGCGGCGAGACACAGAACGACCAGCGCGCCGGTGGTGATGTACCACGTAATCAGACGGCTGCGAAGGGAGGCCAAGCGTCTCCGTTACGAACGCAGCGTGTAGCCGGCTCCGCGCAGCGTGACGATCAGCGGCTCGTCTTCTCCGGCCGCATTCAACTTGATGCGCAGATAGCGGATGAACGTTTCCACGTTATTTTGCGAGACATCGGAATCGAAACCCCAAACGCGATCGATCAAATCGTCTTTGCTGAACACGCGGCGTGGCTCGCGCATAAACGTTTCGAGCAGCGAGAACTCGCGCGTGGTCAACACGATGTCGCGCCCGCCGCGTGCGATGGTGCGCCGGTTGCGATTCATCTCGAGATCGTTAAAGGTGAGGATGTCCGGCTGATCGAGTTGCGGCCGGCGTAGCGCCGAACGGATTCGCGCGATCAACTCCGGCGTTTCAAACGGTTTGGCGAGATACTGGTCGGCGCCGCGTTCCAAGCCGAGCACTTTATCGCCCGTGTCGCCTTTGGCACTCAAAATAAAGATTGGCGCTTGGGTAAGCGCGCGAAATCGCGGAAGAATGCTCACGCCGTCGATTTTCGGCATCATGACGTCGAGCAGAATCAACGCCGGTTCCCACTCGCGCGTCAGCGCTAGGCCGGCGGGGCCGTCTCGGGCAGTGCGCACTTCGAAGCCGGCCAGCTCCAGCTCGGAACTGAGAAGACATCTGATATCTTCCTCATCGTCGACGACGACGATGCGAGCTCCGCGTGCGTCCATATACCTCTCTTAGCGCGCCCAACTGAGGCCAACCTTGGATTCTCGTCAGAACCGCCCAAGCCCCCGGCTCTACGCTCGGCCCATGAGGTTCGAGCCATGAAGTGGCCAATCGCTGCAATTCTCGGCGGCATCTTGGCCGGCGCACTGCTCACCATCGTCGTCGAATTGTTGCTCGCCTATATCGTCGTTCGCTCGGGCGCGCTGCCGGCCAACGCCGATGCTCGGCCTCCGGGCTTGGAGCGCTGGATCGCACGGACGTCGCTGCGCGCAGCCATCCAACGCGAGGCGCCCAAAGGCGACAATCCCGTGCAACCGACCGGCGCCAATCTCGGCGCCGGCATGAAGACATACGTCGTAAACTGCTCTGTCTGCCATGGTGTGGCCGACGGAAACGCTACCAACCTCGCGGCAGGTCTGTACCAACGCCCACCGCAGTTCGCCGCGCACGGCGTTGAGGACGACCCGCCCGGCGTGACGTATTGGAAGGTGTATCACGGTATTCGGCTTACCGGAATGCCGTCGTATTCAGCGACCTTAACGGACAATGAAATCTGGCAAGTGACCGCGTTTCTCTCGAATATGGACCAGCTTCCGGCTGTAGTCGAGGCGCAGTGGAAGAAAGCGCAAACACCCAAATAACTGGGTCGAGGAGCGGTCGCTTGGGTAGAGGCTCTCAATGCTCGGAGTGCTCAAGAGCGTCGCGATCGAATTCGGCCGCGACAAGATTATGCGGTTGGCATCATCCATTGCCTTTGGGGCGATCTTTTCTATTGCGCCGTTGCTCATCGTCGTCATCGGCGTCGCCGGCTGGCTTCTCGGAATCAATAACGGCGGCCATGGCAATCATCTCGCGGAAAACGCGATTCTCGATCAAGTGAATCGCGCCGCCGGTCCGGGCGCGGCGGACACGGTTCGCCAGATGATTGCGGCAGCGTTCAATAAACCGCGTCAAAGCGTCATCGCGCAGATCGTCGGATGGGTGACCTTCGCACTCGGCGCCGCCGCACTATTCGGTGCGCTCCAAGATTCGCTCAATTCCATCTGGCAGATAGAATCCACCAAGGGCGGGTGGAAACAGATGGTCCGTGGTCGCACTGCCTCGTTCCTGATGATTCTGGTCGTCATCTTTCTTCTATTGGGAACGTTTGCGGCGAATGCGTCGATTGCGTTTGCCACAACACACTTTTCGAACCCACTCGGCTCCGCGGCGAACGCCGCGGTGGTCGCGACCAGCAACCTAGTCGTTACGTTCATTTTGTTGACGCTCGCTTTTGCAGCCATCTACAAAGTGCTGCCGGACGTCAGCATCGGGTGGCGCGGCGTGTGGATCGGCGCCCTCGTAACTGCGCTCCTCTTTCTGCTGGGCGAAGCGTTAATCGCGCTGTATTTATCGCGCGCAGCGGTGGCATCTGCGTACGGAGCCGCAGGATCGCTGTTAGCGATGCTCCTTTGGATATACTATTCGTCCATCGTGCTACTGGTGGGTGCCGAGTTCACCAAAGTGGCCGCCCGACGCGTGCGGACGTTCGCCCCGAGCACCGTGCGCAAGCTGACCGAACACCCGGCTGGAATAGATCCTCGTTCTGCGTAGACTAACCGGCGTAGATTGGGTAATCGGTGTAGCCGCGGGCGTCGCCGCCGAAGAAGGTCGCCGGATCCGCTTCGTTTAGCGGGCGATCGCGCTGTAAGCGTTCGACGAGGTCTGGGTTTGCCAGCGCAAATC
This sequence comes from Candidatus Tumulicola sp., assembly GCA_036490475.1. Taxonomy (NCBI): domain Bacteria; kingdom Bacillati; phylum Vulcanimicrobiota; class Vulcanimicrobiia; order Vulcanimicrobiales; family Vulcanimicrobiaceae; genus Candidatus Tumulicola; species Candidatus Tumulicola sp. The sequence continues at coordinate 596,617 of DASXDT010000005.1, forward strand.
GTCCGATGCTCGCTACGTCGGCCAGCTCCGCATCGACATCGACGGCGACTTCCGCACGCGGCCGATTGGGACGATTAACCAACAAGCTCGTCGACCAGGCACTTCGAATCCACGCCAGCAGATTTTCGTCCCCGCCGTGCACCACGTGCAGGTAGGCGAGATTCAATACTGCTAGTTTCGGAACGAGCGTCCTATACAGCGTCGTCGTGTCGCCTTCGACGATATCGTTGAATGGATTGCCGGGCGAAATGTGGATGCCGGTACGTTCGGCCCCGATTTCGGAGGCTATGGCATCCGCGACTTCCACCGCAAATCGCACGCGGTTTTCGAACGAACCGCCGTAAGCATCGGTTCGACGGTTGGCGTTTTCAGAAAGAAATTGATGGACCAGATAGCCGTTCGCGCCGTGAATCTCGACGCCGTCGGCTCCCGCTTCGATCGCGCAGGCAGCGGCGTGCCGAAACTCATCGATCGTCGTCGCGATCTCGCCGATTTCCAGCGGGCGCGGTTCGGCAAAATCTTGCATTCCGGTCAGCGTGAACATTTGTCCGAGGGCGCGCACCGCCGACGGCCCGACCACGTCGCCACCCTTTGGAGAGTTCGAAGGATGCGAGATGCGCCCGACGTGCATGATCTGAATGAACACTTTGCCGCCCGCCGCATGCACCGCATCGGTGACGAATCGCCAACCCGCGATCTGTTCTTTGGTGTAGATGCCTGGCGTGAACACATACCCTTGCCCGGCATCCGAAGGCTGCGTGCCCTCGGTGATGATGAGGCCGTTCGACGCGCGCTGTGCGTAATACGTCGCGTTGAGAGCGGTAGGAACTCCCTCTGCCGTTGCGCGGGAGCGGGTCATCGGCGCCATCGCAACGCGATTTCGAAGCGTCAACGCACCAACTTCGACTGATTCCCAAAGCTTGTTCATGTAACGCGCTAACTCGTCAATGCTCGGCTTGGATGCGCTCTGCAACGAGATGCCGCAAACCCAGTTGCCAGTCCGCCGGATCGAAAGAATCGCGTAGCGCCGACCGCACGTAATCTTCGAGTTCGGCCCTACCCGATTGCGAAAGCCTGGCGATGTTATACATCGAGAGCAGCATCTCGCGAACTTCCTGCGCCGTTTCGAAGCGAAGGGCGACATTGCGTAATTCGACCGATTGCCAGTCGTCGCTCTCGAAGAGGGCGCGGGACGTTTCCTCGGTATCGGTGGCCGAGTCGCCCACATCGAGTCTCGCTAACCGTTCGTTCGATTCGATTTCGTGCAGTTTTCCGCCAAAGCCGCGTATGCCCGGACCGGTGCCTCGAGCCGGTCCGAAAATCGCAGCAAACATTGCCCCCGGGCGAAGAACGCGCGCGATCTCCTTCGTGACGGTGCGGGCGTCGTCGAATAACATGAACGCCATGTGACAGACGACGGCATCGATGCTGCCGGTTGGAAATGGCAAATCTTCAACCGGACGCTCTTCGAAACGCACGTCCCCCGGATACACGCGTTCGAGAGCCAGGCGAATCTCTTCTGATGAGGCGTCGACGCCAACGAGCGTAGCTTGGGGAAACCGCTCGGAGATCAACTGGAGCAAATACCCGTCGCCGCAAGCGATATCGACGACTGTTTTGCCGCTCGAGAGCGCCGCGACATCGTCTACCAGCAGACCATAGGTAGAAACATCGCTCCCCGCAACGCGCCCGGACGCATAGTGCCTCGCCGTACCGCCGGCAAAACGCGCGTGCCACGCGTGCAAGAAGCTCGAGCCGCTCAACTCTTCGAACATGAGACGTCGAGATTCCATCAAAGCCCGGCCCCAGCCCTGTCGCTTCCTACCGCCGGACGCAGGCGAACGTACGCGTTCGACGCACCCGATATAAGAGCGAATCTGCAACTCAGTGACTCCGAAGGCCGTTTTACGGTACGCTGTCCTGGGCAAGGCATATAAACACTTTGGTACATCACTCTCTAGAACGGAGTCGAACCATGTTTGAAGACGACAACCTCGACGGTCGCGAGGGACCCGCCGACGGCGGCGCTTCCGGAACGCCGGGAGTTCACGACGGCGGCGCGGATGGCGGCGCAGACGGCGGAGCTGAAGGTCCAGCCGACGGCGGTGCCTCGGGCAAACCCGGCGTTCACGACGGCGGAGCAGATGGTGGCGCTGACGGCGGTGCCGACGGCGACGGCGGAGCCGATGGCGGCGCCGACGGGGGAGCGGACGGCGGAGCGTAACTCCCGATCGATCCGTTATCTCGAATCACAGGACTCGCAGTTGAGGAGTTCGCCGCGCGGCATTGGGGCGTCGCCCCGCTGCTTCGAACGGCGGCGCAACGTTCCGAAGACGACTTCGGAGATTTGCTGTCGCTCGACGCGGTCGATGAGTTAGTCTCGCAGCGAGGGCTGCGAACGCCCTTTGTCCGCATGAGCCGGGACGGCGACTTGTTGTCGCCGTCCCGTTTCACACGCGGCGGTGGTGCCGGCGCGGAGATCGGCGACCAGGTCGCCGACGATAAAGTTCTCACGGAATTCGTTTCGGGCGCGACGCTCGTCTTGCAGGGCGTGCACCGCACGTGGGCTCCGGTCCGAACGTTTGCCGAAGGACTCTCGGCGCAGCTCGGTCATCCCGTGCAAGTCAACGCCTACGTAACGCCGCCCCAAAACACCGGCTTCGCGCCGCACTACGACGTGCACGACGTTTTCGTTCTGCAGTTCGCAGGCCGCAAGCGATGGTTGGTGCACGAACCGGTGTTGCCGGCGCCGCTTCGAGATCAAACTTGGCAGCAACGCAAATCGGCCGTCGATGCACGCGCATCTGAAACACCGCTGATCGATTGCGTGCTCGAACGCGGCGACGTGCTCTATCTGCCGCGCGGCTACATTCACTCGGCGATGTCCCTCGACGATATCTCAGGCCATCTTACGATCGGCGTACACCCGGTTACCCGCCGGATGCTTGCGGACCAGATCCTGAGCGAACTTTCAGACGATGTCGCGTTGCGTCGCTCGTTACCGATCGGAGTCGACCTGTCGGATGAAGACGCGATCGAAGCCGATCTTGCGGCGACGGTCGCAGCGCTGCACGCTGCCATCGACCGCTTCGATCGAACGGCGATCGCACGCGCGCTGGGGCGCTATCTCGCCGCGTCGACGCGTCCCGTTGCAATTCGGCCGTTCGAACAGATCGCCGCATCGGGGAAACTGACCCCGAGCGATCGCGTGCGCTTGCGTCCGGGTTTGCGTCTTACACTGCAGGTCGACAGCGAGCATGTCGCGGTGATATTGCCCGATCGAGAAATCCGATTCCCGGCGAGTCAGGCGCAAGCCGTACGCCTCGCCACTTCTGGGCGCGACATCTCTGCCGAAAAACTTCCCAGCACCGACTCGAACGACGG